>JBDNHZ010000408.1:0-10336 GCA_041688515.1 Verrucomicrobiota bacterium
CATTTCGGGAGGCAGCAGCAGGACGCATCGCGGTGCCCGATTTGGCGAATCCGGGGCGTGTGCCTGGAGGAAGGCGCGTAGGGCCTTCACGGACGGACCTGCAGGCAATCATATCCCAGCCACAGAAAGTAGCGAAGAACCGGTCTTTGTCCCACTTCACCTTCACCCGCTTGCGGAGGATGTCGGCGGTGGTGAAGGGGCGGATGTTCATGCGCACGCCGTCGTCGAGGTCGGGATGCCAGCCAATTGCCTGGGACGCCAGCGGCTTCCAGCGGACGAACAGGTCGTAGGGCGGCTCGCCTTCGAGGATGAGCTTGAGCTTGCCCTGCAATGCACGGGCGGCCTGAAGCCGGGCGTCGCTCCGGGCCTCCCCCGCTTCGACCGCCGCCTGCTGGCGTCGGATCCAGTCGCCGAGATAGGCAAAGGTGAGCTTCTCCAGATGGGCGTGGGTGAGCTTGTGGTAATTCACAAGCGCGCTGAACCCGTTCTTGTGGCCGTCCCAGACATGCCAGATGAAGGGGAGCTGATGAAACAGCGCGCAGTGCTGCTCGAAGAACTCGTCCCGCAACCATTCTTCCAACGTCTCCGATTCGCTGCCCTTGAGCCCGGTCTTCGCCAGCAATTCGCGAACGTCATAGCCGCCCAACGCCTGGCTCAGCACGGCCCGCAACCGTTCCGCCGCCGGGGCTTCCCCTTTGGTAGCCGATAAACAGACGATGCCATCCGCATCGGCGCGCTCTTCCAAGCCATCCGGATCCAGGGCCGGACAATCGGGAAAACTCGACCCGGTCTGGCGCGGCCACTGGTAGCCGAGCAACCGGGCCACGGCCACTTGCAACGGCTGGTCTGCACCGGCGGGGTGGCCGTTGAACAACCACTGCGTCGGGTCGCTGGGATAGGGCTTTGGAAGACCGTTCGGATATTGTTTCGCCGCCACCTTCTGCCAGTGCGCTAAGTCGAAGGGGACTTTGCCAACATAGCCATTGTTGACACTGAGTTTTGAATTGGTCTTTCGAAACTCTGTAATGGCATCGGCTGATGTCCGGGACGAGTGGTTGTGTCAGTATTGCCAGTAGCCGGTTTGCTCATCCAACCACGCTCTGAAACCCTGCAAGCGCGCCTGCGGCAGAGCCTCGGCGGGGTCCTCTTCGGATCCCTCCCGAATGGAAGGCCATCTTTGCGGCTTCGCGGCTTCGCGTGAGGATTCCTTGCCGACGGGTGCGCGGGGACGTCCCCGACGTTCGATGGCCCGCGGGCAAAGCGGTGGCGGGCCGCCACACGCACCCCAGGGCGCTCCGCGAGGTTCAAGCGCTGGAGCCCCACACCCTCTCCCGGGGAGCCCAAGGGTCGGCCCCCGGGCGGTGTCAATTTGTCACCGGCAGATCCCGCTGAGGATGCCCTTGGCGTTGGTGGGCTTGATGAGGATCCGGACGATGCCGGTTCCGCGGAGGGTGGGCGTGGCGATGAGCGGACCGGGTCCGACGACGGAGGCGCGGGCGACGGTGCGGTAGCCCGCGTCCTGGGCTTCGATCTCGAGGCGGGCGCCTTCAAGGGCAAGGCGCAGGGTGACTTCGTCCATGGCCATCGGCAGCAGGAGGGAGGTTTCGCCCGGGATGAGGTCGATGCCGGTTTCGCCGTTGCGTTCGCCCATGGCCACCGTCGGAGCGGGGACACCGGCGAGGTTGCGTTGACTCAGGATCAGGCCGCCGATGTGCCACGGGTTGGGTCGGGGCGTGGTGCCGACCGGGAACGAGACGCAGTTGCCATCGCTGTTGGGGGCGGCGGCACTGCCGTCGCAACAGATGCGGAGCAGAACGGTCCGGTTGTTGGGGGCGACAACGAGGATGCGTTTCACGGCGGTGCCGGGTGAACCGAGGTGAACCGACTGGGGGGCTCCGGTGATGCCGGTGAACCGGCGCCAGTCGATCGAGGTGCCGGCAGAATCGAAGGCTTCAAAGTCGACCAGACCGGCGAGTTGGAGGAAGTCGATGTGGACGAGGGAACAGGGGCGTGCGAATTCGATTTCGGTGCGGTACGCCACGAGATAGCCGGTCTCACCGGAGAGTGATTCGATCCGGGTATCGGGATCGGGACGCGGTGCGCTGTCGGAGGGCAGCCAGGAACTGAGTTTGATTCCGTCCGCTTCGAGGGGGTTGGCCACCGGACCGACGGGATCCAATCGGAAATCGTGGCAGTCATCGGCGAGATCGCCTCCGGAGAGCAGTGGGAAATGGCGGGAGCAGATGCGCGTGATGACGGTGAGGAGGTTGGGCGAATGGACATCGACCCAGATGATGTCGGTGCCGGCGGAGCGCAGGGTGACGGTACGCAGGGAGGAAGAGATGCCCGCGACGGTTTCGCTGGCGACGAGCGTGCCGGCAGCGTCGTAGGCGGCGAAGGTCACGAGGCCGGAGCGGGAGACGAACCCGAGTTCAACGCTGTTGGCGGGTTCGGGGAGGGCGACGGTGAGGAGGGAATTGACGTCGATGCCCGGGACCCCGTCCTGAAGGCGCACCAGGACTTCAGATGAGGGGGCACCGCCGGGAGCCGCGACCCCGGTGAATTCGTATCCGCCGACGACCCATGGATTGGGATGGGAACCCGGCCCGAAGGCACCGGCATCGAAACAGGCATCGGGATCGGCGATCAGTCGGAAGAAGCGGTTGTCATCGCCGGACGGAATGGACGTGGAGAAGAAACCCTTGGCGAACTGAGCGGGAATGGCGCTTTGAGTCCAGGTGGCATCGGGACCGAACCAGGTGGCCTCTTCGAGTCGGGGGAAACGTTCAGCAGCGGGCCATTGAAGGCGGAGGAATGGCTTGGCGGAATCGGACGAGCCCAAGGCTTCGAGCAGGGGCGGCGTGGGGAGGGGACCCGCATCGAGATCTTCGAGGGCGGGCGAACCATCACGGATGGCATTCCGGGGGAGGTTCAATCCGATGAGGATGCCGAGGGTGCCCTGGCTGTACTCGAGGATATAGGTGCCCGGCAGGAGGCTCGGTTGACGGAGGAACAGGGTGCGGGCACCGGAGAAATCGTCGGGCGGTCCGGCCTTGGCATCGCCGAGGTCCGGCGTGGCAACTTCAGAGAGGAGGGTGCCGTCGAGTTGCAGAAGACGGACGCGGAGGGAGGCGTTGCCGGGGATCTGGATCCGGGCGGCGAAATCACCGCCACCGCGCCATTCGATGAGGTTCCACTCGGGATTGATGACGCGGCCGAAGGGATCGCTTTCGCGACCGGGCAACTGGAGGAAGTCACCGGGATTGAGGGTGAGCGAATCGGGTGCCGGACAGGGGAACGGGAACACGCCGCTGCCGAAGAGGTCGCGTCCCTGGGAGGCCCCGCGGCTGCGGGCGAGATCGGCGAGGGCGCAGATTTCGGGGGACAAGGCGCGGTAGACGAAGCGGGCCTTGTAACGGAGGGGACGGTTGGGATCGGTGTTCTCGAACAGGACGAAGAGGGGCACCCCGGGTTGGTTGGCCTCGGGCAGGGTGACCGGCGAAGCCGCGGAGCGGGCAATGACTTCCGATTCGGAACGGCGGGTGCGTCCGTAGACGGTGCATTGAACGCCGCGATCGAAGTGGATCTCGAGGCTGGGCTGGCATCCCTGAAGCTCGGGAAGGGCGTCGATACGGAACCAGTCGACATCGGTGCCGGTGTGGAAAGTGAGGTTGCTGACGAGGAGTTCCTGACGTTCGCTGAGGATATCGCCGGGCTGGATCTGCCAGGCGCGGTCGGGGGTGGTGCCGAGGCGGACGGCGCGGTCGCGGATGTTGTTGTTGGGTCGGACCGGGTTGACGAGATCGTTGCGATCGAAGGCATCCGGTTCGGGAGCTAAACCGGCGGGGCGAATTCCTTCGAGGAGGAGTTTGTAGACGTTGTCAGCACGGCCGACGCCACGGACGGGGAAGCGGACCTCGGAGTTTGGGAACCGGGCGGCGGTCTCGAAGGTGAGCCGGGTTTCGGCACCGAGCAATTCGGTGCGGACCAGACTCAGGCCACCGAGAGTGAGGTCGCCGAATCCACGGGGGTAGGTGAGCTGGACACGCGCGAAGAGAAGGTCGGCACTCGGGGGCATGGAGAAGCTCCACCAATCGACATCCTGCCGATCCGGGGCGCCTTCCTCGCCCAGGATATTGATGAGTGTACCGGTCTGTTGGGGGCCGAGAGGGAGACGGCGTGCGTTGGCGAGATCATCCGCAGCTTCGGCCGGGTTGACCTCATTGAAGTTGAGGCGGGTGTCATAACCGAGGGAGCTGAAGTCGGGAATGATGCCGGCAGCGGCGGTCTGGACGGCGCGGAAGGGATTGATGAGATGCCGGCGTTGCGCGGCACCGGCGTTCACGGCAGCGACCTGATCGGCGGGAGCCATGGCAGCGAGTTCGGCAGTCGTCCAGGCGCTGTTGGTGAGGATGCCGCGGATGCGGGCGGGGATGGCGCGGCGCTGGGCGTCGGTGAGGCCCGGGGTGCGTGGGTTCAGGGAAGGATTCACGGCCTGCATGGCGGCGATGGTCCCGGCGGTGTAGGGGGCGGCGGCGCTGGTGCCACCGATGAATTCGCGGATCCAGGTGTTGGCCGGGGTCAGGGAGTCCTCGGGGACGGGCCGGTAATAGGCGGTCCGGATCGGGGCCCAGAGATTCACGCGATTGCCCGTGAAGTGGAGGTTGTTGAACGGCCAGTTGTCGGCGGTGGCACCGGCGACGATGCAGGGCTCGATCATGGCGGGGAACACCTGCCATTGCTCGATGCGCACTTCGTTGAAGTCGATGAGGTCGCGGACGATCGGCGGGAGGACCTCAGCGGAAAGGCGGTTGCCGGCGGAGACGACGATGGGGACGCCGCGGTCAGTGGCGAAGCGGACGCCTTCGATCATGGGGTCGCGCGGATCGCCGAGGACGAGCGTGGCGAAGCAGGCGGCACTTCCGGCGACGGTGGCGGCGGTGGCGACGCCACAGGCGACGAAGAGGGGGATGGCGATGATGGGCCCGACGATGGGGATGGCGGCGGTGAGGCCGGCGGTGGCGCAGATGGCGGCGGAAGCCGTGGCGAGAACGGCGGTGGCGGTGGCGCAAAGCGCGGCACGACCTCCGGGCGAGCAGATGTTGAATCCGATGCCGAGGGTGTCGGCAATGCGACAGGGATAACCCCCGCTGATGTTGATGACACTGGCGCCGTCGAGGGTGGCCTTGCGCATGCCCGCACCGAACTCGAACACGTAGGAACCGAGGCCGTATTGGTAGAGCAGGGGTTGCACCACCTGACCTCCCACACCCGCGCGTCCGCCGGTCTGACCATCGGATGGCGTCCAGCGGTTGTTGAGGCGACCACCGAGGGTCGAGGCGACCCCGGTGCCGTGCCAGGTACGGTTTCCAAAAAGACTGTTGCCCACGCGCTGGACACCGAAGGCGCGTCCCGGACCACACAGCATTCCGCCGGGGCCGGCTCCCTCCATGTCACATTCGACCAAGGGCGTGCGGAGATCCGGACTGGGGGCGAATCCGACGTCGAGGATGGCGGCGGGGATGCGGACTTCATCGCGATCCCAGAGGGCGAGGAAGGCCCAAAGCTGGGGGACGTTGAGGGGACCTTCATTGAGGAAGGTTCGGGAGCGGGAATCGCCGGCACCGCTTTCCAACGGGGACACACCGGGGAGATCGTGGAACTGGAGGCGGGGATTGGAGGCGACGATGAAGCCGCGTAGGCGGAGTTCGAGGATGCCTGCCCACAGATCGAGCGCCTCGGAGTTGCTGGCGAAGACTTCGTCCTTCTGGTCGAGGAGATCGCGAAGTTGGCGCAGGGACACGAGGTCCGCCTTGGGCGGCGTCCATTGAATCAGGTAGGACAGGCTTTCCCCGGTCTGGGGATCGCCCTGGACGGCTTGCACCGTTCCTTTCGTGGCATCGACGAACCGTTTGAGGTCATCCGCGTCCCGGGGGAAGAACACCACTTCATTGATTGGGATCTGGATGGGCCAACCGTTCCGGGCGAGCAACGTTCCCAAGGGCTTGCCCCCGGGCGGAGGTTGAAGTTCGTCTGAACTGGCGGCGATGCCGGGTTCGATCACGACGGGCGAACCGCTGAAGCCAGCATTGCGGATCAGGGCGAAGTCGCCGACGGCCTGCTCATCCGAACCGCTCCCGGACGCATCCACGGCGAGGTAGTGAAGGACGGCGATCCGATCGCCGGGCACGACCCTCAGTTGGGCGTCGTGGGGAGTGGAGGCTTCCGGGGTGAGGATCAGGCCGGTCTGGGTTCGGAAGACACGGGGCAATGAGGGGTCCTTCTTCAGCACCATCAACTCGACATCGCCGGTCGTGGTGGAGGCGATGAGGGCGTAGAGCTCGGTGGCATCGCTTTCATGAGCGAGCGTGAGGGTGGCGTGGACCTGCGAGTCCAGGGGGTAGATGCGACGATCCAATTTGATACGGGTGCCGGAGGGTTTGTCGGAGGAGACCAACGGCTTTGGGGTCTGGGTGGCGCTGGCGGTGAAGTCAGCCGTGCGATCCGATTCGAATTTGGGAATCCCGACGGTCGCCGGTGAGAAATCGAGTCCGCTGCTGAACGGGATGACGCGATAATCACCGGGCGGCAGACAGGAGAAAGTGTAGCGGCCGGAGGCATCGGTGAGGGTGACCTGACGGACGGGACCTTCGAGGGCCAGGAAGACATTGGGCACGGGCGTTTTGTCTTTCAGGACCACGCCGGAGAGGGTGGGTCCCTCGATGGGCGCCGGCGTGCCTGGGAGCGCGATGGGAGGGGCGGGAATGGGGCTGCCCGGAATGAAGGGGAGGATGCCGGCCACCTGAAGGCCGGTCCCGGCACCGGGAGTGACGGAGGTGTTGCTGACGAGGTCACGATCACCGCCGGTATCCCAGACGGCGGCGAGGCCCGGGCGGTTCCGGAGTTCGAGGAACCGGCCGGATTCGATCTCGGCAGTGGAGCGTGCGGTGGACCAGAGCCGGACTTCGTCGAGGGATCCGAGGAAGCGGTATCCACCGGGGTCTGCTCCCAGAAGGACCGGGGTGGAGAATCCGGATCCGGCATGGGCGAGGGCCTTGATTCCGGCGGGTTGCCCGTTGATGACGAATGTCACGGCCTTGCCGTCATACGACGCGGCCACATGGGTCCATTGTCCGGCGGGCACATCGACGTCCGCATCGGCAAAAGCCCCGCCACTCCGATAGAACCGGAGGCGCGGGCAGAAACCGAACCACCAGGACTGGGTGTAGTCGTGGGAGACAATGGTTTCGCAGCGGGTGGCATCCTCCCGATAGACCCAGGCTTCGAGGGTCATCGCGACCGAGTCATCATGGCCGGTGCGAAACTTGTACTCGATGCGGGCAGCGGCGGATCCGTCGTAGCGGGTGCTGCGGGGCGGGGAACAGTCGGCGGCGGACAGGACGGCACCGAGGTTGAGAAAGGCGAGGAGACAAGCCAGCCATCGGTGGGAGATGGACTTGGGGACGAAGGCAGGGACCGGGTCGGCATTCATAGGGAGGAATTGGTGATGATCTGACCGGGCAAAATCATTGAAAACGGCTCCGGATGGAGAGGGAGGACGGAGTTCGCGGAAATTGTTGGCCCGACATGCTGGCCCGACATTCAAGGGGGCCAAGTTCCGCCGATCCAAAGGGGAATCCGCCCGTGGGCTAATCCGCTGTGGCATCCTCCACTCCATTCGGTGATACGGCTTCAGGTCTTTGGAAAAGCAATGGGCAGGCCATTCTCGATGGTGCGACTGGAGCGGGGGAAGGGCTTGGTGGGAGGAGGGCAGGAAGGCAATGGGGCAGTCCCATAGGTTCAACCGGGTGTCCTTGAGCCGACCCGCCGTAGCCACGGCTCATCACGTAATACCATCCGTCCGGCACAGGGATTCGCTACGACCGACCGGATTTTACCGCTGCCTGCCCAGTGATCCTGATCGAAGCCAGAGCCCTTCAATTGCTCCTATGATGAAACCGCGATTGTCCTCTCTTGCCGCCGCACTGGACCTTGGTGCCGCCGGAGTTCCCTTTGTTCAGGCTGGCCTGACGATTTTTCCCCGCTGGGTGGACGTGAACCTGGAGATCCCCGATGCGCCCGGTGGCGGCGCCCCGGTCACGGTCTCGGACACACGTCCGATCACCTTCAACGCCGATCAACTGACCGACATCTCCGTCTGGCTGCGATTCGAAGGGAGCAATGGTGCCGGCGGTCCGGGCAGCATGTGGAACGGCGATCTCCACGTCACCCTCGCCCACGAAAGCGGAGCCTCGGTGGTGCTGATCAATCGCATCGAGGCGCGACGTCACCCATCCCTTTGGTGCCTCCGGCAATGGCATCTGGATTTCGATAGACAGCCTTCGCTCCAAGATGCGGCGACACTCCAGGAAAAGCGGCCGCCAAAGCCGTCGGATCTCCGAAAAACCATGCCTCCAATTCCTCCACGGCGATGCGATTCAGGACGACAAAGCGCCCGTCCGTGGCTGCGGACTTCGTGATTAAGCCTGCTGCAGCTGCGGCAGCTTCCATCCGTCCCTTTAACGCGCGGCAGTTGGTTCGGTCTTCGTCTATTAACACCACAATCTTCCAATCCAAAGGCATCCATGCCTGATAGCCCTTCAACCTGCGTTCGAGGTTGCAGAGTAGATCTCTCTTGCCCTGAAACACGATCGGATTCCAGGTCGTGCCGACCGGCATTAGCCTCGGCAAAAAGCCTTGCAAGAAAGCCTCCGCTGACGGCTCCTCAAGGAACAATTCGATGTTCATGGGTTAGCGGGAACGATTTGTTTCAACTGTGATGGGCCGTTTCTCTGCGCCTGAATTCGTGAGCGGATCGCCAACTTCGAAATGCCCTTCCATCCAGAGCTGTCCAAGCAACGCCCCCTCGGCCATGAATTCCTTGATGCCACGCATCTCTGAAGCCCTGAGGGCCTGCGTGAATCCTCTTTCAATCTCCGGCGGGCAGCCCAGCGCGACGCGGGCGCATCTTGACACTGCCCTCGCCCGACTGAGATCCGCCTCCTCACGTCGGCAGCTACGAACGGCCCGAGGGGTAGCTGCCGAGGGAACGAGGCGGACCTCAGGCAAGGCGAAGCACGCGGACATCCGCCTCCTCACGTCGGCAGCTACATCCGCCTCCTCACGTCGGCAGTTGCCTCCCAGGGCGATCGTGGAAGATTTGCTTCGTCCCGGGGGATCGACCGTTTACCACTTCACCCCGATGCAGGTTCCATTTTTGAACCCGGGTGCGCAGACGACTGCGCTCCGGGAACAGTTGATCCAGGCGCTCACCGAAGTGCTCGACCGGGGCCATTTCATCCTCGGTCCCCAGGTGTCGGCGCTGGAGCAGGAGATCGCCGCCTTCGTTGGGGCCGGTCACGGCATCGGGATGAACTCGGGATCGGACGCGCTGACCCTCGCTCTGCGGGCCCTGGATGTCGGGCCCGGGGACGAGGTCATCACCACGCCGTTCACCTACATCGCGCCGGCGGAATCGGTGATCCAGGTCGGAGCCCGCCTGGTGTTCGCCGACATTGATCCCCGGACCTTTACCCTGGACTTGGCCGACGTGGCGCGCCGTTGCACGCCCCGCACCAAGGCCATCATTCCCGTCCATCTGTTTGGTCAGGCCGCCCATCTGGATGCCCTTCTGCCGCTGGCGCGGGAACGCGGCATCCGCATCGTTGAGGATTGCGCGCAGGCGATCGGCGCTTCCTGGAACGGGCAGGGGCTTGGCTCGGCGGGGGATATCGGATGCTTCAGTTTTTACCCGACCAAGAACCTGGGGGCGGATGGCGACGGGGGGATGTGCGTGACCTCCGATGCGGCGCTGGCGAAGAAGTTGCGGATGCTGCGGGTGCACGGGATCGAACGCCGGTACTTCCACGATCTTCACGGATACAATTCGCGTCTGGACGAAATGCAGGCGGCCATCCTGCGGGTGAAGCTGCCGCATCTGAAACGGTGGACGGAGCGACGGGGTGCGATTGCCGCGCGCTACAGCGCCGGGTTGGCCGGAGTGCCGGTGGAGTTGCCGATGACCGCCGAGGGAAATTCCCATTGCTGGCATGTCTATGCCCTGCGGAGTGAACGCCGAGATGAATTGCAGGCGCATCTGGCGGCGTCGGGGGTGCCGACGCTGATCTACTATCCGCAGCCCTTGCACTTGCAGAAGTGCTACGCGGATCTCGGATGGCAACTCGGCGACTTCCCTGTGGCCGAGACGGTCTCCCGAACGGTCCTGCCGCTGCCTATGTATCCCGAGTTGGAGGACGCCCAAGTGGATCATGTGATCCACTCCGTGCGCGAGTTTTACCGGGCTTGATCCAAGGGGCGGGCGGGGACGCCCGCGGCC
>JBDNHZ010000409.1:0-3577 GCA_041688515.1 Verrucomicrobiota bacterium
GCGGCCGACGCCATCCACGAGGCGCTGGAGGCGAAGGACACGGGGGCCGCCCGGTTTTCCCGTTACGCCGCGGAGATGGGCGAGAGCGTGGAGAACATGCGCCGCCTCGTGTACGCCTTCTACGATGCCAACGTCAGTTTCCGCACCGTCACCGACAAGTATCCCGCGGTGGCCGACGACCTGACCGACTGTTTGTCCGGAGACGTAAACAAGGATTTCAGCCGGATGTTCGCCGCCTTCTCCGAGTTCACCCAGCTTCCCGAACCGCTGCCCTACGGCCTCCCGAAGATCACGGCGGCTCCGTTGACCGCTGCCATGGCTTGAGCCTGGAACGGTTCAAAGGCACGCTGCCGATCGTCGGATGAAATTCGTCCAGATCACCCCCGGGGCAGGCGGCATGTATTGCGGAAATTGTTTCCGCGACAACGCATTGGTGACGGCGCTGCGTCGTCAGGGTCACGACACGCTCATGGTGCCGCTCTACCTGCCGATGACGCTGGATGAGCGCCCGGCGCACACGGGCACTCCCACGTTTTTCGGGGGGATCAACGTCTTCCTGTCGCAGAAGGTGCCGGGATACAAGTCGGCCCCGGCCTGGTTCCGCAACTGGTTCGATTCGCCCAAACTCCTCAAGTGGGCGGCCGGCAAGGCGGCGCAGACCCGGGCGTCGGACGTGGGGGATCTCAACCTCTCCATGCTCAAAGGCGAGGAAGGGAGCCAGACCCGCGAACTGAACGACCTGATCACCTGGCTGGGATCGCAGGAGCATCCGGACGTCGTTTTCCTCTCCAACGCCCTGCTGGTGGGGTTTGCCCGTCGGATCAAAAAGTCGTTGAAGACGCGGGTCATCGTCTTCCTGCAGAGCGAAGAGGCCTTCATCGATTCCATTCCGGAACCCTGGCGTTCGGAGAGCTGGAAGACCCTGACGGAGCGCGGTCGGGATGTGGACGGCTGGATCTCGCCCTCCCGTTACTTCGCTGACCGCATGCAGCAGCGTCTGGGCCTTCCCTCCGATCGTCTGCGGGTGGTTCCCAATGGGATCAGTCTCGAAGGCTACGACCAACTCCCGCCGCGGGTGGCGAAGAAGCCCGGTGAACCGCTGACCCTCGGCTTCTTCGCCCGGCAATGTTCCGAGAAAGGCCTCGATCTCGTCGTGGACGCCTTCATCGAGTTGCGCCGGGATCCCGCGCTCCGTCACTTGCGGCTTCGTATCGGCGGCGGATGCGGCCCTTCCGATGAATTGTTCGTCGCCCAACAGAAGCAGAAGCTCGCGACGGCCGGCGTTCTGGGCGACGTGACGTTCCATCCCAATGTCAGCCGCGAGGAAAAGGTGGCCTTCTACGCCGCCTGCGACGTCCTCTCGGTTCCCGGGCGTCAGTCGGAGGCCTTCGGTCTTTACCAGATCGAGTCGATGGCGGCAGGAACTCCGCTGGTTCAGCCCTCGAGCATCACCTATCCCGAGATCCTGGGCGACACCGGGGGTGGCGTGCTCTGCGGCCCCAACACGTCCGCCGCCCTCGCCGCCGCCCTTCGCCCGTTGATCGCCGAGCCTGCACGCCTCCGTGCGCTGGGCGACGCGGGACGACAGGCGGTTTTCAACCGTTACACCGACGAGACCATGGCCCGCGACATCCACCGGGCCGTGCTCGAACTGGCCTGACTCAAGCCAGATCCGTGCGGTAACGACTCCGGGAATCGTGAGGTTTCCTTCCTCACGGAGCTCGTCCAATGCTCCCCTGAGCCGGGGGTGGTCATCGGCCTCGGTCGCGTGACAGACTCGGACCATGCCCGTTCTGTCCCGTCGTCGATGGTGGTTGCCAGTGCTCCTGCTGTTCTCCGGAAAGTTGGCTGCTGCTCCTTTCCTGGCCGGTGCGCATGTGACCGATATTTCGCCGCAGCGCTTCCCGGTGCTCGTCAACGCGATGTTCACCGAGCGCACCAGCGACCGGGTGATCGACCCGCTCTCGGCAAAGGCGCTCGTGCTGGATGACGGCTCCACCCGGATCGCGTTTTGCGTGGTCGATTCCTGCATGGTGCCGCGGGATCTCATCGATCAGGCGAAGGAACTTGCCGCCAAAGCCACCGGGATCCCCACCCATCGGATGCTGATTTCCTCAACCCACACCCATTCGGCGCCCTCGGCGATGGGCTGCCTCGGGAGTCGGGTGGACCCGGTGTATGCAGCCTCGCTGCCCCCCCGCATTGCCGAGGCGATCATCGAGGCCAATCGTCGTCTGGCACCGGCCCGCGTGGGCTGGAGCAGCACCAACGACTGGAAGCACACCTTCAACCGCCGTTGGATCCGCCGGCCCGATCGGCTGATCACCGATCCCTACGGACAACCCAGCGTGCGCGCCCACATGCACCCGGGCCACGTCAGTCCGGACGCCATCGGTCCTTCGGGGCCGGTGGATCCGGGCCTGACTGTCCTGGGCATCACCACGCCCGAAGGCCGGCCGATGGCGATCCTCGCGAATTACTCCCAGCATTACTACGGCTCTCCCCTGCTCTCTTCCGACTACTACGGCCGGTTCGCGAAATACCTCGCCGAATCGCTGAAAGCCGATCCGTCGTTTGTCGCGATCATGTCCCAGGGCACGAGTGGGGATCAGATGTGGATGGACTATGGCGCGCCGGCCCGGGACATCGGGTACGACGCCTACGCCCGGGAAATGGCGGGGGAAGTGGAGGCGATCCTGGCGCGGTTGACCTACCACGACACCGCTCCCCTGAAGATGGCGGAGCGGAAGTTGGGCCTTCGGTACCGGACCCCGGATCCCTCACGCCTGGCGTGGGCGCGCGCCCTGACCCAGAAGATGGGGGACCGGATCCCGTCGAGTCTCCCGGAAGTCTATGCCTGGGAAGCGATCCACCTGCACGAACGGCAGCAGACCGAACTCAAGCTGCAGGCGGTGCGGATCGGGGACTTGGCCATCGCCACGCTCCCCAACGAGGTGTACGCGATCACGGGCTTGAAGTTGAAGGTCCAAAGTCCGTTCCCGGTCACCATGAACATCTCCCTCGCCAACGGAGCCGAGGGCTACATCCCGCCGCCGGAACAGCACCACCTCGGCGGCTACACCACCTGGCCGGCACGGACCGCCGGGCTCGAAGTGCAGGCGGAACCCCGCATCGTCGCCACGCTCCTGGGCCTTCTGGAAGAAGTGGCCGGCAAACCCCGCCGCCCGATCCTCGACACCCACGGGCCGTACGCCGAAACGATCCTGGCCTCACGCCCGTCCGCGTACTGGCGTCTGAACGAGATGATCCTGCCGACCGCCTTCGACGGTTCCGGGAACCGCCGGCATGCGACCTTCGAGAACGGCGTTGCCCTCTACCTTCCCGGGCCGGGCAGCGGCTCCGGCGTCTCGCCCGATCCCGCCCTGCGACCCTCGAACTTCTCCGGTCCGCAGATCAACCGCGCCGTCCACTTCGCCGGGGGACGCCTCCGCGCCCCGATCCAACCGGCGGAGACCTACAGCGTCGAATTCTGGTTCTGGAACGGCCTCGACAACGACGCCCGACCGGTCACCGCCTATCTCTTTTCGCACGGACCCGACGGCGACGCGCAGGCCGC
>JBDNHZ010000410.1:0-14665 GCA_041688515.1 Verrucomicrobiota bacterium
ACTCGTGGAACTCGTCCCTCCAGGAAGTCAGAGTCTCCTGACGTCGTCTCCTACGGGTAGGCGACGAGGTGCACACCGGATTCCTTTCCTCCGCTGATTCGTTTCTGCTCAGAGTTCTCCGCATGAGTGCGCTCCGTGTTCGTTCTATCCGATGCTGGGGATGGCTCCTCGCCGTTATTCTCACGTCCCATCCAATCCGGGCGGAGGACGCCGTTCTGAGAGCAGACTTCTCAGTTCCAACGGGAGCCATCCGCCCGCTCCACGGGATCAACAAGGGGCCGCTGGCACCGGGCGGATTATTCGATCTGATCCAGGAGCAAAAGACACTTGGAATTCCGTTCACGCGGCTTCACGACTGCGGTTGGCCGAATCCGTATGTCGTCGATCACCATGCGGTCTTCCCCAACCCGAGCGCCGATCCAGCGCTGCCGGAGAGCTACGATTTCCGGCTTACCGACGAATACATCGAAGCGGTGCGCAAGACCGGTGCGGAACCGATCTATCGCCTGGGCGAAAGCATCGAGCACACGGCTGTGAAGCGGTATGTCCATCCACCCGCGGACATGGAAAAGTGGGCGGCGATCTGCCTCGGGATCGTTCGGCATTACAACGAAGGATGGGCGAACGGATTTCATCACCACATCCGCTACTGGGAGATCTGGAATGAACCCGAGAACCGCCCAGTCATGTGGAGCGGGACCGACGAGGATTACCTGCGGCTCTATCGCACCGCCGCGCTCGCCCTCAAGAAGGAGTTCCCGGCATTGAAGGTCGGCGGCCCGTCGCTCGGAGCCAGCGGCGGTTTTGTGAAAGGGGAATTCATTCCAACGGATTTTGCCGTCCGCTTTCTGGCGATGTGCCGCAAGGACAACGTGCCGCTGAACTTCTTCTCCTGGCATTGTTATACGGCGGACCCTGGCGAACTGACTGCACGCTCGAGAGCCATCCGGCGACTTCTGGATTCCAAGGGTTTCACGGATACCGAGAGCCATCTGAACGAATGGAACTATCTCCCCGGCAATACGTGGAAGCCGATCTCAAAATCAGGAACCCCCGCCTCCCGGCAGCGTACCTACGAGGAAATGGCGGGCGCACCGGGAGCCGCATTTGTCGTCGCCTCGCTGGTGGAGCTCCAGGATGCACCGATCGATGTGTGCAACTTCTTCCACGGCGAGCTGGGTGCATTCGGCATCTTCACCGAGCAGGGGGTCCCGCTGAAGACACACCAGGCTTTGCGCGCCTTTCAGGGTCTCGTAGAAACGCCGAGGCGTGTGGAAACACGCGGTGCGGTGGCCGGAACACTGGCCTTCGCCGCGGGGTTGAGCGCGGATGACCGGGAGGCGACGATGCTGGTGAGCAATTTCATCGACCCGCGCTCGGACCTGGTTTTGAACTGGAAGGGTTTCACCTGGACCGGGGGTGTGACGGCGGAGGTTCGCATCGTGGATGCCGGAAACGACTTCTCAGCGGCTCGGACGGAATCGCTCTCAGGCGACCGTGCGTCAATGCGTCTGACCCTGAAGGCTCCCGGCATCGCGTTCATTCGGCTGCGTCCGACCCTCGGCGCGGCGGCGAGGACGACGCTGTCGGTCGTTACGCCCGCAAATCGGTTGGTTTTTCAGCGCAATCAAGCCGGGAGCGCTTCGATTGCCGTCGCGGGCAACTGCGCGTGGCCGGGTGCGGTGGTGGAAGCGCGAATGGTGGACGTGGCCACGGGCAAGGCCGGGGATTGGACGGCGCTGGGAACGGTACACTCGGACTTCAGCTACCGAGGCAAGGTGATGGCCCCGCAGGGCTGGTATTCGATGGAGGTCCGCGCTCGGAGCGAAGGAAGTGCGGCCAGCGCAACGGTCGAACGGGTGGGCGTTGGCGAAGTCTTCGTCGTCGTAGGCCACTCGGTTGCACACGGCGGAGACGTCAATCTTCCTGGGCCGGAAGACGACCGCGTCAGCACCATCGCGCTGCCGACGGGCGACATGGAATTGCAGCGTCGTTATCAGTTCACAGGCGACCCGCAGTTTCTCCCGATCGCCGTTGGAAGACACTTCGACTCCAATGTCCAACCGGCACCCGCCGGACACGGCACCTACTTCTGGGCGACCTTCGCGGAGCACGTTGCCCAGGCGCAGAACGTCCCGGTGCTGTTGTTGAATGCCGCCTTCGGCGGCACGAGTCTGGAACACTGGGCCAAGTCTGCCCGCGGCGAACCGTTCGGGCACCCGTTCGTGATCTCGTCCATCCGCATGCCCTATATCCGACTCGAGCATGCTTTGACGAAGTACTGTAAGCTGACCGGTTTGCGCGCGATCCTCGCCGACCAAGGCCAGAACGATTGGCCCGAGAAGGACGGGGACAGGATCCTCGCCAACTACAAGGCGTGGATTGATCAAGCCCGCAAAGACGCCGGCTTCCCCGACCTGGCAGTGGTCGTGAATCGTCAGTCGCCGCCTGGCGGCTCCGGCCAGGTTCGCCGGGTGCAGGAGCGCATGATCGCGGAGCATCCCCACTGTTTCCCCGGCGCCGACTACGACACCCTCTCCAAGGAGGACACCACGGACAAAATCCACCTCAGCGAATCCGGCGCGAGGAAAGCCGCACGCCTTTGGGCGGAGGCGCTGGATGCGGAATTCTTCAGGGCGGCGACGCCGTTGCAGGCGAAGTAGTCGGAGGGTGCCAGCGGCCCGAGCGGGCACCGCGGATGGGGTGGTAGTGGTCATGTAGTTGCTTGCGTCTGCGACCGCCCCGGGAGAGGGAATGGCTCGGGTTGCCCTTCGGGTTCCCCCACCATTCTCCCTCCCGCCCCCTCGGTGCGTATGGTCTCCCTCCCCTGAGGTCACCGACTCGGAAACGGGGGGCATGGGTCACACCAATCCCTTGGCACTGGTCGGGTAACACCGCATGGCAGGTGCGCGGTTCGCCCTCCTATGGTTCGGCCGAAGCAAGAGTTTGCTTCATTCAATCGAAAACAGAATATGAAAAGACATTTCCAGATCATCACCAGCGCCGTCGCCGCTTCAGCACTCACGTTCGCTGCGTTGGCTGAGGACCGACCGGAGCACAAGACGACGGACCGGCCAAACTACAACCGTGAGGGCAACGGCAACGCTCAACGAACGGATCGGTTCAACAGCACGGATCGGCTCAACAGCCCCGATCGGCTCAACGCCGCGGAAAAGGCCAGCGACATCATCGGCCTGACCGTCAAGAACTACCAGGGCGAAAAGCTCGGCCAAGTGGACGACCTGGCCATCGATTTGGAGTCGGGGCGCATCGTCCAAGTCATCCTGTCCAGCGGCGGGTTCATCGGCATCGGGGACACGATGCACGCCGTTCCGCCGGCTGCCTTGCACCATGATGTCGCGAACAAAGTCATCCACTTGGATGCGGACAAGGCGAAGCTGAACGCCTCGCCCAAGTTCGAGATGTCGAAGTGGGCTGAGTGCTGTGATTCAGAACATGTTACGGAGGTCTATCGCCATTATGGCGAGCAGCCCTATTTCGCGTTCACCCACCGGGAACAAGTCGAGAATGCGGCGAAGAACCGCGACCGGACCGTGACCCCGGCCACCAAGGGCCGTCCCACGGATGAGAACCGGTCCGACAAGACTTGGTCCCGTCTGGGAACGGTCCAGAAGGCGAGCAAGCTGATGGGCATGTCGGTGAAGAACAATCAGGCCGAAAGCCTGGGCGAGATCAAGAACCTGATGGTGGATCTGTCGGCGGGGCGCGTTGTGGCGGTCATCTTGTCGTCCGGCGGATTCCTCGGAATGGGCGACGAAATGAGCGCCGTGCCGCCGAACGCCCTCCGGTTCAACCCGGCAGGAGACGCCCTCCAACTCGACGCCACCAAGGAACTGTTGAGCAGCGCGCCGCATTTCAAGGCCGATCAATGGCCCGACTTCGGCCAGCCCGCCTATACCGATGGAGTCTACCGCGCCTACAAGGTTGATCCCTACTTCACCACCAATTCGGTGCCTGACGCGGACAACACGGCGCGCAACGTCCGAGACCGTAACAACCGGACGCTGACGCCACTCGATCAGAGCAACAGCAAGGCCGACGTGAACACCACTGCGCAGATCCGAAAGGGAGTCAACGCAATGAAAGATGTGTCCGTGAACGCCCGTAACGTGAAGATCATCACCACCGATGGGCGGGTGACCTTGCGCGGTCCCGTCAATACCGCACAGGAGAAGCTGAACATCGGTGAGATCGCGGCTGGCATCGCGCAGTCGGCGAACGTGGACAACCAACTCGAAGTGAGGTGAGTCAGCCTTTTGACAGGGAACGATCGGGTCATCCATCAACCTAAACATACCAAAGAAAGCCAATCTCTATGTCTAAGAAATCTGTATTCTGCATTGCCACCTCCCGCGAACAGGCCGACCGCATCGTCGGGCAACTGAAGGGCGCGAACTTCTCCAACAACGACATCTCCGCGCTGTTCCCCGACAAGGGCACCACGCGTGACTTTGCTCACGAGAAGAGCACCAAGGCACCCGAAGCGGCGGTCGCTGGTGCCGGCACCGGCCTCGTCATCGGCGGGGCGTTGGGTTGGATCGCCGGCATCGGCGCGCTGGCCATCCCCGGAGTTGGCCCCTTCATCGCCGCCGGTCCGATCATCGCGGCGTTGAGCGGCGCGGCCATCGGCGGGGCGGCGGGAGGCATCGCCGGCGGGCTGATTGGGCTGGGCATCCCTGAGATCGAAGCCAAGCGCTACGAGGGCAAGATCAAGGAGGGCAACATTCTCATCTCGGTCCATACCGAGAATTCAGACGAGATCACCAAAGCGAAGGACATCTTCACTCGTGCCGGGGCGCAGGACATCTGCGTCACGGGCCAGTCCTCCCCCCCCACACCGAAGGGCAGCAAGGACACTAGGGCCACCGCGCCGATGACGCCTCCGGGCAGGACCGACTCCTATGCCGGATCTGCTGACCGGTCGTAAAGACAAAGGGCCCCGCGGCTGGTCGATCCAGCCGCGAGGCCCACTTTCACCTGCCCACATCCATCGGACACAACACTCATGAACACACTCAAGATTCTATTTCTGGACGAACTCGCCGACATCTATGACGCCGAGCAGCGCCTCGTCCGCGCATTGCCCAAACTGGCCAAGGCTGCCACCTGCAATCATCTCAAGCAGGTGCTCGAAGCCCACTTGAAAGAAACCGAAGGCCACGTCACGACGCTCGAGAAGGTCTTCAAAGCATTCGGTGAGAAGGCCGCGGGCAAGAAGTGCGAGGCTACCGTGGGGCTTTTGGAGGAGAGCGACGAGATCGCGGCCGACTTCAAAGGATCGCCGGCCATCAACGCCGCGCTGATCTGCGCCGCGCAGAAGGTCGAACACTACGAGATCGCCTCATATGGGTGCCTGCACGAATGGGCCGGGGTGTTGGGCAATCCCAAGTCTGCCGCCCTGTTGAAGGGCATCCTCGACGAAGAGAAGGCCGCCGACCAAGCGCTTACCGAGCTGGCCCGTTCCCGCAGCAACGCCGAGGCGCTGGGCGGATCCGACCCTTCGAAAGCCGAATCCGGGACTGACGAAAAAATGCCCGCGAACTTGCGGCGGAGTGTTCGTCCGGCCGGTGCCGGGACCAATCCGGCCGCTGCCATGGTGCGATGAACGAACCAGTCCCGCTGCTGCCGTCCGGCGGTGGCGGGGCCGGCCATCCTTAACCCACCAAAGTCATGCCCCGCACCTCCCGTGAAACTTTCCTCCAAGCGGAAACCGAGAATGACGATTACCCCTGGCAAGACCGGGACGTGAGCGACTTGGCTTCGGTCCTGGAGGACTTCTTGGATGAAGAAGTCGTGGACCGACAGGGCGCGGCCATCGGCACGCTCGCCTGCATCTGGCAATCGGTCAGCGGCTCGTTGGTCTTCCTCGGAGTGAGATTGGAGGGGCAGGAGACCATCCGAGTCGTGCCTGGCCGCCGTTCGCAGGTGGACGACCGGCGGTCGTGTATCCGGCTCGGCCTTGATGCCGAGGCCGTCGAAGACGCACCTTGCTTCGACTCCGCCCTTGAGCTGGACGCAACCATGGAGCGCACGGTGAATGAGCACTTCCGCACCGCCGGTTCCTGACCGTGCTGGATCTCAGAGAGCCTGCCGGTTCATCCGGCGAAGTCGGCCTTCGCTTGAGCGCGGTGGCCGGTTGTCCGGATAATCAGGGAAGACCGCCGCCGAACCCGGCACACGGAGGGTTCAGGCCTCGCACGACGATGAGATGGGAGATCCGAGGCGGCTTGAAGAACGGCCCCCGTGACGCGCCAACCGAGGAAAGGACCACCCATGCCCCAAGGCGACAAGTCCAGTTACACTGACAGACAAAAGCGTCAGGCAACACATATCGAAGCCAGCTGCAAAAAAAAGGGCTTCAGCACGAAAAACGCCGAAGCCCGCGCTTGGGCGACGGTCAACAAACTATCCGGAGGCGGTAAAAAAAGCGGCTCCGGTCGGAACAGCAACCAGCCCCTCATCTCTATGCCCACCTTAACTTCCAAAGAAATCAGCCTTCACCTAAAAGCCGTTCCAGAATGGATCAAACGCGCTGGGACCATTTACCGGACCTTCACGCTGGATGGGTTCCCGAAGAGCATCACTTTTGTGCAACGCATCGCCAAGCTGGCTCAGAAAATCAACCATCATCCGGACATCGATATCCGCTTTGACAAGGTCACACTGAGGCTCACGACGCATGATCAAGGCGGTCTCACCGAAAAGGATTTCACCTTGGCCCGTAATTGCGACGAGGCCTTTTCAAAGCTCTCGGAGGCGTGATCAGTTCAGATTCCTAGCCGAGCCCTACTTATGAGCACACTCATCACCAAGGACGGTACGAACATCTACTACAAGGACTGGGGCACCGGCACGCCGGTCGTATTCAGTCATGGCTGGCCGCTGACCGCGGATGCCTTTGAGGATCAGATGTTTTTTCTCGCCGCTCACGGCTACCGCTGCATCGCCCATGACCGCCGCGGACATGGGCGATCGGACCAGCCCTGGAATGGATACAACTACGACACCTTCGCCGACGACCTCGCGTCGCTCGTTGAGAAGCTCGATCTGAAGCATTCGATTCTTGTCGGTCACTCAATGGGTGGGGGTGAGATCGCGCGTTACATCAGCCGCCACGGAACGAAGCGGGTAGCCAAAGCAGTGTTGATCGCTGCGGTGACACCGTTGATGTTGAAGACGGCCACCAACCCGGGCGGTTTGCCAATCGACGGATTCGATCAACTCCGCGCCAGCGTCCTCGCCGATCGCTCGCAGCTATGGAAGGATCTCACCTTGGCGTTCTACGGCTATAACCGGCCAAACGCTCAGCCTTCGGAAGGCGTGCGCGAGTCCTTCTGGCGCCAAGGAATGCAGGCAAGCCTCAAAGGCGTCTTCGACTGCATCGAGGCCTTCTCCGAAACGGATTTCACCGAGGATCTCAAGAAGTTCGACGTTCCAACGCTCATTCTCCACGGCGATGACGATCAGATTGTCCCGTGTTCCAACACGGCCTTGATGGCGATCAAGCTGATCAAGCAGGCGACCCTCAAGACCTACCCGGGTGCGCCACATGGGATCTGCACGACGCACAAAGACCAGATCAACGACGATCTGCTCGCCTTCATCAAGGGGGTGGAATCGTCCTCAGCGACGTTTGGAGAAATGACCGTGGTATCCTGAGCTTCCCGGAAGAATCACGATCATGAAGATTAAGAATGCAACGACCGACCATCCGATTCAGAAGTTCCTCTCAGAACGGTGGAGCCCTTGCGGTTTCGAAGACCGTCCGGTCTCGAACCTTGATCTAAGATCGCTGTTTGAAGCGGCGCGTTGGGCCGCATCGTCCTACAACGAGCAGCCTTGGAACTATTTGGTAGCCGCCCGAGACAATCCTGCGGAGTTCGAACGACTCCTTTCCTGTCTCGTCGAAGCAAACCAAGCGTGGGCCAGGACGGCTCCGGTGCTGGTCTTGGGTGTCGTCAGTCTGCAATTCGAAAAAACCAAAAAGGACAATCGGGCTGCCGTGCATGATCTGGGATTGGCCGCTGGGAATCTCTCGGTCGAAGCAACGGTGCGAGGTCTTTCAGTCCATCAGATGATCGGCATTTTCCCAGGCAAGGCGCGGGAGATTTATCAGATCCCGGAGCACTTTGAGGCATGGACGGCGATGGCAATTGGCTACAAAGCCGACCCAGCCACGCTGCCAGATGCTCTCAAGAAGCGCGACCTGGCCCCAAGGCAGCGAAAGCCGCTGTCCGAGTTCGTGTTCGAGGGGCATTGGGGACAGCCTTCAACGCTCGCTCTCAACAAGGGCAGTTGACCCCATTTCGACCGTCTCACTGCCTTCGGTTTGACCATTGACAAATGCCTCAGATCGAAGGCCGGGAGATTCACCTGACGTCTCGGCCAAAAGGAACTGCCACCGCTGAGGATTCTGGCCTCGTTCAGACGAGGCAGGAACTCGTGCGCGAAAAATCGGCGAAGGGTTTCATCAATACTGAAGAGGACGCGGTAAGCTTGACGAATTTTGTGCCGTTCTTCGTCGAGAATGCTTTGAGCGGAAACGGCGGCAGTTGCATCAGGAATCTGCTCACCACGAAGGCCCATCACCATGAAAAATCTCGCCGCCACTCGCCCAAAGGCTCCCAAAAGGTTGGCTACCCAAGCCAAGTCCTATCAAAGCGTCAACCCTTTCGATGGGTCCATTCTCAAGACATTTGATGATCTAACGGGTCCGCAGCTCGAAAGGGCGATGAGGACGGCAGCGACCTGTTTCGAGATCTGGCGGAGCAAGAGTTTTGCCGAGCGAGCCGCCGTGGTGGCGAGGGCTGCCGGCATCCTGCGCGCCCGGGAGGATGAGTTCGCCCGTCCGATGACGCTGGAGATGGGTAAGCTTATTGGCGAAGCCCGTGGCGAGGTGTCGCTCAGTGCGGACATTCTCGATTACTACGCAAAGCACGCCGAGTCGTTCCTCGCTCCACAGCAACTGAAACCGAGTTCCGGTCAGGCCACCATTGAATGCGCTCCGCTCGGTGTCCTCTTTGGCGTTCAGCCGTGGAACTTTCCCTACTACCAACTGGCACGTTTCGCCGCTCCAAACCTGATGGCTGGCAATGTGGTAATGGTGAAACATGCGGGCTGTGTGCCGCAATGCGCCATCGCCTTTGAGAAGCTCTGGCGGGAGGCGGGCGCACTCGCCGGTGCCTATACCAACTTGCTGATCACACATGACCAGGTGAACCAAGTGATCGACGACCCTCGGATCAAGGGCGTGGCGCTCACGGGTGGCGTCGAGGCTGCGCGAAGTGTTGCCGCCAGAGCAGGACGAAACGTTAAGAAGACGACGATGGAACTGGGCGGCAACGATGCTTTCATTGTGCTGGCAGACGCCGACCTCGACAAAACCGTCAAATGGGCGATCTGGGCCAAGATGAACAACATGGGCCAGTGCTGCATTGCGGCAAAGCGCTTCATCGTCGCCGAAGAAGTTGCTGACGCATTCCTTGGCAAATTCCAGGCGGCTCTCGCGGCGCTCAAGCCCGGCAATCCAATGGATGCGGCGACTACCCTCGGGCCTTTGTCCACGGAAGCCACCTTGGTCAAGTTGCTCGATCAGATCAAAAGAGCGGTCGCCAAAGGCGCGAGAGTTCTGTTGGGTGGCCATCGGATTGATCGCCCTGGTTTCTTTATGGAGCCGACGATTCTAACGAACATCAAGCCAAGCAATCCCGCCTTCCGAGAGGAATTGTTCGGGCCGGTTGCCCTTTTGTTCCGGGTTAAGAACGAGGACGAAGCGGTGGCGCTTGCCAACGATTCTGATTTCGGTTTAGGCGGTTCGGTCTTTACCGCGGATATCGCGCGCGGCAGGCGCGTGGCAGGCCGCATTGACACTGGCATGGTGTTCATCAATCACCCCACTTGGACTAGCTCGGATTTGCCGTTTGGCGGCATCAAGAACTCCGGCTATGGCCGAGAGCTTTCCAGCTTGGGCATCCAGGAGTTTGTGAACAAGAAGCTCGTTCGGGTTGCATCGATTGACGCTCCGGCTTGATTTGCTGTTGACTCCTTCGGTGCCAACCGGTGTCTGCTGGCCACGAGTCCCTTTGCGAAAGCTGTGCCCGGACTCGGGGCCTTGCTCCTCGCCCGTGATGATGAGGATGCGATCGTCAATGTCCCAGTCGTTCACCGGTTGCTCCATGGTCGCGCTGGGGGCGCTGGGGGCGCCGACTCCCGCGGGGGTGGCCCACCTGACGACGTGGCCCGCCCGCACTTGAGCAAAGTCGCTGGCCTGTGGTTTACGTCCGCTGTCCCATGTCCGGGCGTCCGACCATGGGCCGCTCTGCGCCGTGCGCGCATTGAACACAAGCTGTCGCGCAACGCTCGCCACCGACTCATCTACTTCCGCATTGGTCTCCACGGCGCCGCGCGCGATCCTGGGCAGACTCCGCCGATACCCGACGCCCCCAACGACAAGCACCCCGCACGCACCCAACAGCCACGCTGCGAAAACGAATTGTCGCCCGTCCGGCTGCCGTGGAACAGGCTGCACCACCCCTTGGGCTTCGATCAACGATTCCGCCACCATGACGGCGGGTTGTGGTTCGGCGTGAACGATGACCGGCTTCGTCTGGAAGCGGTTCTCAACACTGAACCGGCTCGCGGGCAACATCGCTGCCACGAGCACCAGTACCCACCGGAGCCACAATGTGTGACGCCACCGCGCCGGCAGCCACTGACGGAGGACGAGTTGCAGAGCCAGCACTGCGAGGGCGGGCGCCGAAGCCCGCAGGCTTGCCGGAGGACCCGAGCTGGCATGGGTTCGATCGGATTGGGGCGGTGCTGTCGCTTGCGCCATCGCAGGTGGAGAAGTATCTGGCTGCCGCCGAGACGGTGGTGCAGGAGGCGCTGCCAGAGGTGGCTCGGAAGAAGATTTCCCGACGCAACGACGTCTGGGATCTCCGCTATCACGGGTCGCAGAAGCAGAAGGCGGAGAAACTGGGCCTCGCCGACCGGGCCCGCGTTTCGTCGTCCGTTGCGTACGGCGGAAGCGGAGAGCTTGGGCAAACGCCCGGCCCATCAGCCTTCAGCGAATGGAGCGGCGCGAGCGAACAGAGCGCGAGAAGGGCGATGATGTATTTCACTTCGTGAGTACGGGTTCTGGTTGAGAGCGCAGCGTGACCGGCATCCCTATTTCGTAGGCGGGGTGTTCTCCAGCTCCTGCCGCGTCGCGATGGGTACATAGCCAAACTCCAGCCCTTTGGGCGGCGTGACGATCTGAGCCGGATCCAGGTCGGCGAGTTGACCCACGGTCGGCGGGGCGAGGTAGGTGCGGTCCTTCGTCCAGGAGCGATGCAGTTTCTCGACGCGCACCTGCATCTGCTCGCGTTCAGCCTGGGTCAGATCGGCATTCAGCAAGGCAGGCTGATCGGCAAAGCGATACCAGCAGTAGGTCACGGTGCTGCCATCGCCGAGCAGCACCTTGAACGGGCCGGCAGCAGGGCCGGGCTGTTTCCAACTGCCCGCCGCATCGTCGGGTGTGCCGCGCGGCTCCTGCGGCTTTTCCTTGGCCCGTTCAAAGCGATGCTGCGTCAGGCCGGAATCGGCGGGTACCTCCTTGGCAGACACCACCTCCCACTCAGGCTTCTTGCCGGTGGAGTTCAGATGAAAATACTCGGGCAGCCTCATCAGTGGGCCGTTCGTGGTTTCCGTGCGCTTCACCATTTCCGCGTTCCAGCGGTAGCCGTAGCTCAATGCATCGGGCGCGAAGGGCGTAGCGAAAGATTTCCAAGCCAGCGGTGCCTTTTTCTCCTTCGGCGTGCCGGGCGCGTAGATCTTCCAAGTCGCTCCGCCATCACCGCGGAAGGTGTGTGTGGCCGACCCTTGGGGATTGATCGCCCCGGTGGCGGGAGCGCCGCCCTCGAACCAGCGTTTCACGTCCGTCCAGAGAGCGTCCTTGTTGTAGGCGGTGACCCGATGCAACAGGAGCGAAGTGCCATCCGCCTGCGCAGGAAATGCCGTGGGCGCGATCCGGGCGTACGTTTCACCCCGGCCATCGACCGCCTGCACGCTCGGCACATACTGCGTTTCCATTTGAATGGCCTTGTTCGGCTCGGAAGGACGCGAATCCAAAAGCAAACCCGCCCATTCAGGATTCTTGAGGGTGGAGTGCGACCAGAAGTAGGGCAGAAAGAACGCGACCGGGCCTTTGAAATTTCCGCTGTTGAAAAACAGCGTCCAACATTGATCCCCCGTGGGCACATTCGTCCCCGCCGTCATCGTCTTGGCTGACGCCAGCGGCAGCGGCAGGTAGCCATAGCCGAAGAGCTGACCGCAGGTGCCTTGCTTCAGGTTGATGCCATCCAGGGGGAACACGAGCCATGGGCTGAGTTGCGCCACTCCGTAAAGACCACGCGGCTTCTCCCAACTGCCCGCGCCATAGCCGGGACCGTTGGCGATCTCGCTGAAGTTCGGTGCCACGCCGCCCATGATGAACTTCGGCGTCTCCGTCGGAAAATGGGTGTCACGCCACCATCCGAGACCGCCCTCAATGTCGGAATACATCTTCCCCGGCGGCTTGGGATCGTTCTGCGCAAACATCCAGGTGCCAAACAATCCGGTCTGAAACTTGTGCCCCGGATACGAGTCCAGAACGGGCCACGCCGCCGCATAAAGCGAGAAGCCGGCATTGAACGACGCTGGAACCTTTTCGTGCGGAACCAGAAGATAACCCGCCATCTCCCCCGGCTGCACTTCAGCGGCAGCCAAAGGCTGTGCTTGAAACAGCAAGGTGGATGACGTGATGAGGGTGATGAGGGCTTTCATTGGCATGGACTCAAAGGACACCAACTCAGAAACGGCGGGAAACGGAAGGGAATGCCACCCATCCCGTGCCCCAGACTGCTGGGTCGGCCTGGATCGCGCAGCCGGGCAAGCCGAGAGGTGAGGCGATAGGCAAGGGGGACCCATTCTTTGAACGCAGAGGCTTCATTGCCCTTCCCGATCCTGCCCACCGTGGTCTCCGTCAACAACTCCGCATTGCCGGAATGGGAAACGAGTGGCTGCCAGGGACCCTGCTCTCGTTACGGTGTGGTGGCGGGTCGTCGGGGTCCCTCCAAACCCTCGGTTCCATCTCCACCAACTCCGTTTGGGCAAGCATGCGGCCGCGGCCCTGCCTCACACGAGATTCCGGCGTGCGGATCGGCTTCTGATGCGATGTGGGAAGGGACCCGGCGGGTGCTTGCAGCGGCCTGCGTGAGCGTTGGGGCCTTGGGCGGCCACCATTGAGGAGGTGTTTCTGCCGGTGGAACCGGCTTCGGGCAAAAGATTCGGCGCCACGACGGAGTTCCCGGCGAGAGCTCCCCGTCAAATTTTTCTCCCTGAGGGCTTGCCACCGGGTAGCTGGGCCGAAGATGCTGAGAAGGGTCGGATAGGGGACGTCAACCGGCAGGCAATGATACAAAACCTTTTTAAGCGATCCCAAGTGGGCGAATTGTCGAGAGTCGGCTGCCAGCTCGTGCGCTTGGTCTGGGTGTTCCTTGCCTGTTTTCTGGCGGGATCGGTACCGGGGTTTGCGGCATCGGCATTCACCTATCAGGGACGTCTGGTGGATGGCGGGGCATTGGCCAATGGAAACTACGAGCTGCGCTTCCGACTGTTCGACAGTGCGTCGGGTGGGGCTGCCGCCGGTCCTGAGCTGACCCAGTCTTCCGTCGCCGTCTCGCTAGGCCTGTTTACCACGGAGCTGGATTTCGGGGCGGCAGTGTTCGATGGGAGTGCCCGTTGGCTTCAGCTTTCCGCCCGTCCGACCGGGTCGTCGGATCCCCTGCAGACCCTCCTGCCTCGTCAGTCGATCACGGCTGTGCCGTATGCACTGAGGTCCTTTGCCGGGCCGGGCAATGCTGCGGAGTTGGTCACGGGCACGCTTCCAGACGGCCGATTGAGTCCGGCGATTGCACGAACCACGGAGTTGGGGAGCGTCAGCAACGCGTTGACAGCTCAGTTCAATCAGGGGGTGGGTTCCCTTTCCGCGGCGTTGACCGCCCTTTCCAACCGGGTCGTGGTGCTCGAGTCCAATGCGGGTTCAAGCCTTCCAGTGGGGGTCGTCATGGTTTCCAGTGATCCGGCTGATGCTGCTTTGGGTGGGATGGGATTGGTGAAGTTTTCGACCGTGGAAGCACCGGGATGGGCCAACGGTGCGGGTTCAGGGGAGCCTGCCGCCCGATACCGGCACACGGCGGTGTGGACCGGGACCCGCTTCCTTGTGTGGGGTGGGACATTGAATGGCGGGTCGGTATCCGGTGTGGGTGCCAGCTACGACCCCGCACTGAACCTCTGGAGCCCGGTATCGACCTTGGACGCTCCAGTGGCCCGCAGTGGTCACACAGCGGTCTGGACAGGGGACCGGATGCTGGTGTGGGGTGGTGTGGGGACCGGAGTCACGCTCGGCGCTGAGTATCATCCGGAAGGGCTGACGTGGCTGCCGCTGCCTGCGCTGAGCTCGCCTGACAACCGGGAAGGGCATGTGGCGGTCTGGACCGGAGCGCGGATGCTCGTGTGGGGCGGACGCAATCTGGGTGGCCTGCTTTCGGACGGTGGACGGTATGATCCGGTGGCCAAGACCTGGGGTGTTCTCCCCGTCCCCGGGGCACCGGAGGCTCGAATCGGA
>JBDNHZ010000411.1:0-3544 GCA_041688515.1 Verrucomicrobiota bacterium
GTGAGCGAGGCGGGACTGCAGTTCGGCAGATTGGCCCGCAGCATGGGGTCGGCATCGGTCAGAGCCGCCAACAGCAATTCCCAAACTGCTTTCGCATCGGTGGGCATGCTGACGGGCACCGGTGGCGCGGCCGACGAAGGCTTTGGTGGAACCACGGCCGCGGGTACCGGCGTCGGGGTGAGCTGGAACGCGGGGACGGGGGTGGGAGGCGTCGGCAGCGGAGGTGCAATCGGGGCGGCTACGGGAATTGTCGGGGCCGCAGGCGTCGCTGGGGCCGGAGCAGGCGATGGCGCGGAGGGCGCGGTCCGCGGCGCAGGGGTCGGCCGAGGGGCGGGTGGTGTGACGCCGGGTTCGACGGGAAGGCCGTCCCGAAGGGCCCGGAGCTGTTTGAGGACGGCGTCCAGCGGCATGGCTTCCCGTGCTTGCACCGCCTTCATCAGGGTCACTTCGAGGAAGATCCGTTTCGAACCGGCATCGCGCAGTCGGCCTTCGGCTCCCGAGAGCACGTCGAGGATCCGGGTCAGGGTGTCGGCATCCAGACCTGCCGCTTGTTCGGTGAGGACGCGGAAGTCGTCGTCGCTGATCTCGAGCAGCGAACGGTCGGCATTGGAAACGACCACCAGCAGCAGATTGCGGAAGTGGGACAGGAGATCCCCGAGCAGGCGTCCGAGATCCTTGCCGCCCTGGGCGAAACCCTGGAGATCGCGCAGCACCGTCCCGGGATCGACGTTCAGGACGGCACTGGTGAGACCCCGCAGTTGGGAGCGTCCGGTCAGTCCGAACATGGAGAGGACATCGGCCTCGACGATGCGGTTGCCGCAGAAGCTGATCAGCTGGTCGAGGGTGGATTGGGCGTCGCGCATGCCGCCATCGGCACCGCGGGCGATGGCATCGAGGGCGCCGTCGTCGATGTCGACCCCTTCCAGTTTGGCGATGTGGGCGAGTTGCTGGACGATGAGGGCGGAGGGAATGCGGCGGAGGTCGAAGCGCTGGCAGCGCGAGAGGATGGTGGGGAGAACCTTCTCGGGGTCGGTGGTGGCGAAGAGGAACTTCACGTGGGCCGGCGGCTCTTCGAGAGTCTTCAGCAGGGCATTGAAGGCCTGCACACTCAGCATGTGGACTTCGTCGATGATGTAGATCTTGAATTTCCCGTTGGCCGGCGCGAAGCGAACCGTGTCCCGCAGTTCGCGAACCTGCTCCACGCCATTGTTGGAGGCACCGTCGATTTCCAGGACGTCGAGGGCGCGTCCCTCGGTGATCTCGCGGACCCGGGGGTCGGTATCCTCGAAATCCGGGCTGGGCCCGCCAGTACAGTTCAGGCACTTGGCGAAGATTCGGGCGAGCGTGGTCTTGCCGGTGCCGCGTGGCCCGCAGAACAGATACGCATGGGCGATGCGTCCCGCCCGGATGGCGTTGGCGAGGGTGGTGGTGACGTGTTCCTGACCGACGACATCAGCAAAGCGCTGAGGGCGGTACTTGCGGGCGATGACCTGGTACGACGACATGGTCGGGACGGGCTGATGATCCAACCGAGGATGTGAGCCCGGGAGAATGGGAGGAACGGAGACGGGCGGGAAGCAGGAATACCAGGGCACCCACGGCAAATGCGGAACAGGCTACCGTTGCTGCATTCCTGCCCTGGCGGGGTTTGCTCGTCCACACTCCATGGACCCTGGCCCAGCGAGTAAACGGGTTGGAACCCGGGGACCGCAAGCGTTTGTTTGGGAGCGACGGACTCTCGGAGCTCGTCCCTCCAGCAGTTCGTCCAAGCGGGGGCAGGGGTCAGGGACGGAGGAGGCCGAACTGACGCCGGAGGGCGGCTTCCAGATTGGCGGGGCTTCCGATGGTGGGATTCCACAGGGCTCCTGCGATGCCGCTGGCATAGGCCGTGGCCGTGGAGGTGCCGGTCACCAGCCAGTGATCGCCGCCATAGGGAACGATGGCGGAACCGGGGAGCATCAGGTCGATGAAGGGCCCGCGGTTGGCGTAGGGAGCGTATTGGCCCTGCGAGTTGCCCGCAGTCACGGCCAGGACCTCAGGATAGGAGGCGGGGTAGGTGGGCGAAAAAACCGGGTCATTGCCAGCGGCAGCGAGAAAAAGGACGCCCTGGTTCCGGTAGGTCTGGATCAGGTTGTGGAGGAAGGGCGAGTCCGCTTGGCTGCTCAGGCTGAGGTTGATCACGTTGGCACCCTTCTCGACGGCCCGCTGGATGCCCATCGCCACATCATACGCGGTGGTGCTTTCGTTGGCTCCGTACACATCGACGGAGATGACTCCGAAGTTGGCCGTCCCGCCCTGTTGCCCGGCGGTGGCCTCCGCTGCCTTCACCAGACTGGCGAACATCGAGGTCCCATGCGACAGCGCGGGATCCGCCGTCTGGCTTCCGACCACGGACTCCCGTCCCAGGAGAAACGCGTCGTAGCCCGGGTTGATCGCTTGCACCGTCGAATCGATCAGCCCGATGACCAGACGGTTCTTGCTGACGGCGGCCGGCCGGATCGACAGGGCGTTGGCCGAGGCGATCCCATCGAGGATGCCGCCGGAATCGGTGTTGGGCAGCCGGTGATTGTCTTCGACCGCGACTCCCTCCATCGCCGCCAGCTTGGCCCGGGCGGCCTCTGCCGTTTCGGCGTCTGGGTAGCGGATCCGCGCGGCATTCAGGGAATCCAGTTTGCCTGCAACCTGGCCTCCCGTCAGCCGCGCCAGTTCTTCCGGGGTCAGCTTGGACCCGTCCTTCAGTCGAATGACCAACTCGTTGTCGACGCGGTTGGCTTCATCCGGATCCACCTCCTCGGTGGCGGCGCTGGCGCTGGTCCGGAAGATGACCAGTCGGGGTCGATGGTTGGTGCCGGGGAGGAGGGCGTAGTTGAAATGGGAAAGGATCCGTTCGAGGGCTTCGCGGGACGGTTGGTTGCGGAAGGCCGAGGAAACCAGCGTGTCGGAGCCCGGTTCGATGAACACCTGCCAACCAGTGGCTTTAGCAAGGTGCGGCAGGACCCGGGAGAGGGGTTGGCGCAGGATTCGGGCATCGACGGAGTCGGGCTGGGTGCGCCAGGTCAGGCTGAGGTCGTTGGTGGCGGGTCGGGCCGGGGTCGCCGGGCGTGGCTTGCGGGCTGCCTCTGCGGGAAGCGAGGCCCCGGGAAGTTGATGGAGGCTCTGCGCCAGACCCGGCCTGGGATCCGGCCCGGCGTCCTCCTCGGCCCGGACGAGCGCAATCAGGCACTGGCCGAGGAGAATGACGAGGGCAGCCCGATGGCGCATGACAGGAAGATGACAGTGAATCCGCACGGAGGCGAACCCCGTTTGCGGGGGGAAGTTGCGGGGCGAAACAGACCGGCTGGGCCAAAAGGGGAAGCCTCAGAGGACTCATCACGAAGCTGAATCGGCCGCTATTGGGGAAGGGAACGGGATTCACCGCAGAGATCGCAGGGGACGCCGAGTTCCGGGGAGCAGGATCGGTACGATGGCTCTGCGTTCTCCGCGTCTTTGCGATCAACTTCTTGGCCGTCGGCAGGGGAACTGGCCGAAAGGAACGAAAGGGAAC
>JBDNHZ010000412.1:0-5379 GCA_041688515.1 Verrucomicrobiota bacterium
CATCGGTTTTCATCAGGCTGATGTAGGGGCCAAGGTCGTGGGGGACCGGTATAGTGTTGATGAGCATGTCAAGTGATCCGGCGCTCGCTTCCATCAGATCATCTTCCGTGGAGACAACTACTGTGTCCGCACCCATTTTGAGGATCTCGTCCTTGTGGCTGTCATCGCGTGTGAACGCGATGACACGCGCTCCGAGAGCTTTGCCAATCTGGAGGGCCATGTGTCCGAGACCACCGATGCCGGCGACCCCGAGGGTCTGGCCTTCCTTCAGATTCCAGTGTTTCATCGGTGAATAGACGGTGATGCCGGCGCACATGATGGGCCCGGCGAATTCGGGATCGATTTTTCCGGGGATTTTCAGGATGAATTCCTCTCGGGCAATGAGATCAGTGGAATAGCCGCCGTAGGTGTTGGTGCCATCCGGCTTCATCGGGCCGTTGTAGGTCAGGGTCGCGCCATTTTCGCCTTGGCAGTAATTCTCCTCAGCGGCTCGGCAATAGTCGCACTTCTGGCAGCTATCGACGATGCAGCCGACTCCCACGACGTCACCGACCTTCACCTTGCTTACGCCCTCGCCGATTGCAGTGACGGTTCCAACGACCTCGTGACCAGGCACGCATGGATATTGGGTATTGGACCAGTCGTTGCGGGCCTGGTGAAGATCCGAGTGGCAGACACCGCAATGGGTAACTTTGAACGCGACCTCGCCTTTCCCTGCCTTTTTCCGATTGAAGACGACGGGGATCAGATCCTTGTTCTTCGCTTGTGTTCCAAATCCGTAAACTTTGATGAATTCTTCTCTCATATCTACTTTAGTTTTGTTTGTTATACCTGATCGATGTCCGGGTCGTGGCAGGGACTATATTTCATTTAACCCGTGGGCGTGAACCGCATTTAACCGCTTTTATCATTGGCTATCATCGTTGTTCCAGTGTCTGCTGTATTTGTCTGCTTGAGTGTTCGGTGCTAATCCGGACGTATACCCAATCCGTGGTGGATGAGCTTCTTGTTCACAAAGTCGATTATTAAAAACTACGTGAGTTCCCGGAGGTACCCGGAGTTCTTGATGCTCCGAAGGGGAGTGCGGCTTGCGAGTTCGTGGGTTGGTTGACGAACCTCATTCCCGTATCAACGGATTCCGCGATGGCTCGGGCGCGCTTTGGATCCCTGGTAAAGACCGAGCCTCCCATCCCATAGGACAAATCATTCGCCAACTTGACGGCTTCCTCTTCGCCTTTTACCACATCCACCGTCGCGACCGGCCCGAAGAGCTCTTGGTCGTAAGTCGGCATCACGGGTGTGACATCGGTAAGGACGGGGGGATTGAAGTAGGCTCCCCCCCGATCGGGACGCCCGCCCCCGAGGACCACGATCGCGCCAGATTTTACGGCCTTGTGAACCTGCTCATTGAGCTTCTGCGCGGCACTTTCGGAGAAAAGCGGGCCCACATCGGAATCAGGGTTCATCGGAGCTCCGAGCTTCATCGGCCCCATCCCTTTCTTCAGTCCTGCCAAGAACGGTTGCGAGATCTTCTCGACAACGATAAACCGCTTGGAAGCGACGCATGATTGTCCCGTGTTGGTCATTCGGCCCTTGATTGCCATTTCGATGGTCCTATCCAAATCCGCATCCTCCGGCACGATGAACGGATCATTGCCTCCAAGTTCAAGAACGGTGGAGTTCAGATACCTTACGACCAGTGCGGCAACTGAACTACCTGCGTCCTCACTACCGGTCAGAGAGACGCCACGCACGTGCGTGTGCGCGATCAGAAGTCCCATGAGTTCGTGGGGAATCGGCGGGTTTGTGTAGACCCCTTGGCAAACCTGCCTGCCAAGAGCCTCGATTTCACGCTGTAACCCTGTAGACGGATGCGCCGCTTTCCGCGCTTTGGGATTGGTTGCCCTGCAACGCCCTTTCGAAGGGGAAGCTTTCATCGGCGGCCAAGATGCCTTTGCCTGGAACGAGAAGAGTTGAGGCGGTGGCGTGCTTCGGAGGGCTCAGTTGGGGCCGTTGTCCTTCTCGGCCGCTAATTTTGCCGCTTGGCGTCGCTGATCATGCTCTGCACCACCGATCCCTTCATCAACGAGCCGCTTGTTGTCGCTCCGGCCTTCTGCGTCTTCGTCTTCACCGGAAGCGACGGGCACCTTGGTTCCAGTCGAGCCATGCGCCGGATCCCATTGTCCGGATTCAGCGGTAGCCTCAAGTGCGGCGTCGCTGGGGCTCATCTGGGGATCACCGGTCAATTGCCCCATGGCCTGCTCCCAATTGGCCTTCGTCGCCTCATGCGCCGGACGGACATCGATGACTGCGAGTTCAATGGCCCGCTCCCGGACCATCTTGCGCGTGACGGTTCCGAGACCCGCAGAATTTTCGGTCAAGACACCGTCCTTCAGTGGATTTTTCATGATGGCAAATCTTCCATCTGAGGTGTGATCATGTTTGAGAGTCGCGGGGCGTATTCCCCTCGCGAATTCCGCTCGCCTCGTGCGTGCTTCGGGCCGGCGAAGCGGAAGGAGGCTCGTCCTCGTTCGACGTAGAGATCCCGGGCTTGATTTCATAGTCGCGGCTTGGAAGTGGGCTATGAGCATCCAGAACCGCCGGTCCACTCCGAGCGAAACCCAGGGAACGAGATCCTGGGGAAGCAGCTGGATAAAATTTGTATTTCGGCCTGGGCGGACCTTTGCACGGGCTTGCTGATCCCTTGTGGAATTCGGCATCGTTTATATCCGACCAGAAGGCACCGGCCATGCCAATGGCTCGGTCGGTGGCTCTGAGCGGTCTTGATGCAGCTGCTTTTTGAATTCGTATCATCTTTTGGCTTTCCAGATGGTTTGTGGAATCCTTCGACCGAAGGCTCTGCTGGATGCGGAACCAGGTTGAACCCACTTGGTTTTCGCTGTCGTCGCCCACTATCATGCTGCGCGGCCCAAGAACAATATTAGCCTCCACAAGTTCCGGTTGTTCCGGTATGGGGTGTTTCCATGACTTCAGATGTCATTCCGCTCGTTCGCCTGGCCCGCGAGGTTGGCATCCAGATCGTCGTGGTGGATTCCCGTCAGCGCCCATCTTCTCTTCGCCTCTTCCGCGAGGCCGATGCCGTTCTCCTTTGTGCGCCCCGCGAAGCGCTGGGGCGAATCCAATTCGACGAGCGAACTAAGGCCGTCCTGATGAATCACAATCTTGATCGCGATCAGGGAGCCTTCTCTGCCCTCACGCAAGTCTCAGTCCCCTATCTGGACAGGCTGGGACCCAAGCGTCGACAGCAACGCATGATCGAGAACGTGAGGGCCACTGGCGTCCTGATCTCGGATGAGTTTGCGCGCCACATCCACGGGCCGGTCGGACTTGATATCGGTGCGGAAATTCCCGCGGAAATTGCGCTTTCGATCATGGCGGAGATTTTTTCGGTGTTCTTACTCAAAGGGTTGGAAAGCAATGAGCCGGACCAGGTTTGGTGTACCGACATCACCTACATCCCACTGCAGACGGGCTTCATGTATCTGGTGGCGGTGATGGACTGGTGGAGCCGTCACGTGTTGGCGTGGGAGATCTCGAACACGATGGACAGCGAGTTCTGCGTGCGGGCCTGGGAACGGACGCTCACGGCGGGGAACCGGGTGCCGGACATCTCCAGCAGCGACCAAGGAGCGCAGTTCACCGGCGACGTGTTCCTGGAGGCGGTGGAATCGGCTGGCACGTCGGTGAGCATGGACGGCCGGGGGCGGTGGATGGACAACCGGATGATCGCGCGGTTGTGGCGGAGCGTGAAGTACGAGGACATCTGTCTGCGGGACTACGCCGACGGGCGCACCAACAGCCCAAGGGCAGGGCAGCCGAGACGATTCTGGGCCGGTTCCGTGCGTTGTTTCCCGGGAAAGATTCCCCGGGCACAAGGCCATCGCCGGTGTCTCCGACGAGGCGCTTCGGGGTGCCGGGTTTTTCCGCGCCAAGATCGCGGCCATCCGCGACATCGCCGCCAAGGTGGCGAGTGGAGAAATCCCCGGGGCGCGACGGATCGAAAAGCTGTCGGATGACGAGATCGTCGAGCGTCTGACGGCCGCCCGAGGCGTCGGCCGTTGGACGGTCGAGATGCTGTTGATTTTCCAGCTGGGACGTCCGGCCGTGATGCCCGCGGACGGCCTCGGGGTTCGTTCCGGATATCGGATCGCCTATGGCCTGGACAAAATGCCGAAGCCCGCGGAGGTGCTGGAGGCTTCCGAAGTCTGGCGACCGCACCGAACCGTGGCGGCCTGGTACCTCTGGCGCGCCGTCGATCTGGCGAAGCAGGGCGGGTGAGTCGCCTCAGTCCGGGTACCCGTCGGGATTGCGGACATGCCAATCCCAGGCGGTGGCGACGATGTCCTCAATGCGCGGGTAGCGCGGTTTCCATCCCAGATCGGTGAGGGCGCGTGTGGCGCTGGCGACCAGGCGGGGCGGGTCCCCGGCGCGGCGCGGCTTTTCGATGACCGGGATGGACTTGCCCGAGATGCGGGCGCAGACATCGATCACTTCACGTACCGAAAATCCCTCGCCGTTGCCGAGGTTGTAGAACCCGGTCTTGCCCGGTTGAAGGGCCAGAATGTGGGCCTGGGCAAGATCGGCGATGTGGATGTAGTCGCGGATGCAGGTGCCGTCTGGTGTCGGGTAATCGGTCCCGTAGATCTCGCACTGCGTCTTCTTGCCGAGAGCCACCTGGAGAATGTTGGGAATCAGGTGGGTTTCGATGCGGTGGTTCTCGCCGAATTGATGGGAGGCACCAGCGGCGTCGAAGTAACGGAAGGCAACGAAAGCGAGGCCGTGCAGTTCTCTGTACCAGAGCAGGATCTTCTCGAACATCAGCTTGGACTCGCCATACGGATTGATCGGGCGCTGGGGCAGGGTCTCGTCCATGGGCACCCGGTCCGGGGGGCCGTAGGTGGCGCAGGTCGAGCTGAAGACAAACTTGCGGACCCCGGCTGCGACGGCGGCATCGGCCAGGTTGAGTCCGCCAGCAACGTTGTTGCGAAAGTATTTCGAGGGATTGGTCATCGATTCTCCCACCAGCGCATTGGCGGCGAAATGGATGACGGCTTCGGGTCGGACGTCCAGCAGGGTCTGGTGAATCCGTTCACGATCATTGAAGTCGCCTTCGATGAAGGCGGCGCGACGGTCAACCGCGGAGCGATGTCCCTCGGTGAGGTTGTCGAAGACGGTGACGGTATGACCGGCATTGAGCAGTTCCTCAACGCAGACCGAGCCGATGTAACCGGCGCCGCCGGTGACGAACACATTCATGGGAGGGGATTCGGAATGACGGACAGGATTTGAGGGGCACCCGCACCCGGTTGGGGAGTGCGGAATTCTGACTGAGACCGGAACAGAAAACGGGTGTTCAGG
>JBDNHZ010000413.1:0-11570 GCA_041688515.1 Verrucomicrobiota bacterium
TCTTCGCCGCCTCGGCGATCTCCGGATGGGAGAGAGCCGACGGATCGATCGTGTAACGGGTGAGCTGCCGCGACCCAACGGAATAGGACGGCGAAAGGCTGTCCGATCGCGTGGATCGGTACGCCCCCTCGTTGTTCGCCGCGACCGGATCCCATTTGAGTTCAGAGCCGGAGGCGTGGAGCAGATCGTCCAACTGCGGATGTGGCGGCAACGAAGCGCACCTGGGGAAACGGGCCCGCAACCGCCGCTCGATCTCGGCAACGGTCAGCAGGTCTCCGAAGAGTGCATTCCGTGACAATTCCAGCGCGCGGCCCACATCGAGACCCGGCAGATAGACTTCGCCGCGGGACGAGAGATCGGCGTGGGACGCGGCCGCAACGGCGAGCTGGCGCAGGCGGGAATCGATCGGCGCAGCCACGTCGGACACGTCACGCGGGAACCGGACCGACCGGAGTTCCTCCAGGACCCGCGGCGGGGTTGGCAGCGGGTCCAGCGCCGCCAGGCGATCGGCTTCCCGGCCGAGTGCCACGGCATACCCACGCAAATCCGAATGGATGGCGATGAAGATCTTGTTCCCGCTGCGGTACTCTTCGAAGCGCGGGGCATCGGCGATGTGCTCTGCCTCTACCGCCGCCCGGACGGCCGCGCCGGCGAGTTGGGTGCGCCGGGGCTCTTCGGCGGAAGAACCCCGCGACGCGAGGACGCTGGCGACGAGCTCGGAATGGGTCATCACCCCGCCCTTGGTCCGAAGGAACTCCGCGATGGCGTCGCGCAATCCCGTGATCAGCGCGGATTTGGCCCACCGTTCCCGCGCGGCCGTGATGATCTGGCCGATCCGTTGCCGGGTGACATCGCAGACCCCAACGAGATCGCTTTGGCTTGGCCACGCCAAGGGATCGGAGGCAGGCCCGACATTCCAGCCGAGAAACGGATGAAGGATCCCCGACTCGGTTTCGCCAGCCTTGCCCTTCTTGACCACCAACGCATGCCGGGCGAGGTCATCAACGGTTTCCTGCCCGAGAGTGAACGTCGGCTCGGGAATCGCGGCTCCCGGTGCACCCGTTTCGTCCTCGGGGAACCGTTGCCGAAGCCGGTGCATCACGGCGATGACCTCCATCTGCGTCTTGCGCCCGACACCGCGAAACTTCTCGAACCGACCAAACTTGAAGCGAAGAAGGTCGGCGACGGTGTGGATCCCGAGCCGCTCCAGCACGTTCATCAGGCGCGTGCTCAGTCCGAGCAGTGCGATCTGGGTCGCTTGGGTGGCGCTCGCGAGGCTGGCTTCCGTCAGGACCTCGTCCCTCCCCGGCTCCGGTGCATGCTCGGTCTGTGCGGTCGGCCGATCGACTGTCTCGAAGATCGAATTCCAGTGCCGCAACATCTCCCGCGCGTTGTCGAAACGCTCACGATAATCGCGATGCAGCGCAGTCTGGAAGAAGGCGTTGAATTGATCGCGCAGGTTCGGATCGAACAACTCCGACCGGACCGTGATCTTCTCCTCGGTCAGACGCGGTTGCCCGCCCTTCCACTTCGCGCGCTCTCCGGTGGCAATTTCGTGAAGGGTCATGCCGGCGGCGTACAGCTCGGCACTCAGGTCGTAACGCCTGGCCTTCCGGTCCTCGAGAAACGGGTCGAGGTATTCGAGCGTGCCGACCCGCAGTTCGGTGGGCGGCGCGGCGGCCAGTGAGAAATCGAACAGTCGAAGCCGGTTGCCGGCTTTGGATGGGGCCGGACCGATACCAATGTTCTCCGGCTTGATGTCGCGGTGAAGGACGCCCTGTTCGTCGAGGTATTGAACCGCGCGAATCAGCTCTTCGCCGTAGCGTTGGAGCAGTTCGAGATCGGGCGGACCGTCCTCTTTGAGCATCCGCGCCAAGGTGCGTTCACCGGCCAACTCGACGGTAAAAGCCGTGAGTCCATTGATCTCAAAGCGCTCGAATGCCCGGACGATGTTCGGCGACTGGAGTTTGCCGAGGGCTTCGAACTCACCGTCGAGGCGTCGATTGTAGGAAGAATCGCGCGCCACCTTGAGCACGCAGCGCAGCGCTCCTTTCACTACCAGGAGCGCAATGGAACTCGCGCCCTTGCCCAGCCGCCGTTCCACGGCGTACCCGTTCGAAAGCATGTCGCCCTTTTCGGCATCCCTCGGGTCGGCGACCTCGTCTTCCCGACGGGTTATATCGTCGAGAACCCGTTCCAGAAGATCGCTGAATTCGTTGAGGGAACAACGCTCCGGAACCGAGGCGCGGGTGCTCTCACGAACCAGATTGGCAATGTTGGCCGAAACGCCGTCGCACACCTCCCGGAGATCGAGCGATCGTGACGGACTCGCCTTGAGCTTCGCTTCCAACTCCACGGCATCGCGTGCCGGCGCTTGACCGCCAAACAGGAAATACGCCAGTGCACCGAGCGAAAAGACGTCCATCGCCTCACTGGGCTCTTCCCCCGGCACGAGGGCTTCCGGTGCAAGAAACGCACGCGAAGGGTCATCGAGGAGTTGGGCGGCATGGAGGCTGACGGTGACGTTGGTGAGGCCGGAGAAGCTGCCATCCGGAAGCCGCCCCACCGTGTGCCAGTTGTAAATCTGGATCCGTCGGCGCCCGGACTTTTCCTCCAGCACAAAAATGCACTGCGGCGAAAGCGCCCGGTGGATGATCCCCTTTCCGTGGCTGTATCGAATCGCATCGGCTACCTGCGTCAGTAGTTCCCAGCGTTTCTGGACATCAAGGTGCGGTCCGCTCTCCGCAAAGTAGTGATCGAGCCGTTTCGCCGATGGATCGAACTCGAACACGATCACCGGCCCCAACTCGGATTCCGCCGGAACCATCGCCTTGAGGATGCCCGGATGACTCAGCTTTTCGAGCGTGTGAAACTCGCGTCGTGCCGCCTCCGCAATGGCAATCCGGTCCTCTTTGGTCGGCTGACCCGACGCCAGATAGAGACGCACGAGCCGCCGCACGGATTCCGAAGTCACGTGGTGCGCTTCCCAATCCTGAAAGGCACCGGTTGGGCTCTCGTATCGAAGCCGATCGAGGACGAAGTCCGCCACCTTGCGGTGCTGCCCTCTCAAACCCGCTTGCGCCATCGCCTGGGCGAAGGCTTTGAGGGTTGGCGAATCCACCAGGCGCTCCGTGTATTGACGCAGACCCGCTCCTTCCCTCCGGAAGATCGCAGCCCGGATCCCCGGACGTGCCTTGTCGTCGGCATCGCGGACGCAGATGAAATTGCGGGCGTCCGGGGCCAACTGGAAATCGAGGCGAGGAGCAGAGCAAAACACCAGCGGTTGAATGAACGGCAGGTCGCGATGGCGGAACGCCGACTGGCGCGAAAGGAGATCCTTCAGGCGCTTCGACTTCAGATTGGTGAGTCGGAGCGGGTTGTCGTCCACTCGACGCCGGCCGTCCTCTCCGATCCACGTCCATGCCGCATTGTCGCCCTCCAATCGGCCTGGCCTGCTTTTGATCTCGATCAGGAACACTCCCCAAGGCGAAGCGACCAGCAGATCCACCTCATTCAACGAGCCGTCCGACGCGACAAACTCGAAGTTCGACCACGCCAGATGCTCGTTTCCGCCCGGGAACCGATCATGGATGAAATCAAGCGCCTCCTGCTCCCACGGGAAGCGAGAGTGGCTGATGGCGGTCCAGTTTTTTGCCGTCGGAAGGGGCATGTCGCGTGGCTGAGCCTGATCAGGATGTCCACCGCTGGGTTGGGGGACAAGCGGTATGACGGGGAATCCCGGCTTGGCGGCTCATCGATACTCCTCGAAGGAACGGATTGCCACGGGCGCGCTGCTTGCCGCCGCACTCCATCACCGGGTGCCAACCACCGATTCATGGCCTCAGCAAACCCAACTTCAGATCTGCTTTTGAAGCTTCCCAGCTCGCCGGAGGCACCTTGGATCGATCTGCTCAACAGGATGAGGGATGCGCGGGCCACGCTGCTGCGCGACTCGGAAGGCTTTGACAAAGCAGCGGCGGTTCTTGAGCACGTCGGGCAAGCCTGCGGGAAGCAGGCCTTGAATGGCCTCGGAAAATACAAACCCGTCCTCATGGCGTTGGTATCGACCCGAGTCCCCGATCATCGGGAGCATGCGGAGCGGCTCTTCGAAGTTGTTCGGGAAGCCCGCAACACCGCTGTCCACGATGGCGCTTGGATCAGACATCACGGCGAACGTTTGGTGGAACCCTTCCTGATTTTGGAAACCGCGATCCTGTCCAAACTCACCAAAGTCCGCGACGTCATGGTCGTCGCCCCCATCACCGCCCAAACGTGGCAAATGCTCGCGGACGTTCGCCGGGCCCTGCTTCTGAATTCCTTCAGCTACCTGCCTGTGCTGATGTACCTCATTGATGAGAAAGTGTGGCACCTCATCGCAGACCACAAACTCGTCAGTTTTCCCGGGCGTCATCCCGTTGATGACCGACGAGCATTCGCCAACGAGACAGTGGAGGTCGCTGTGACAAAGGGTCTCAAACTGCTGAGGGCGCCGATCATCAGCGAAGACAAGACGGTTGAGTGCCTTCGAAGCGAGGTTCTGTCACGGCCACGTTTGGTACTCCCCGCCCTTGGAGCGAGGCCAGGATGGGGAACCCTTAATCCCGGCGTTAGCCGCACTCACGGCGCCGCCGCCCCACCGCAGCCTCGCGGTCTAGCCCGCCCTGGAACGCAGGGAGGAACGACCGGAGTGGGAGGGTCTGCGGCTGCGGCTGGCATGAGCGAAGCGAAAGCGACGAAGGAGCGGTGACAGAGGGAGCAGCCGACGGGCGGTTGCCGGGACACCCTAGGGAGCGGCTGGACCAGCGCGGCATGTGCCGGGGTCGGCGAGGAACGAGCACCCCCGAGCAGATGCCTTGACGGGCGAGACTAGCAACCGCCGTTGCACAACCAAGACGCGAGCGACGGCGCGACTCCTGCGGGGCAATTTCGATTCTATTCCCGACTTGCATACAGGTCAGGGGTCAGTTCATTGATAATGATGCATGAGGCAGAGGTGGGTGATTCAACCGTACCCGCGGCACGCCAAAAATCGGGGAAGTCCAGCAAGGAGTAGCCATTATCAGGAACTGACCCCTTTCCTCTGCTTTTCCCTGGGTTCAATGCCCTCGATAGAGTGACCCGATCCGCCTCCTTACCTCGTCGGCTACCACCCTCTTGGTCCGCAGATAGGCTTGGTGCCTGAGCTCGGCACTCCGCCAAGCTCAATTGTCGTCGAATGGGGCCATTCGACCCTGAGTGGAGCAGTGACTTGGTTCCGTCACGGTCGTTTCAGTCGATAGTATTCCTGCGTCGCCGTGGTCTGATTGGTGTAGACGCGTTGCCCGGGATATCCGCCCACGTTGTTGGCGACGGTCCATCCCGTGAGGTCGGTAAGATTCGTCCGGATTTCCAAGCGGAAACCGGGTGCCGCCTCGGTCCATGACAGGACGGGGTTTCCGTCCTCCAATTGGATCATCAATCGCGGCACGGGCAGATTCAGAAACCGAATACCCTCCACCGACAGCAGCGCATTCGTTGAAGTTCCGTCGGCCACGCCGAAGAACAATTCCACCTCCTGCCCCGCCCACGCCTCCACCGGCAGGACTCCGCTGCTCATCATCGTGTTCGTAGCGATAAATTCAGCAGCGAGACTGAAGATATTCGATGCGTTGATACCGGCCACTACGCGATCGCTGGCTCCGTTACCATTCAAGCTGAAGTCAAAAACCAAGGCCACCGCATTGGTCGGGACATGGACGGGCAGCCAGACGTAAGCCGGGATATTCCCGGGTGTATCAGCAGATGGCAGGGGGCGCCCGTTTCTAGGACCTGGAAAGAGTGGCAGAGGTTGGGTGCGCATATCGAGTCGCAGCGATAAGACGGGCTGCGCCAGTGTCTCATTTGAATAGCCGGGAATCCCTACAACCGCGGGCGTGCTCGCGCCGACCCCGTAGACGGGGTCGCCCATCGGATTCAGAGAGCCCCCGTAGTTGTTGTACACCCTTTCGACCATTGAAACTGCAACTTGTCCCGTCTTGCGCGCGACCGCTCCGGTCACAGTACTGACCTCATCCACCACGAAAGTGGTTGCCTCCACTCCGTAGCGGGTTGCGCGCAAGGAATAGGTCAGGACCAGACCTCCAAACGGCACGTGGGTCACCAACTCAATGGCGATGCGCGCGGCCAGACCCTCCGGCACATTCAGAGCTATCAATGCCCGCTCGTTCGAGTTACCTTCATCCTGAGCAAACACAACTCCGGCCCGCTTCAGCGTTTGCTCCGGGGCACTGACCCCTCCGCAACATGGTGGAGTTGGAAAGGCGACATTCTCACCGCCGTATTCGAAGGAGTAACGAAAACCCACCTCGCTGGTTCCTGGTTGGAGGATGCTTTGGCGATACCACTCTTGGGGGTACTGGTGCACTCCAATCAGTAAACCTTTTGAGCGCTGGAGAAAGACATTCACCCCGACATCCTGATAGATGCCCACCATTGTCAGATAATTTTCTATGTAAGCAGCGCATTTCGGGATCGGGGAATCCCAGCCTACCCACTCCAAGGGATTCCATGTCAGGCGAAGATCAGGGGCCAACTGCGCATGATCCAGCAGGGTGACATGCGTCCTTTTCCAATTCCAACCAACCGATCCTCCCGGCAGGACATGGTTCCAATCGTCCCCGTGCAGATAGTTGACCGCGGCGCAATTGACGAGCGTACCCAGGCTATGCCCAATGAAATGCACAGGCTTGTCATAGGCATTACCCAAGGTGCTCCAGAGGGTTTGACCCAGCTCCAATCCCGCCTTGGAAGTCGATTGCCGAGGCAGGACGCAAAATCCGGAAGAGATCAGGCTTAACCCGGAATTTTGCGTGACCCCACCCGCCGCATCCCGCCAATCCCAGGCTACGATGTTGGGGCGATTGTTTAGTCCCGGCATTCGAGCCGTTGCCAATGTTCGCGCCATGGCCAACGGCCAGGTGTCCGAGTCGCTGATGCAACCATGCGTCAGAACAATCGTCATTCGATCAGGAAAGATCTCACCCGAGTTACTAAACTGACCATTCGCCCCCCCCTCAAATACCCTCAGCACCCCAATGGCTCCCGGTGCTTGTCGAACCAGCACCGATGGAACTGGTGGAACTGCGCTCTCCGTAAGTACCGGCACCTGCTTTGGCACTGGCATTCGAACGGTCCACCCATTTAAAACGTCCTCCGGAACTCGCACAGGACTCCGAACCTGAGTCTGGTATCCCGCCTTCTCCGCACGTAGTTCGTAGTATCCCGCCAAGAGATTTGCCAGCGTCGCTGAACCATCGCTCGTCGTGGTGGTCCGAGCCACATCGAGGCCGTTCTGCCACGCGGTCACGGTGACGCCGGCCAGATTCACGCCAGGACCGTCCATCGCCTTTAACCGCACGCTCAGGCGTTCGAGACCGCGGGTGTCGATGGTGAAGTAAGCGGAGTTGAATGAGGCGGCCGCCCCACCCCGCGTGTTGATGATGAAATTCGCGGTGGAACTCACGCTCAAGCCGGGCGTGCGGCCGCCGGTGTCGATGACAAAATCACCGGTCGTGCTGGAACTGATGCTGGGCGGGCGCCCCCCTGTATCGAGTTCAAACAGGGACGACTCGGCCACATGAAACCCTGCCTGGACAGGTAGGACGGCTATCCACAGAAGCGCCGGAAAAAACCGTTTCCAAGCGGCAAGTCGATTCATAGATCAGTTGGGAAGATGGGCCGCCCGGAGTCTTCGGTAGCCCTACTGGCACCGGGCGGCACGCTGCTGTTTGCCAAGCCCGACACGGCGGAACCTTGGACGCCGACTCGTGATTGTCCGCATGCTGTTGATTGCCTTTGGGTCCATTCTGAAAAACCGCTCGCTGCGCGAGACTGAACAAGCAGTCTCCGCTCGTCCCTCGCTTCGCCTCGCTGGTTCAGCCTCGCTCCGCTCCTGCTTCTTGGACTGAATATTCATGGCTGACCTAGGGCACACCGGAAGCCAAGGAGGCCCCGACCGCTCGGGTCGGCTTTGCGGCGAAAGGCACAGCGCAGGTCGACCACGCCATATTGCCCACCGCCCCCGCGGATCACTCGGACGGAGCCCGTCGCCGGCCCACGTGGGTTGGTCGACGCAGCCACATCGTAGGCGCCATACCAATCCCAACACCATTCCCAAACATTCCCCGCCATGTCGTAAAGGCCGTAGCCGTTGGCCATGTCCACGCCCGTTGGAACCTGGGTGCCATTGTAGTATCCCACCGGGGTCGTCGGGGTGGGTTTCTGCTCGAATGGATCATTGCTGCCTAAATAATTCGCCATGCTGCCGTTTATCAAGGCGTTATAGTCGTTTCCAAAGCTCGGCCAGGGAAAATGATTCCCTGCCAAACCCCCACGCGCTGCCTTTTCCCATTCCGCCTCCGTCGGCAAGCGATAGCCATTGCTGGTCCACTTGACCATCGCCGGCGTCAGATCCAGATCACCAGACTTGAAAATCTGCGTCTGCGCCACGTCGGTGTAGTAGGCAGGGGTGCGCCCTTCCTTTTGTGAACGGGCGTTGCACCACTTGACCACCTCGTACCAGGGGCCAGTCTGGATCGGGTGATTGCCGGCAGCACCCTCGCCGTTGCCGGAGAGGGTGTACCCGTTCAGCGCGGCCCACGTGTACACCGAGTGCCACAACTCCTGAGTCACCTCAAAGCGGTCCAGATAGAAATCGGACACCGACACCGAGTGCAAGGCAGCGTCGCCGGACAAGCCATAATTGTCCCCCATCATAAAGGTTCCACCGGGAATAAAAGCCATGCCCGCCGGGCCGGTTCCGTCCTCCGCCGTGACGCGCACCCGGCCGCGGGTGGTGAACTGACCGTTCCAGTCGATACCTGCATTCCATACCACATCCCGATCCGCTCGCGGCTGGACACCTGATCTAAAATCGCCGCTGAAAGAAGCCGATGGCACGCTGTAGCTCGCTCCGCCGTCGGAGGAGACCGCGATCGTGACGGTGATCGCACTTGGGGCAGCGACATTGTAATAGATGTCCACGAGCTTCGAATCGGTGCGCTGTGCCGCGCGAACATTCGAAACCACCGGTGCCGACAGCAGTGCCGAGGCGGTTCCGAAAAGAAGCCAGAGAGCCAGTGCAGAGTAAGGGTCCGATTTCATGTCCGTAATATCCTTGAAGGAGGGAGGGGGAGACTCATCGACGGTATGCCCGTGGCTTCAAAAGTTACAAGGCCTGATTTCCGCGCGCGGGCTAGTGCCGCGCGGGCCCATAGTTGCGAGGGACATTTGCGGATCAAACTGCTTTTCCCTGGGTTCAATGGTCGCTCACCCCACAAGTGAACGCCCCAGCCTTGGGCCCTTCTCCCATCAGCAGGAGGCGTGACGGAGCGGTTCATCGGAGTTTACGCGAGGGTTGGCGGACGTTGACACGAGCGCCAGCGGTTGGAGCGTTCCTACTGATCAAACCCCTTCAATCCAACTCAACGCTCAATCCTTGGTTCTTGAAATGGGCGGTCAACCTCTCAATGGCTAAATCTACACGAGTTCTGGTCGATGGGCTGTTTACGTTAGCTATTTTGCCTCCTTCAGACGCAACGCGATTCAAGGAGATTGTTTTGGGATCGTCGTCCACCTCGACACTAAACAAGAGTCGCCCCGTTGAATCTTCGTAAATCATGGAAAAGACAACTTCTGGATATACCCGAATATTGAAACCTTCGGTTGATGGCTGGTTATCTGGATTTCAAATATCAAAATGATATATCAATCGAATTGACGGTTCCTGCATCCCTGTTTTTCAGCAACTCTGGCAACTCGTCGTTTAGGAAAATGCGTCCTTTGCCATTTCCACAAAATACAGGGACATCGCCTGTTGCACCTTTGGCCCATGCCGCTGATTCTGCCCTCATTAGAGACCAATTTCCATTAGTGGCAGCATCAAGTACCGCTTGCGCGGGCCGCCCGCCTCGCCGATCGGGTCACGGCTCAGCCAACGGCCGCTGGTGGGATCGTAGATGCGAAACTCGTAGTGCACCCAGTCGGTCGTCGGGTCCGGTCGCTTGCTGCTGAACCTCCAGGGATTCTCCGCCGCAATCGCTCCGCCGCTCATCCGCAGCAGTTCCCCGAAGGGTCCGTACTCGAAGCGCGCGGTCTCGGTCCCGCCGGTCCCGAACAGGGCCACCACGTTGCCGGTGCCGTCCGGAGCGGCGTAGTGAGTCCCGTTCGCCTGGCTCGCAATCCACAGCAACCCGCCAATCCCACCCATCCCACCGCGGCTCCCGTCCAGGTCCAGTCCCCACACCTGACGCCGTTGCAGGACGTTCGAAGCGTTGAACTCCGCCACGCATTGCCAACCGTCGTTCAGGTACCGGGTGGTCTCCGCGATCGTCCAATCACCGCCAATGCCCGTGTAGCGACGACGCTCCATCAGGCGTCCGTCGGAATCGTACACGTACCGTGAGCAGCAATGGGGTCAGTCCAATAGCTTTGACATTGTGTCCTTGAGGCAATCCGCGAAGCCCTCCATTTCGGGTCGGCTCGCCGACGGGCGCCGAAAACGCCTCACACCCTGCGCCAGCGTGTCATCGGCCACACCTGGAACTTCCGCCGCCGCCAACCTCTACCTCGGGTGTCGTGTCGCCCCCGTCCCGGCCCCAATCCCCGTACCGCTCCGCCCTCTCACGCCACGTTCGCCCCAGGATCTTTTCCACCGCTCCCACGACTCATCCCGTGGCACCCTCCTTCCGGCACATGAATTCTCAAAGCTGGAACCATGGCGGAAGACGCCAATAGCCAGACGTTTTTTAAACATTATGAGGCTGACCCCATTGCCCCTCTTTCACATCGACCTCGGGGTCCGCCGTGGATCCACCCTGCGCGGCGGAGCGGGCGATCGAACCGACCTCGGGTTCCACGGATTTGTCGAACTCCGTCCAGACCTCCAGACGGGACGACTTGGAGGACAATCCAAAGGTCTCCGGAGGCGGCGGAGCTTCACGGATGATCACATCCTGTTCGAAGCCGGAGCGTGTGTAAGTATACCGGAGTGAGGCGGTGACAGACCCCCGGAGGGCGTCCGGGTAAAGGACGACATTCTTTTCGGTCAACAGACCGGTGGTATGGCTCAACTCGGCCAACAGAACCGATTCGCCGCTGGCGGTATCATGCCAGCCGATGCCGTACACGTGACTGGAGAGCAACCGACCGTCGGGTTACCCATGTTGAACGGCGGAGGGCGTGTTTGGATTGGAGGCGAGGGTGACGCGATGGTTCCCCTTCCATGCACGGGCAGCACCGGGAACCCGTTCGAAGGCCTCCTCCGACTCCTGCCACTCGCCGCGTTCGTCCCGATCATGCAGGCCGGTGGCGAGTTCGATGATCGAGTTGGTTTCCCCCTTCTTTTGTCTTCTTTCGTTCTTTGCGGCCAGTTCCCCTGCCGACGGCCCAGAGATTGACCGCAGAAACGCGGAGAACGCAGAGCCCTCGTACCGGTCCTGCTCTGCGGAACTCTGCGGTCCCTGCGATCTCTGCGGTGAACCCTGTTGCCTTCCAAAATATCGGCAGGCCGAAGCCCAGTTGGCCGAAAGGAA
>JBDNHZ010000414.1:0-4342 GCA_041688515.1 Verrucomicrobiota bacterium
ACTTTGCAAAGTGTGATCGCCCTCCCGGATCGCGTGATCGCGCGACGCGTCCAGAAAGGACAGCGCCCAGATGCGCCCCGTCCCTGGGGGGCACCGCGTCGAATCGGAGGTCCAACGTGGGGAGCGGGCGGACGGTCCGTTCCCGCGTTCAACGACGCCCCGAACGCGATCACACTTTGCAAAGTGTGATCGTCCTCCCGGATCGCGTGATCGCGCGACGCGTCCAGAAAGGACAGCGTCCAGATGCGCCCCGTCCGTGAGGGTGGGGTGCCGCCTCAAATCGGAGGGGAAGCGTGGGGAGCGGGCGGACGGTCCTTTCCCACGTTCATCGACGCCTCGACCGCGATCACACTTTATAAAGGGTGATCGTGATCGCTCTCTCCCGCCCACCCACCCGGAAGTGCGCCTCGGCACCTCGGCACCTACCCCGTAGGAGGCGCCAGGAGACTCTGACTTCCCTCCGGACGCGGCTTGGCCCGCGCGCGTCTCTCCGCCTAGCGTGATCTCCGTGCGCGGGCCCGGGTTCCACTTCGTAAAAGGTGCATTGCATCTGCCGTCCTGGCGGATGTGGTTGGACGCGCATCACGCCATCGGGCCGGAGGAATCGGTGTTCGTCAGTCATGCGCATTCCGATCACACGGCCAAGCATGCCGAGGTGTTTCTCTCCGAACCGACCCGACGCCTGATGCGCGCGCGGGTGGCTGGCCAGCGGAAGGAACAGGTCCTGGCCTGGGGCGAGCGGGTGGACCTGCGCGATCCGCGATTCGGGAGCGCGCGCGACGGTTTCCTGACGTTGTTGCCGGCGGGACACATCCTGGGTTCGGCCATGTCGCTGCTGGAAGGAGACGAAGGATCGTTGCTCTACACGGGTGATTTCCAGTTGCGCCCGAGTCTTGCGGCCGAGGCCTGCAAACCGCGTCCCGCGGAGGTGCTGGTGATGGAAACCACGTTCGGACGACCGAAGTATGTATTTCCCCCGGCGGCGGAAGTGTTGCAGAGCGTGCACCGGTTTTGTCGGGAGGCTCTCGACAACGACGAGGTGCCGATCCTGCTCGGCTATTCCCTGGGCAAGGCCCAGGAAATCCTGGCCTCGCTGCGCGAGGCCGGTCTGCCGGTGCTGTTGACTGATCCGGTGATGAAGATGACCCGGGTGTACGAGGAACTGGGCATGGAATTTCCCGCCTATCGGGCGGTCGAATCGAGGTCCGCGGCCGGCCATGTGGTGCTGGCTCCGCCGGGGGGAGATCTGGCGGCGCTGAAACGTCGGGTCGGTCCCGCACGGGTGGCGGTGCTCACCGGATGGGCCATGGATTCCGGTTGCCAGTACCGCTATCGCGCCGATGCCGCCTTTCCGTTGAGCGATCACGCGGACTACCCCGACCTGATGGAGTTCGTGCGGCAGGTGTCGCCCAAGGTGGTGTACACGCTGCATGGATTCGCGGCGGAGTTCGCCGCTGATCTCCGAGCGGAAGGGGTGGAGGCCTGGGCCCTGACCGGAGAGGAACAATTGGAGCTGGGGCTGGGTGGGAGAGTCTCAGGCCGACGGTCGTCCAGGAGCGGGCCGCGAGATGCGCCTGCTGGGACTGACGATCCGGCAGAGCTTGAATCTGCCGCCGTCGGTTTCGAACAGGGGCCCCCCCCACTTCCGAGTGTGCCCGATCCCGGCATGTCGGGCTTCGCCTCCTTCGCCGCGGCGTGTGAGGCGATCCGGCAGGAGCGATCGAAGCCGGGAAAGATTCGATGTCTGGCCGAGTACCTGAAGGCCGTGCCCTCGAGCGACCGGTCGGGGGTCACGGCCTGGTTCGCCGGGCGCACTCTGGGGCCGTCCGGGGGACCGCTGTCGATGGTCGGCGCGACGCTGCTACGGAAGGCAGTGTGCCTGGCTTCCGGTCGGAGTGAGGCGGAGTTCAAGCAGACCTTCCTGAAGCACAGTGACGCTGGCGAGGCCGCCGCGGAATTGATCGGGCGTCGGGGCGCACTGCATGCCCGTGGGCTGCCGCTGGCTTCGGTCATCCGGGCGTTCGAGCGACTGGCCGCGGCGCGTTCCCCGGAGGTGGTTCGGGGCTTGCTGGTCGAGGTGCTGGGCGGGTGCGGTCCGGAGGAGGTTCGCATCCTGGTGAAGCTCCTGCATCGCAATCTCCGGATCGGATTGAACGAAGGTCTGGTGGAAGAAGCGGTCGTCGCTGCCTTCGGGGCCGAGGCCGATCCACTTCCGATCCGACCGTCGGAGCCGTTGCCTTCCCCCTCCCGATCGACCGGGAAGACGTCTTCCGCGGATCAGCAACTGCGGTTTCTGGAGTAAATGGAGTTCCCCCGGGAACCCTCCGGCGGCAAACTTCCCTAAACCGATCTGATTTGCCATGTCCCGATCATTCCCTGCGCCGCTGTGCGGCATCATTCCTCCCCTAGTCACGCCTCTGACGCCCGAAGGTCGCCTGGATGAGGAGGCCGTGGGTCGGTTGCTGGAACACATCATCGCGGGCGGGGTAACGGGGGTGTTTGTCCTCGGTACCACCGGCGAAGGACCGTGCTTCACCGCGGCGGTTCAAGGCCAGATGGTGCGGGCGGCCGTTCGCGCGGTGGCAGGACGCATCCCGGTGCTGGTGGGGATTACGAGTGCGGTGGTGGACGATTCACGGGCGTTGGCCCGGGTCTCGGCCGATGCCGGTGCGTCTGCCCTGGTTCTCGCGCCCCCGTTCTACCTGCCGGCCGTGGGTCCGGACCTGCGTCGTCACGCCGAGCTGCTGCTCTCCGGGTCGCCCCTGCCCATCTACCTCTACAACATGCCGTCGCTGGTCAAGACGCCCATCCCGCTGGACGTGGTGAAGTGGGCGGTGGATCAGCCGGGAATCGTCGGGTTGAAGGACAGCGGCGGTGATTTCACCTACTTCCATCAGGTGCTTCAACTGGCCCGGGTCCGTCCGGACTTCGGGGTGTACATCGGGCCGGAACAATTGCTGGGCGACGCCATCCTGTTCGGGGCGCATGGCGGCGTGTGCGGCGGCGCGCAGGTATTCCCGCGACTGTACGTGGGGCTGGCGAATGCGGCGCGGACGGGAGATCTGGCCCGGATGCGCGATCTGAACGACCGACTCCAGACCCTGTCACGGCACCTGTACGGAACGAGCGGTTACGCGGCGACGGTGATCCGCGGAATCAAGACAGCGCTCCATTTGAAGGGCATCGCCGGAGACACCATGAGCGAACCGTTCGGCCTGGCGTCCGCGGCTGACCGCGATCGCATCCGTGCGGCGTTGGAGATCCTGGACCCGCTGATGGCGGGTGTTTAAGGATCCCGACCTTACTTCATCCCCACGTACACGCGATGGACGTCGTCGTGGTCGTCGAGGGCGTTGAGGAAGGCGGCGACGTGGGCCCGATCGGTCTCGCCGAGTTCGGTCGGGTTCTTGGCGACGTACCGGATTTCGGAGGCGCTGATGCTCCAGCCGGTTTTCTTGAGCCAGGCGCTGACGGTCGAGAGATCCTTGATCTCAGTGAGGAACCGGGCGCCCTGGCTGCCCTCGGGAATTTCTTCGGCTTCCAGTGCCTCGACATTCTGTGCGCCCGCCTCGATGGCATCGCTTTCCGCGTCACGCGAGGTTCCCGGATGGGTGGCTTCGACCACGCCGAGGTGGTCGAAGAAGAAGCTCATGCTGCCGGGCTGACCGAGCTGGCCGGCCTGGAAGAGACGGCGGATGTCGGGCGCGGTGCGGTTCCGGTTGTCGGTGAGGCACTCGACGATCACCGGGACCTTGTGGGGAGCGAAGCCCTCGTAACACACGGTCTCGTACTCCACCTTTTCATCGAGGAGCCCGGCACCCTTCTTGATGGCGCGATCGATGGTGTCGCGATAAACGCTGGCCTTCTTGGCCTTGTCCACGGCGACGTGCAGTCGCGGGTTCGTGTCCGGATCCGCCCCGCCCAGCTTGGCGGCAACCATGATCTCGCGGACGAGTTTTCCGACAACCTGCCCCTTTTTCTGGGCATTCGCTTCACGACCGGCCTGCTTCCATTGGGCACCCATGATTGGGACATGCTGCCCGAGACAACGGCAGGTTTGAACCTAAAACCCGGAGTGATCCGCGGGAGGGGTGACTTCCCCTAGAACAGATCTCCCTGCACCGGGGTCGTGCCGGGTTCTTCCCCGAGCTCGGCCAGCAGGCTGCGGAAGCCCCAGCGCTGGTACATCTCGCGCAAGGTGGCCCGACTGCGTTCGCGCGGGGTCATGGCGTCCAGTGTGGGTCCGTCCGCCAGATCGCACTTGAGCCGCACCATGCGTTGGTTGCGTCGGACGGCGTCGGCGGAGGCCTGGAGTTCGACGCGCAACTTCTCGGCCTTCAAC
>JBDNHZ010000415.1:0-5766 GCA_041688515.1 Verrucomicrobiota bacterium
AAAGGATTTTACGATCGGTTGCTGGCTTCGGTGGTCGAAGCGACCTGCGGGGTTGGAAGCGATGAACAATTGCTGTCTGACGTGCCGGTGGAAGCTCACGACATTCGATTGAACCTGGTGACGGTGCCCGGCGGTCTTCACGGACCTGGGGCCATAAGATAACCGATGTTAACCGAGACGGTCGTGGCGGGCCTGTTCGGGCTCGTTACCGGCGGTGGGCTGGGATACATGCTGTATCGTTCGCGCGAGCGGGCGTTACTGGCGGAGGTGCGTGCCCGTGAACAGCAGAGCGCCGAACAATTGCGTCGCGAGGCCGAGGTGCATCGGGGCCAATTGGAGGCGGCGGCACGGGAGGAACTGGCGCGTTCGCGGGCGGATCTGGAACGGCAGAACGAAGATCAGCGACGCCGCATGGACGACATTGACCTCCGGTTGCGCGAGCGGGAGATGGCCGTGAACCGGCAGTTGGACCGGTTCGGCCAGCAGGAACAGGATCTCCGCCAGCGCGCCGACCAACTTGAATCCCTCCGGGGACAGTTGGACACCGAGCGGGCGGCCGTGGCGGCACTGGCTTCCCAGCGAAAGGCCCAACTGGAGCAGTTGGCGAGCACCACCGCGGCCGAAGCCCGGACTGAACTCCTCCGCGAAGTCGAGTCGGAGGCCACCAAGGACGCGGCGGATGTGACGCGCCACATTCTGGACAATGCCCGGCACGGTGCGGAGGAACAGGCTCGCCGGATCCTTTCCATCGCCGTCCAGCGTTACGCCGGGAAACACACCTTTGAAACGTCGACCTCCACGGTGGCCTTGCCGGGCGACGACATGAAAGGCCGGATCATCGGTCGGGACGGTCGGAACATCCGCGCCTTCGAAGCCGCCGCCGGCGTGACGGTGCTGGTCGATGACACCCCCAATGCCGTGGTCCTTTCCGGGTTCGACCCCGTTCGACGCGAGATCGCCCGACTGGCGATGGAACGTCTCGTGATGGACGGTCGGATCCATCCGGCCCGAATCGAGGAGGTGCTCGCCGCCGTGAACACCGAAATGGATTCCTTCATCCTCAAGACGGGGGAAGAGGCAGTTTATCGGGCGGGCCTCGCGCCGATGCACACCGAGGTGGTCCGATTGCTGGGCAAGCTCCATTTCCGCCACAGTTTTTCGCAGAATGTCCTGCAACACTCGGTGGAGGTGGCCCATCTGTGCGGTCTGATGGCTTCCGAGCTGGGCGATGATCCGGTGACCGCACGACGTGCCGGGTTGCTCCACGACATCGGCAAGGCCATGACCCACGAGGTCGAAGGGCCGCATGCGATCGTCGGAGCCGACTTCATCAAGCGCCACGGCGAGAGCCCGGTGATTGTCAATGCGGTCGCCTCCCACCATGAGGAAGTGCCGCACGAAAACATCTTCGGCATCCTGGTGGCGGCGGCGGATGCGATCAGTGCGTCGCGGCCGGGTTCACGTTCGGAGACGATGACGACCTATCTCCAGCGTTTGCAGAACCTGGAGCAGATCGCCATGGACCAACCGGGAGTGGAAAAGGCCTTTGCCGTTCAGGCAGGCCGGGAACTGCGCGTGGTGGTGCGTCCGGAGCAGATCGACGATCAGACCAGCCTCAAGCTCGCCAGGGACATCGCCCGGCGGGTCGAGGATGAGCTTCTCTATCCGGGGCAGATCCGCGTCACGGTCATCCGCGAGACCCGCTGCGTCGAGTACGCGAAGTGAGACTTGGGGAGGAAAGGGCGGGCGAGGACGCCCGCGGCCCCGGGGCGGGATTCTTCCCCTGTGACTTTCCCCTCGCCTGCCCGGTCAGAGCAGAACAATGTGCGAGACGATGTTTTCCCCCTCCCATGCTCTGGCCCGACTGGGGCGGCTGACCGCTTTGGCGGGAGGGTTGGCATTGGCCCTCACGTGTCGGGCCGACCCGCGGGCCAGCCTGCGGGTCCCCCTGCTGATGCCAGCGGCGATCGAGTTGCACGGAGCGGGGGATGAGCACGGGCTGTTGGCGTCCTGGGTGAACGGCACGGATTGCACTCGGGAAATGAAGTGGGTTTCAACTGACCCCGCCGTGGCCACGGTGGACCAGCAGGGTCGCGTGCGGGCGGTGTCGGGAGGGCAGACGGCGGTCTGGGCGGTGGCTGACAATGGAACCAGCAATCGAGTGGAAGTGGTCGTCCGCCCCGTGAGCGTCCCCGTCGAACCCAGTTTTCGTCGTGAAATTGAACCGATCCTGACCCGGTTGGGTTGCAATCAGGGTTCCTGTCACGGGAAGCAGGCGGGGCAGAATGGATTCCGCCTCAGCCTGCGCGGGTACGCTCCCGAGTTGGATCATCGTTGGATCACCGAAGAATTGTCGGGGCGCCGAATCAATCCGGCGGATCCGGAAACCTCCCTGCTGGTGACCAAACCACTCGGGCGGGTGCCGCATGAAGGCCTGGTCCGGTTCGATGGAGGCTCGCGGTATCATCGGACTCTGGCCGCCTGGATCGCGGCGCGGGCGCCGGGCCCGAAGACGGTCGCAGCGGAAGCAGATCCGATCGCCCTCGAAATCCTGCCGGGGGATCGATCGTATCGGATCGGGGAGAAGCAGCCCTTGCTGACCCGGGTCCATTGGCCGGATGGAAGGAAGCAGGAGGTCACCTGGCTGACGCAGTTCGTCTCCAACGACGAGACGGTTGCCAAGGTGACGGCCGACGGGCAGGTGAGTGTCGAACGTCAGGGGGAAACGGCCATCCGCGCTCATTTTCTGGGTCTGGTCGCCGTCGTGCGGGTGACGGTTCCCTCCTTGGAGCCAGTCGAGCCCTGGCGCTTCGGCAAGCCGCAGAATGCCCTCGATGAAGCGGTGTTCGCCAAGTTGGCGGCGCTCCAGATTCCGCCGTCGCCCCGGTGCGATGACGCGACCTTCCTGCGTCGCGCCATGCTGGACACGCTGGGAACCCTGCCCACATCGACCGAGGTCGAGACGTTTCTGGAGGATCGCTCGCCCGACAAGCGATCGCGCCTGGTCGATGCGCTGCTGGCTCGGCGTGAGTTTGCCGATTACTGGACGCTGCAGTTGGCCGACCTGTTGCAGAACCGGCGGGAACGGGATCATGACGTCCGCGGCGTGAAGGGGGTCCGGTCCTTTCACAGTTGGCTGCACGGGCGACTGACGGCGGGGGTCGGGTGGGATCGGATCGCCCGGGACGTGCTGACGGCGAAGGGGGACGCCTTCGAAAATCCGGCAGTGGGTTATTACGTGACGTTGGTGGGGGAGAAGGCCCCGCCGGAATCCGAGGTGACGGATTCGGTGGCCCAAGCGTTCCTCGGGACGAGGATCGGCTGTGCGCGGTGTCACAACCATCCGCTGGAGCGCTACACCCAGGATGATTTCCATCAGTTCTCCGCCTTCTTCAGTCAGATGCATCTCGACCGAAAGGAGCCGGACAAGGGGGCGACCCAACTGGTGTTGAGCAGCAAGGAACGGGTGGAGCGCCGCCGTCGATTCGAGGAAGTCGCCGGCAAACTCCAAGGTGCCCAGACCGCTTTCCTGTCGGCGACCGGTGACGCTGCCCCCCCGGCGGCGAAGGAGTTGTCGGAGCGACGGCAGGAACACGCCCGGCTCAAGCGGGAGTTGGAAGAACTCGATGGCCGTCCGCCGCGAACCCAGCAGCCGCGGACGCGACAGATGGTGGAAGCCCGGGCGTTGGACCGGAAAGCAGTGGCATGGAAGCCGGGGGAGGACCCGCGCTTGGCGTTGGCGGATTGGATCACCAACGACCCGCTGTTCGCCGAGGCGATGGTCAACCGGCTCTGGAAGCATTTCCTCGGCGTGGGCATGGTCGAGCCGGTGGACGATCTGCGGGCCAGCAATCCGCCGTCGAACCCGGAGTTGATGAGCGTGTTGGCGAGGGAATTCCGTGCGTCAGGACATGACCTGCGTCAGGTCATGCGGCTGATCCTCAACTCGCGGACGTACCAGCTCAGTTCGGCGTCCTTGAAGAGCAACGCAACCGATCGCCGGTTCTTCTCCCATTATCAGGCGCGGCGTCTCCCCGCCGAGGTGCTGGCGGATGCGGTGGCGACGGTCACGGGGGTGGCAGAACGGTTCGAGGGTCAGCCGGTGGGAGTGCGGGCCATCCAGCTTTCTGAACCGCAGACGGGAAGCTATTTCCTCTCGTTGTTTGGCCGGAGCGACCGGGTCACGGCATGTGCCTGTGAACGAAAGGGGGAGGTGACCCTTCCCCAACTCCTGCATCTGCAGAACGGTGCCGAGACGATGCGCAAGTTGTCGGATCCCGACGGGTTCATCCGACGGCTCGCGCGGCCGAAACGGGAGTTGTCGGAGGCAGTCGCGGAACTCTACCTGGTGGCGCTGGGACGGCGTCCGGGCAGGGATGAATTGGAGGCGGTCCTGCCGAGCCTCGCGGGTGTTTCTCCGGAGGAAGGACTCCGGGATCTCGCCTGGGCGCTGTTGAACTCCAAGGAATTCAATTTCAATCACTGATCGGATCCACCCGTAAAATCCCATGCTCAATATCTCATTTGGACGGCAATGGCGGCAGTGCGGCGGGGTGACGCGCCGCGATTTCCTCCGCCTCGGCACCCTCGGCCCGATCGGCATGTCGCTTCCGTCTTTGCTCGCGGCGGAGAAGTTGGCTGCCGCCACGGCGACGGCTCCGTTGAGCGCCCGACGAGCCCGGGCGAAGTCGGTCATTCTGGTGTTCCTCGGAGGCGGCATCTCGCATCACGACACGTTTGACCCGAAGCCCGAAGCCATTGAGGAGATCCGCGGCAAGTACTCGACCGTTCCGACGACGGTTCCGGGCCTGCGGATCTCGGAAATGCTGCCGAGGCTGGCGCATCGGATGCATCACTTCGCCTTGGTCCGTTCGGGCACCCACGAGAACGATCACCATGAGACGGCCAGCAACTGGGTCTTGAGCGGTCGGTTCGGTTCGCCCTTCGGGGATCATCCCTCGATGGGTTCGGTCGCGGCTCATGAAACCGGGTTTGCAGGGCGGATGCCGCCTTACGTGGTGGTTCCCAAGAACCCCTCGTTCACCTGGGAATTGGGCAAGGCCTCCTGGCTGGGCGGACGGTACGAATCGTTCTCCGCCGGCAATCCCAACGAAAAGGAATGGCGCGTCCGCGACCTGAGCCGGCCGGCGGGGGTGTCCGACGAAGCGCTGGCGCGGCGCAAGGCCCTGCTGGCGTCGGTGGATCGACTCGGCGGCCGGGTTCACGGCAACGATCAATTGGACACCCACGATGAGTTCGCGCGCAAGGCAGCAGAACTGGTGTTGTCGCCCAATGCGCGGGAGGCGTTTTCGGTGGAACAGGAATCCGCGGCGGCACGCGATGCCTACGGTCGGAGCGAATTCGGGCAGTCCTGCCTGCTGGCCCGCCGTCTGGTCGAAGCGGGGGTCCGATTCGTCACGGTGAACTTCGGCGGATGGGATCATCACGCCAAGATCTTCGAGAGCCTCGACAAGAAGTTGCCCGAGTTTGATTCGGGCCTCGCCGCTCTGGTCACCGATCTCCACAACCGCGGACTGCTCTCCGACACGTTGCTGCTGGTCATGGGTGAGTTCGGGCGGACGCCCAAGGTCAACAAGGACGCCGGGCGCGATCACTGGGGGCGGGCGGGTTCTCTTTTGTTCGCCGGAGCCGGCGTGCGGGGCGGCCAGGTCATCGGGGCCACGGACAAGGAAGGCACGTTCGTGACCGATCGCCCGGTGCGCCCGGCCGACGTGAGTTGGACCGTGTTCGAATCGTTGGGAATTG
>JBDNHZ010000416.1:0-2372 GCA_041688515.1 Verrucomicrobiota bacterium
AACCTGGACGAACAACCGGGCCTCTCCCCGGACGACGAATCCCGACAACCACGAGCCCACGCCCATGGCGAACAGGTAAACCCCGATGATGGTGGAGAACTGGGTGACGGAATCGCCCAGCAGATAACTGGCAAGGGTACCTGCGATCAGTTCGTAGATGAGACCGCAGGTCGCGATGACGAACACACTCGCGAGCAGGAGCAATCGGGTGGCGCGATCGTTCATCCCGGATCAGCCGTGGAGACAGGCGGCGATGATCAGGCACATGCCCAGGGCGACGGAACCAAAGAAGATCGCCACCGCGGTATTCTTCTTCTCCACGAGTTCCTTCCACAGGTCGCCCGGGGTGAGTTTGTCGACGAGATAGAAGCACGCCAGGAAGGTCAGGAGGCCGACGACCGAATAGATCATGCTGCTGACGCCGAGACCGAGGATCTTGCCGAAGTCGAGGTTCATGGGGAGGTCACTTATGTTGCAGGGAAGAGCCGGACGTCCGCAGGAAAGGCGGCGTCATGGTATTGAGAAGGCTGTAGCCGTTGCGACTGGCCACCGCGAGGTAGCCACACAACACCAGCCCGTAAGCCAGGTACAACGGAGTCTTGAACTTCATGGCAGGTCAGTCGTCATCGCCATCGTCATCTGCTTCGGCCGAGGCAAAGGGAGAATAGTCGCTCATCGACCAGCGCTGCCGCTCGAAGCTGTGTTCGCGGAACCATCGATAGAACGGATACGCCAGCAAGGCGGCCACGCCCAGCCAGGCGTTGGACCAGACCATCACGTCCCGGTCCAGTGTCAGGTGGAATCCCAGATCCGGTTGAGGCGGATCCATCGAAGGTTCGATCAACATCCGGTATTGCCCGGGCGGCACGGCTGGCACCAGGACGCTTCGCTCCCGGGACCCTTCCTGCCAGGGGCCGTCGTCGTATCCGCTGTAGAAATCGACGCCGACCACGATCTCCCGTTCGACCTGACCCGTCTGGACATTCACCAGGTCGATCTGCGTCTCCATCCAACGATTGTCGACGTCGGCCGCCAGCGTGATCTCGACCGCCTGGGCATGCGACCCGCGCAACTCGAAGGGCGCGGTCACGATGGCCCCGTTGGTTCCCACCTGCGTCGAAACGAACGATTCGCTGAAGACCCGTTCGTTGGACCGGGTCGCCGCGCCGATCAACGAGATCACCAACAGCACGCCGGCCAGCACCGGCAGCAACCAACGCAGGGTGCGCCCCTTTTCCAGATGCGGGTTCGGCTGGTTGAGATAACAACCCACCGGCTCCGGAACTTCGCCCGGGAGCGCAAACGCTTCATGCACCTCGGCCGCGGCAACATACTCGCCGCGCGACCAGGTGACCTCGCTCAGCTCGGGATACTTCTCGCTCGAAAGGATCCGGGGCGGCGCGATGTAATCCGCCACCTCGGTCCGTTCCTTGTGCCGGACCTGCCAGTAGAATTCGCCCAGCACATAGGTGACCTCCGCCACACCACGCCCGAACAGCCGGTAGGCCACCCCGTCCACCACCGGTTCCTTGATCCCCGCCGCTGGTTCTTCCAGCAGCATCTCGACGAAGCTCCAGTGTCCTTCGTAGGTGACCAGCCAGCGGAACCCGGCGAACGGATTGAACAGGAGGTACTCGAACCAGATGTCCCCGTAGTTGTCCCGGCGCCGAAGGAACCCGATGCATTCATACTCCGTTCCCCGCATCGTTCCGCGGGACCCGATCGGCAGGATCGGTTCGATCACCGATTGACGGGCCGAAGCCGTCGCCACGAGCTGCACCACCGGATGACTCGTGTCGAGCAGGCTGCCGCAGGAAAGGCACACCGCCGTCATGGAAAGACCGGCGGCGCGCAGTTGGAGCGCCGAGCCGCAGGTAACACAATTCAACGCGTCCGCCATCCGTCGCGTCGGTTCGAATTCCTTCGTCGTCCACCCGGGCAGCAGGCGGAGATCCTGGAACTTCAGATCCTCGAACGTGCAATAACGCCCGGTGAACAACCGGATGCCTTCGTTCGAATACTCGAGATTGGCGAAGGCACGGTCGGCACCTCCCAGATCGCCGCTGATGGCCGCCCGTCCGGGGATCGCCAGGAAGGGAAGCGATCCTTCAGAAAAAAGGATTTCGGTCTGCTTGGTATCGCGAACCCGATAGGTCGTGCCGGCGAGGGTGAAGCTTCGTCCGACCTTCAGGGCTTCACGGCCTTGGCTGAGCCGGTAGTCGATCAGCGGGGGGACGTTCCCGTGACCACGGACGTCATCGCCCGCCCTCCACTCGGCTACACCTGGAACATCGCCCGGCGGAGCCACCTCGAAACTCACCTGATAAAACCCCTGGGCCTCAGCCACCCATCCCCAGACGCCTTCGCCAAAG
>JBDNHZ010000417.1:0-3349 GCA_041688515.1 Verrucomicrobiota bacterium
GCGCAGACGGACTGGCGAAGAATCACGAGGTGCGACGGGTGGACCTGAATCCGGCCTTGGAATCCCTTCTCCGCGCCATGTACGACCGGCGAGCACCCGACTCCCAGTGGCTGTTCCCCTCACCCCAGCGTAGCGAGCAGGACATCCCGGCGAAAACCTTCCGCTGGCATGCGCCGCCGCCCCGGTGGAGCTGTTCAGATTTCACGACGCCCGGCACTACTTCATCTCGACCTGCGTCATGGCCGGCATCGACTTCATGTCCATCGCAGCATAGGTGGGCCACAAGCCCGGCGGCTCAGCTTTCAACCCGCCAAGGACGCGAAGGTTGTCCCGATGCCGAAGGAGACCGCCGCATGAAACGGTGGCGGAATTCCGAGGATGTCGCGTTCACGGACATCCCGAACGAAGAATGGGAAGCTGCATGCTTGTGGGAACTGCTCCGCCAACTCCCCCCCAAGCAACTCAAGAACCTCGGCGGAGAGTATGGCGCCAAGGCGAAACGCATCCTCGCCGAGCTTCTGAATTTCAACTCTCTGTCTAGTTCGTGGAAATCTAACCCCAACTCCATCCCTAAACCCAAACCTGCGCTGTCGATCTTGGATCGAACTGCCGTTGCTAATCCGGCGCTTGGCAGTCCACGCGATAGCCCCACGCGCCGCATCGGTAACAACGGGTGACATTGTCGCCCTCATGAATCATCTCGCGGACGAGCCGCTGGGATCCGAAGAGGGGATCTTTTCGGTGCTGAGCAATATCGCAAATCGCGGGAACGCCTTGGCCCCCCAGACCAACGCAAGCCGAACTACCGATTCGATTGTCCCCCGCCGAGCACCATCCGGATCTTCTGTGGATCGACCCTGCGCTCGCCTACCTCGGTGGCGAGGCCAATGCACAGGTCGATGTCGGAGCTTTCCTACGAGGCGGATTGAATCCCCTCCTGCGCGAGTTCGGGTGTGGAGCAATCGTGATTCACCACACGAACAAGCCGGCGATCGGGACGGAGAGCACTGCACGTTCGGCCGGCGATGCAGCATACCTCGGTGCGGGATCCGCCGAATGGGCGAACTGGGCGCGGGCCATTCTCGCTATTCGCGGGACCCGCGACTCGGACACGTTCGAACTCCGGGCTGCGAAGCGGGGAAAGCGATTACATTGGAAAACAGATGCCGGGTCGCCAAGCCTTACCAAGGCCATCGTCCACTCATCGACACCAGGTCGGATCCATTGGCGTGAAGTGACCGGTGAGGAACTCGAAGCGCCTCCGGGAAAGGTTTTTAAGCCCAAACGGGATCGCCCCCCCGCCACTGCCGCCGACCCTCCGATGTGCACGGATGTGTGCGCGCGCCCCCATTCCTTAGGGGCGCTCGCTGCGCGCATCATATCCGAGTGCACTTACCCTTCGGCGGATCGCATCCTCTGCGGCCATCTGGGACTTCGACTATCTGACATGAGCCATTCGAGGCAGGGTCGCGGTGCGTGGATGGGCAAAACACTCCGGGCTCAGCCTGACGTCTCGCTGCTCTTCTCCCGAACAAACCGAGTCGGATAGGGCTCAACCATCCACGGAATTTCGGTTGCCCCTGCATCGTAGCTTTCGGCAACGATACGAGATGAAAGGGGGATGTCTGCTCTCGATGCAGGCCAGTGCCCCCCAGCACCCATCATCATTCGCCCCAGCCCAAACATGACTCATCTCCTGCCACGAGCCCTTATCGCTTTGTCGTTGTCAGTTGCCGCTCACGCCGACGTCCTCCTTGGACCGGTGCGCAATCAAGCCAACGGACAGGACTACTACCTCTTGGCGCCGACCAGTTGGTTGGGGGCCGAGATCGAGGCCCAACGCTTGGACGGCCATCTCGCGGTCATCGAATCTGCGGCAGAGAATCAGTGGATCGCCGACACATTCCGGAGCCTCGCCCCAAGGTTTTGGATCGGGTATTCGGACGCCTTGGTTGAGGGCGAGTTTCGGACCGTGGACGGTCGGCCGACGACCTTTAAAAACTTCGCACGGAACCAACCCGACAACATTAGGAACGAGGACTACGTCGAAATGCTCACGGGCACCCCAACGCTCGACAACGGCGTGTGGAACGATCGGAACGAGGTGACCGTCCTCCACGCCCTCGTCAAAGTGGCACCCTTGCCGGACGTGCTCGCTGGACCCATTCGCAATCCAGCCAACGGATCCAGCTACTATCTGTTGTCCGACTCGTTCTGGCACCGGGCGCAGGCCAAGGCGCGGGCTTTGGGAGGCAACCTCGCAACCGTCAGTTCCGAGGAGGAGAACGCGTGGATCCTTTCAACCTTTGGGAACTGGGCGGCACCTCAACCCGTCCTGCTCTGGGTCGGATACACCGACGAAGGCCAGGAAGGATCGTTCCACTGGATCAGCGGCGAGGCCAACCGCTACTCGAACTGGCGTGGCGGAGAGCCCAACAACGGGCTCGACGGCGAGCACTACGTCCACCTCTGGCCCGATGGCACCTGGAACGACTACGGAGCCCATGCACCCGTGGGGATCCAGCACCTTCGCCTCGGCGTCGTCGAGATCGACCGTCCCGTCCTCGATGTGCGGGTCACGGAGGTCGAACTGAAATGGAATGCCCGTTTCGGGAAACTGTACCAGGTTCAGGAGTCCTTGGGCGCAGGATCTGAATGGGTTGATTCCGGACAACCGCACCTTGGGAAGGACAGCTTTCTGACGATCAAAGTGCCCGTGCCCGCCGAATCCCCCAGCCGGTTGTTCCGGGTCGTGGAGCTTCCGTAGAGGGCATGAGCCCCCGACATCACTCAGTCGAGCGGCGCCGGCACCCGGAAAACGCGTCTCGTGCGCTTGGAAGGGGTTCCCTCGATTGCCTTGGGCACGCCCTTCCCCCGGATCACCCGCCGCCGATCGGCCAGAACATCCCATGCCCGTGACGGACAAGGTGACCACCGGCGAACCCCGACGCTTCTATCGTGTTCGGCCGGTGGAATGACTCCGGAAGGCCTTGTCGCCGCGGCTGATGCTTTGACCTTGCCGCCGGGGGAGTGGCATAAACGCGGCCAACAAGTCTCCACAGGATTGAAACGCGAACCACAGCCTCGGACGATTGCAGGTGGGTGGCGGTTTTCCGCTCAGTCCTGCCCTGCCCTGACCACCCATGACTTGGATTGCCACGTCCGCCAAGGAACCCGCCACCGACAGCATGGAAACACACCTCTGCGCGGCATTGAAGCCAACCTCGCCGTTCGCCCAAGTTCGGGACTGTGCACCTTTCGCCGCGACCTCCATCCCGATCCCGCATTGCGGGACAAGCAGGACGGCGTCTCGCTCGCCGTGAATCTGAACAACAGGCCAACATGCCCC
>JBDNHZ010000418.1:0-16470 GCA_041688515.1 Verrucomicrobiota bacterium
CAAGAACTCCTCCTTGGCAGGCTGTCGACTGCGGCGTGGCAAGACGTCATTCAGGGACTGGAACAATCCGCTCCCGGTCGTCGCTGGCTCACCAACAACGCGGCGATCTTTTGGGTGGGTTACCACTCGGCAGAGAAGATGGATCGCGAGCGGGACTGGGCCGAGCTATCCGACCGCCTCAAAAAGTATCCTGAGCCGAAGGCCACCGAAACGAAGTGAGGGGCGGGAAGGGATTCGACGACGGGTCAACGGGCTGTGAGGGGTTACGCCCTCGGCGGCGGACGCAGGCTGAAGCGACTGCCGGGGGGCGGGGCCGGACCCCCGACGGTGACAGCGGAGGTGCGGGTGGCCATCGCCTTCAAATTGGCGGCGACATGCAGGGCGATCTGATGAAGTTCCGCAGCGCAGTCCGGGCCCACTTCGACCAAGGCGTTCTCCTGCCACAGCGAAAGCCAGCGCTCAAAATGCTCCGGCTGCAATCCAAGGCGCAGGTGACGTCCCATGCCGCCGCGATAGAGCACTGGTCCGCCGGTGTGGTTCGACCAGAAATCCACCACGGTCTGGAGATGTGAATCCCAGTCGTGAACATGCGCGCCGAAGATCGGGCCCAGCAGGGCGTCCTCCCGGGCGCGGTCGTAGAATCGGGACAGGAGCCGTTCGAGCGCGGGTCTGCCCCCAATCCGGTCAAAGAGCGATTTCGGTTCTTCCTGCATCGGATCACTTTCACTGGTTCATCCACTCTCCTGCCAACCGCCCGAGGTGCGTTCAGCCACCGGCGCTGACGGTGTCCTGCACCCGCGCTGCCGAGGCGTCGCCTCCCGCTTCCAGAGCAGCGACGGCGGTGGTGGCCGCCGGTTCATCGAGGACACGGACTGGCCGATAGAAGGTGTCGCGTTGGACCGGGATGCGTCCCGCTTCGCGGATGGCCTTCACCAGTTCCTTTTCGGTGGTCATCTGCGGGGACTTGGCACCGGCCATGTGGAAGATGTGTTCCTCGATGATGGTGCCGTGAATGTCATCCGCACCGTGACTGAGGGCGACCTGCGCCATCTTGAGCCCCATGCCCACCCAGTAGGCGGTGATGTGATCGAAGTTATCGAGGTAGAGCCGGCTGACAGCGATCGTGCGGAGCATGTCGTAGCCCGTGGGAGGCGTCCGGACCGGGATGTCATTGTTCTCCGGTTGGAAGGGCAGGGGAATGAACCCGGTGAACCCCCCGGTTTCATCCTGGAGCCCGCGCAATTGGCGCAGGTGATCCACGCGATCGGCCAGGCTCTCGACGTGTCCGTAGAGCATCGTGCAGGTGCTCCGGCCCCCGAGTTGATGCCAGAGTCGATGGACGTCGAGATATTCCGCACCCGATTCCTTCCCCTTGGCGATGCGGGTGCGGACCTCCTTGCGAAAGATCTCGGCCCCGCCCCCGGTCAACGATTCCAGCCCGGCTTCCTTCAGCTCCAAGAGGGTGTCGCGAACCGTTTTCCGGGCGAGCCACGCCAGATGGAGAATCTCGATGGCCGTGAAGCATTTCAGCTGCAGCCGCGGATCCAGGGCCTTCAAGGCCTGGAGGAATCCGATGTAGTAGCTGAACGGCAGGGAAGGATGAAGGCCACCGACGATGTGCAGTTCGGTAATCCCGAGCGCCAGTGCTTCCCGGGCCTTGGTGACCATTTGTTCCGTCGTGAGCTCGAACCCGTCGGCATCGCGCTTCTTCCGGGAGAACGAACAGAACTGACAACTCAGGATGCAGTAGTTGGAGTAGTTGATGTATCGGTTGACGATGTAGGAGGCGCGCAGCCCGTTCTTCCGCTGGTTGGCCAGGTCTGCCAGCGCCGCCAGTGCGTTCAGGTCCTTCGACTCGAACAACCGCAGGGCATCGACCTCGTCCAGACGCACCCCCGCATCCACCTTGGCGGCCAGATCCCGGAGCTCGCTGAGATCGAGAAGAAACGACGTCGTCACGAGCGACACCCTACTCCAACTCCAAAACAAAAAAAGGCCTCCCGCGAACGGGAGGCCCAGCGAACCGGCGGAGTCGAGATCAGTGCGTGTGGACGGCAGCGATCATGACGGTGGTCTTCGAGGCACGGGCGATCTCCTTGGTGGAGCCCGCGGCGCCCTTGGCCTGTTGGTTGGCTTTGGTGACCGGGCAGACGGAAGCCGTCTTGGTCTGGCAACAGGCCTTGGTGGCACAATCAGCGGCAAACGCGCTGGAACCAACGAAGCCGACGAGGGAGATGAGGACAAGAATGCGTTTCATGATAGGGATGAGTGATTTCTGTGGCCATGGTGACAGGTTCACGGTCGCTCCGCAACCCGTGATCTTGGGCGCCCGCTCCCGGGCGAGACGTGTCTGGAGGCGCGATGTTCCATGGGGTTTTCGTTGAAAACTCGGCGTCCGATTGCCACGGGCGTACCGGACGAAACCTGGGTCCAGACCACAAAGCCTTTGGGGTGCGCGCCCCCTAGGCGGAGGAGCGGGCGTGGCTGGAAGGATTCGTGGAGTGCAGTGCCCTCGAACCGCGGCGCAGGCGGCAACAGCACGCCTCGTCCGCCCCCTGCTCGCGCCCAGGCCGGCCGGCTCGGAGCGTCATGCCATTGCGGGCCTGATCAACTTGGCTTCCAGCGGTCAACCGCTCGGGTTGCAGGCGGTCTGGGTGGAACTGCTGGATGCCCTCAATGCCATCCGCCAACCCGGGCTGCAATGGGGGTAAGTCAGACTTTGGCCCCGACCTTGACCCATCTGCGGCTGCGGCTGCTCTTCAGCACCGCGTCACACAGGCGCACCTCGTGGTGCCCATCGTCCGCCGTGGCGAAGAGCACCTGGGTCTTCCGGCCGGACGCGATGTGCTCGTAGATCGCCCGGTAGTTCATCTTGTGGCTGTCGGGGAAGCCCTCCGGATGTCCGCCGGGAGTGTCCGTGTACCCGGCCACGTCGTCGGCAAACCCCGCGGTGCCACGTTGAAGAATCTGGTCGGGGGAATCCCGGCGTCCGACCCGGATCTCATTCGGCTGTTGGAACTCCCACTGGAGCGACCCGTTGGTCCCGTAAATGCCCAGGTACAGGCTGCACTTCCATCCGGCCGCCACCTGGGAGATCGAAGCGTTCGCGTGCACGGTCTCGGCAAATCCATGGGATGACTTGCCGAACTTCAACAACAGGCTTCCGAAATCCTCGGTGTCCACCGCGTAGGAAACCAGGTCCGAGGGATCGGCCTTGGCGAAGGTCTTGAGCTCGGTCCGCGGACGTTTGCGCACCTTGTGAAACGTTTCCGTGTGGGCGAAGACCGACTCCGCCTTCGCCCCGAGGATGAAAGAGACGGTGTCGATCCAGTGCGTCCCGATGTCGCCGATGGCGCGCAGGGGTCCCCCCTCGGCCGCCAGAACGCGCCAGTTGTAGTCGGTGTCCTTGAGCAGCCAGTCCTGAAAGAAGTGGCCCTGCACATGAATGACCCGACCGATGTCCCCGCGCTGGACCATGGCGCGCATCTGGAGCACGGCCGGGAAGAAGCGGCACATGTAGTTGACCGCGAACACCGGAGCCTGGCGCTTCTTCAAGGCGGCCAGAACGCGCTGGGTCTCGCCCGGGTTCATCCCCAAGGGCTTCTCGCACACCACGTGTTTCCCCGCCGCCAGCGCCGCCAGCGATTGCTCCACGTGCACCTTGTTCGGCGAGGTGATGTGGACCACGTCCACGTTCGGCGACCGGTACATCGCCGCGTAGTCGTAGTCCCCGTACACCTCCGGAATTCCCCACTTGTCCGCCGTCGCCCGTGCCGAGGCCGTCGAACCGCAGATCGCGGTGACCTGCACGCCCAGACGTCGCAGGGCCTCGATGTGGACCGGTCCGATGAAGCCCGTGCCGATGATCCCGGCCCGGAGGGAATGCAATGGAAGGTTCATGATGAAGCAGCGACAGGTTTCCCAGTTTGCCGCCGGGTTTGAAGTTCCATTTGGACCTGTGAACGGGTTCGCATCTCAACTTCCCCCTTCGATCTTCCCGCATTCCCCTCCAGTCTCCCTTCCATGCGCGTGCTTTGTGTCCATGCCCACTTCGACGACTTCGAGTTCGTCGCCGCGGGAACCTTCGAACTGTTGCGGCGGACCGCCGGACCGGACTTCCGGGCACGGATCCTGGTGTGCACCGATGGCCGATCCGGTCATCAGTTCCGGACCCGGGACGAGACGGCACGCGTGCGGTTGGCGGAACAGGAGGAGAGCGCCGACATCGGGCACTACGAGTTCGAACTCCTGCGCAAACCCAACGGCCAACCCTTCGAGGAAGCCTGTCGGACCCTGACCACCGATCTGCTCGCCAGCCTGTGGCGATCGATCCGGGAATTTCAGCCGGACTACCTGTTCTGCCCCCCCCTGCCATCGGATCCGTCGGCCGGGGTGCATCCCGACCATCTGACCGTGGCCGAGGCCATTCGGCGGGTCGCTTACATGATCAATGTGCCGCACGCCTTTATCGGCGAGTATCCCATTGCCGATGAAACCCAATCCACCTGGATCCACACGCCGGTCATCCTCAACACCTACGACGGGTACATGGCGGGAGCCAACGCCTGCGATCTGGTGGTGGATGTCGAATCTGTCTTCGATGTCATCGCCGCCGAATCCTGGTGTCACCAGAGCCAGATCAACGAATGGCTTCCCTGGGTGGCCCGGCATCACATCGAGCCCACGGCCAACCTGGAGGAGTGGACCGACAAACTGCGTAGCCGCTTTTCCCGTCAGGCCCGGGAGCTGGGATTGCCCGAGGCCCGTGCCCACGAGGTCTTCAACGTGACCGCCTGGGGCAGTGTCCCCACCCGGACTCAACTTGAACGCGATTTCCCCGGTCTCGTCCGCGACCAGGCACGCTCCGCCCGGCTGGACGCCAAGCTCGCACGCTTTGTCTGAGGCCCCTCGGAGCTCCGCGAGGCCGAAACCCCGGAATGGGGACTCGTAGAACTCGTCCCTCCGAAGGCCTCGCCCCTCCGGCACCCTCTTCCTCCCCCCAATTCGGGCCTTGTCGGACCTCCCCGACTGCCCCATAGCCATTCCTCACGTCACTTTCAGGTTCCGCCACCGCCATGAACATCGACAGTAAGACCACCGATTCCGCAAACCCGCTCCAGAGCCTTGAGGAATGGGAGGACTTCGTGAAGGAACGGTATCCGGAGCCCGGCCAGCCCGCTCAGGACTCCACCCGCAAACCTGCTGTCGGCCACACCCCGGACAAGCAGGAGACCGAGTTCCGCAACTACGAGGCCGATGCGCGACCGACCGTGCGTGAGTTCTATCGGCTGAACCATCTCCACCAGACCTACGAGTTCGGTCTGGCCAAACGGCGCGAGTTTCTTGGCCTGAAGCGGATGGAGATGGGCGTCTGGGAAGCGGCGGAGTACCTCAACAAACTTGTCGATGACAGCGATCCGGATACCGACATGTCCCAACTGGAGCACCTCCTCCAGACCGCCGAGCAACTCCGTCGCGATGGCAAGCCCCGCTGGATGATCCTGACCGGGTTTGTCCACGATCTCGGCAAGATCCTCTGTCTCTGGGGTGAACCCCAGTGGGCCGTGGTGGGCGACACCTTCCCGACCGGGTGTGCCTACTCCAACAAGATCGTTTTCCTTCGATTTTTCGAGGCCAACCCCGATTCGCAGGATCCCAAGCTCCAGACCCGGAACGGCGTGTACGAGGAGGGCTGCGGGCTGGATGCCGTGAACCTGTCCTGGGGACACGACGAGTACATCTACCAGGTATGCAAGGATTACCTCCCGATCGAGGGCCTCTACATGCTCCGATACCACTCGTTCTACCCGTGGCATCGCGAGGGCGAGTACGATCACCTGTGCAACGATCAGGACCGGCGCCTGCTGGCCGCCGTGAAGGATTTCAATCCCTACGATCTCTACACCAAGAGCCACACCAAGCCGGATACCCAGGCGCTCCGCCCCTTCTACGAGGAGCTCATCCGCGAATACTTCCCGGCGAAGATCCGCTGGTAGGCGGGCGCATTCTGCCACCGCACCTTCTGGGACGCGGGCGTCCACGCCCGCTTCTTCCCCAGCCCCAGCGGCCGGGGCCGGCTCACTCAAGACTTGAATCTGCCTTCCACCCCGGAACACTCCGCGCCCATGTCCATTCCGTCCGAATTCCCCAATGTCACGGCGGTCACCAAGGCCAATGTCTACTTCGACGGCCACGTCGTCTCCCACAGCCTCCTGTTCGCCGATGGCTCGAAGAAGACCCTCGGCCTGATCTATCCTGGCAAATACCACTTTGGCACCGAGAAGGCCGAACGGATGGAGATCGTCGCCGGCTCCTGCACCGTGAAGATCGATGGCTCCCCCACGCCGACGACCTACGCCGCTGGAACCCATTTCGATGTCCCCGCCAAATCCGGATTCGACATCGAGGTGACCTCAGGCCTCGCCGAGTACATCTGCTCGTTCATCGGGTAGGCTTCCCCAAAGATCAGACCGATCAGTCTGATCGGCCTGATCTTTTGCTCGTCCACTGACCCACAAACCGCGCTTGCCTTCCACGAGTCGTTCTGCGATTCACACGCCCGCTCTGGTTGCGGGGTCTTAGCTCAGTTGGTAGAGCGTCTCGTTCGCAATGAGAAGGTCAGGGGTTCGAATCCCCTAGGCTCCACCATCCAGACCAGAGCGTTCCCACCCTTCTTCCAGTGGCTGACGGTCCACCCGGACCGTCAAGGCGTCGCCCCGAGAACCCGATCGTAGATCCGGTAGCGTCGGGTGATCTTCGCCCCGAACAACGCCGCCAGTTGGTGCACCGCCAAATTGTCTTCCAGCACCCAGGACGCCTCGCATCCGGTGTATCCCATCGCCTGCGCCGCCATCAGCGTTTCGGCAAACATCCAGCCCTCCAGACCCCGGCCCCGATACTCCTCCAGCACCCCCAGTGCGATCAGTCGGAAGCGGGTGGGACGACGCCATCCGAGCAGCATCGGCAGCGCCCCGATCAGAGCAGGCGTCAGCAGGCGTCCTTTCAACGGTCCCAACGCCTCATTCAGGTCGGGAACCGCCAGCAACAATCCGGCGGGTTCGCCCCGCACGGAGGCCATCCAGACCAATCCCTGGACCAGCATCGGTTCCAGCCGTTCCGCCAGGAAATCGATCTCCTCCGCCGACATCGGGACGGCCGACCAATTGCGTTCCCAGGCCGAGTTATAGATCCGCTTCAGATCGGGCAGATCCGATTTGAGCGTCTTTTTGGTGATCGCCCGGAGCTCGACTCCCGCCGAGCGCCGACGCAGGCCGTTGCGGAGCCGGACCAGTCGGTCGAGTGGGCTGTCCGACAGCAGCATGTCGAAGGCGAACAGATCCTTCGCCCGGACGTATCCCGCTCCTTCGATGAGGGACCCGTAATAGGGAGGATTGAAGGGCATCATCACGGCATTGGGTCGGTCGAATCCCTCGACCAGAAGACCGCATTCTTCATTGATTCCCGGATTCATCGGGCCTCGCACCCGTGTGGCCCCGCGGTCTGTTGCCCACCGTGCCGCCTGATCGAGCAACGCCGTCGCCACCACGGGATCGTTCACCGATTCAAAGAACCCGAAGAAGGCGCAGCACTCGCCCTGCTCGCGTTGATGTTCCCGGTCGAGGATGGCGACGATCCGGCCCACCGGCCGGCCGTCGCGCCAGGCGATCCACAGCGCCCGCTCCGCGTGCTGCCAGAACGGGTTGGCGTCCGACAGCACCTTGGCGATCTCCATCCGCAGGGGCAGCACGCAGTGGAGTTCACGGCCGGAAAGCTCCGCCTGGACCCGACAGAACCGGTCCCAATCGCGCCCGGATGCTGGCGTCAAACGGACTTCGACGGCCAATCGGTCGTCACCACGTCTTGAGGAGGTCTGAACCACGGCGCGGTTCTGCCATAAAGCGAACGTAATGTGGAGTGCGCTGGAACCGGCAAGAGGATTGACACCGGGGGTCGGTCGGCGGGACTTTCCACGATCATGAATGATTCCCCTGCAGCGAATGTGACGTCCCGTCGCGACTTTTTGCGGACGACGGGGACTTTTGCGGCCGCCTCCGCGCTGGCCGGCGTGGCGATTCCCCGGGTGCATGCCGCGGAAAACAACACCATCCAGATCGCCCTCGTTGGCGCGGGTGGTCGTGGCACGGGTGCCGCGGCCAATGCACTCAACGTCAAGACTGGTCCGGTCAAGCTGGTGGCCATGGCGGACGTGTTCGACAACCGTCTCAAGTCGAGCTTCGAGGGCCTCAAGGGCCAGTTCGCCGACAAGATGGACATTCCCGACGATCGGAGGTTCGTTGGGTTCAATGCCTACAAAGAGGCCATGGATGCGTTGAAGCCCGGTGACCTCGTCATTCTGGCCACGCCCCCCGCATTCCGTTGGGTTCAGTTCAAGTATGCCGTCGAACGCGGCCTGAATGTGTTCATGGAAAAGCCGGTGACGGTCGATGGTCCGACCTCGCGCCGCATGTTCGATCTGGCCAAGCAGGCCGACGCGAAGAACCTCAAGGTCGGCGTCGGCCTCATGTGCCGCCACTGCCGCGTCCGTCAGGACCTCTTCAAACGCGTTCAGGACGGCCAGATCGGCGAGATCATCGCCCAGCGCGCCTACCGCATGCACGGCCCCGTCGGCTCCGCCTTCTCCGAGGCCAAGAAGCCCGAGGAGAACGAGACGATGTTCCAGATCCGTCGCTTCCATTCTTTCCTCTGGGCTTCCGGCGGATGTTTCAGCGACTTCTACATCCACAACATCGACGAGTCCTGCTGGATCAAGAACGCCTGGCCGGTCGAGGCCCAGGCCTCCGGCGGCCGTCATTACCGCGGCAACGCCATCGACCAGAACTTCGATAACTACTCGGTCGAGTACACCTACGCCGACGGCACCAAGCTGTTCATGTACGGTCGCACCATGCCGGGCGTTCACGACCAGTTCGCCAGCTACGCCCACGGCGCCAAGGGTCTCGCGGTCATCTCCTCCGAAGGCCACTGGCCTTCCAAGGCCCGCATCTATTCGGGTCACAAGATGACCAACTCCGAGATCCTCTGGCGCACGCCCAAGGAAGGCCCCGAGCTCGATCCCTACCAGCTCGAGTGGGAAGACCTGACCACCGCCATCCGCAACAACACCCCGTACAACGAGGTGGAACGCGGCGTGAAGGCCAGCCTCGTGACCTCCATGGGTCGCATGGCCGCCCATACCGGCCAGATCGTCACCTACGACGACATCCTGAACTCCGAGCACGAGTTCGCCCCGGGCCTCGACACCATCACGCTCGATTCCCCCGCACCGCTCCTGGCCAATGCCGATGGGAAGTATCCCGTCCCCATGCCGGGCATCACCAAGAAGCGCGAGTACTGAGCCTGAGCGCCAGCCCGTGGCTCCGTTGCCTGGGGCCGCGGGCGGGGAGGCCCGCTCGAAGAAACGAGTCTGACGCCAATCTGGCGGGGAACGCGCGTGGACCGGGTCGCGTTCGAATAAAAGTCAGAGTCTCCTGACGTCGCCGCCTACCGGAGGAGACGCCGTCACGAGGCTCATTCTACTCGGGTGTGGGGAGTGTCCGAATGCCTTTCGCCCCACTTTGTCCCGAATCCCCCGCTCGACACCCCGCCCTCGGTCTGGCTTGCTCTGAAGGAATTTTGCGGACGCATGAACGCTGAACTGCTGGCACGAGCCAAGTCACTGGGTTTCTCCGATCGACAGATCGCTCACCTCACCAACACCACCGAGGACGCGATCCGGGCGCGTCGGAAGGAGATGGGCCTGGTTCCAAGTTATCGGCTCGTCGATACCTGCGCGGCCGAGTTCGAGGCCTACACCCCGTACTACTACTCGACCTACGACCGCGGCGACGATGAGGTGCGCACCTCTACCCGGAAGAAGGTCATGATCCTCGGGGGGGGACCGAACCGGATCGGCCAGGGCATCGAGTTTGACTACTGCTGCGTCCATGCAGCCTTCGCCCTGAAGGCGGACGGTTTCGAGACGTTGATGGTCAATTCCAACCCGGAAACCGTCTCCACCGATTACGACACCAGCGACCAGTTGTTCTTCGAGCCGCTGACCCTGGAGGACGTCCTCCACATCTACGAACGTGAGAAATGCTGGGGAGCCATCGCCCAGTTTGGCGGTCAGACGCCCCTGAACCTCGCCCTCAGCCTCAAGAAGAACGGGGTGAACATCATCGGTACTTCCCCCGAAAGCATCGAGATGGCCGAAGACCGCAAGCTGTTCGCCGCCATGCTCGATCGGCTGGCCATTCCCCAGCCGCAGAACGGCTTGGCCACCAACGAGACCGAGGCGCTCGCCATCGCCCGTCGCATCGGTTACCCGGTCCTTGTCCGCCCCTCTTTCGTCCTCGGCGGGCGCGCCATGCAGATCGTCTATTCCGATGGGGAACTGCAGTACTACATGCGCGTCGCCGTCGAGGCCTCGCCCGAACGTCCGGTGCTGGTCGACAAGTTCCTCGAGGATGCCACCGAGGTCGATGTGGACTGCATCACGGATGTCGGTCAGTTCGCCGATCCCAAGGACGGCACCATCGTGGTCGGCGGGGTCCTGGAGCACATTGAATTCGCCGGAGTCCACTCGGGTGACGCGGCCATGGTCCTGCCTCCCCACACGCTGTCGAAGGAGGTCATCGACACCATCCGCCGCTACACCCATGCCATGGCCACCGAGTTGAAGGTGATTGGCCTGATGAACGTGCAATACGCCGTGAAGGGTGACGTGGTGTATGTCCTCGAAGTCAATCCGCGCGCGTCCCGCACCGTCCCCTTCGTCTCCAAGGCCATCGGCGTGCCACTCGCCAAGCTGGCCGCCCAGGTCATGGCGGGGAAGACCCTCAAGGAACTTGGGTTTAGCGAGGAAAGCTGGCCGAAATACTGGGCAGTCAAGGACTCGGTGTACCCCTTCGACAAGTTCATCGGAGAGGACATCATCCTCGCCCCGGAAATGCGTTCCACTGGCGAGGTCATGGGCCTCGATGCCGATCTGGGCATCGCCTACGCCAAAGCCCAGATGGCCGCGAACTCTCCCTTGCCGCTCAAGGGCCGGGTCTTCATCTCCGTCGGCGATCCGCACAAAGCGTACGTCGCCGAGGTAGCCCGGCAGTTCACCGACCTGGGATTTGAACTCGTCGCCACCAACGGCACGGCCAGCATCCTCGAGGCCGCCGGATTCAAGGTGCAACGCGTCCTCAAGATCGGCGAAGGCCGGCCCACGGCCATCGACATGCTCAAGAACAAGGAGCTCCAGTTGGTCATCAACACCCCCAGCGGCTCCGCTCCCCGGTCCGATGAGGTCCGGATCCGCACCACCGCCGTCATGACCGGCACCCCGATCATGACCACCCTCAGCGGTGCCCGCGCCGCCGCCATGGGCATCGCCGCCCTCCAGAAGTCCGGCTATACCGTCCGCACGGTGCAGGAATATCACTGAAGCCGAGATCTCGCCCGGCATCGGGTGGATTGCGTACCCCGATCCCGGGACGCCTCATGACGGGGGCGCACGTTGACGCCACCCCCGATCGATCGGGCTCTGGTCAGGGTGCCGAGGGGACGAGGCGCATTTCAGTCGGGCCGAGGACGGTGTCAGGATGCGGCCAGCCTCGTCCTTCTCCCGGCTTGAGCCTGTAATGAAGCCGTCACCGTAAAAACGAAACTCGTGAACCCATCAGGCGCCCCAGCAAGAACCCCGGAGGCGAGGTTGCATTCCATCTTAAAGCATGGTCTCAGGCAGGAAAGACTGCGCGGAGCCCAGAAGTGAGATGTTTTCGGTGGTCACGCGCGCGATCTCGGTCAGCGCTTCGTGGGTGAGAAATGCCTGGTGTGCGGTGATGAGCACGTTGGGAAAAGTCAGCAGGCGGGAGAGTTCATCATCCTGGAGCACCTCGCCGGAGAGATCCTCGAAGAAGATGCCTGCTTCCTCCTCATACACATCCAGCGCGACGCCGCCGATGTGCCCTGACTTGAGCGCCTCGATCAGCGCGGTGGTGTCGATCAGTTTGCCACGGCTGGTGTTGATGAGATGCGCACCCTGCTTCATCTGGGCGAAGGTTGCGGTGTTGAGCAGGTAATGCGTCTGCGGCGTGAGCGGCAGATGCAGGCTGACCACATCGCTCTCCGCCAGCAACGCATCGAGGTCGGTATAGCTGACGTGGTGCGTCGCAGCCCAATCGTTCGTCGGCATCGGATCATACGCGATCACGCGACAGCCGAAGCCCCGGAAGATCTGGGCGGCCACGCGGCCAATCCTGCCGGTGCCGACAATGCCGACGGTCTTGCCATGCAGATCGAAGCCGACGAGTCCACTGAGGGAAAAGTTCAGATCACGCACCCGATTGTATGCGCGGTGAATCTTGCGGTTGAGAGTGAGCAACAAGGCCACGGCGTGTTCCGCCACCGCATAAGGCGAGTAAGCGGGCACGCGTGTGACGCGGATGCCCAGCGATTTCGCCGCCGCGAGGTCCACGTTGTTGAAGCCGGCGCAGCGCAGCACCACGAGTTTGATGCCTGCGCCATCCAGCAGCTCCATGCAGGCGCGGTCCAAGCGGTCATTCACAAACACACACACCGCCTGCGCACCTTGCGCGGTCGCTGCGGTCTCGCTGGAGAGTCGAAATTCATGGAACTGCCATTCGATCTGCCCGGTTCCACCCGCACGGGTGAAATAGTCGCGGTCGTAAGGCTTGGTATCGTAAAATGCGGCTTTCATAGTGACGGGTCGGATGCCTGTTCCTCTGGCGGGATGACTCTACCCACGGTTGAGTGCAACGCTCAGAAAAACAGTGAAATTATTCCTGCGATGACCCCATAGAGGAGGAGGGGCCGGAAGGTCTGCCGGAGGATGCGGCCTTCCTCGTTGTTCAGGCCGAGGATGGAGCAGACGGCGACGATGTTGTGGATGCAGACCATGTTACCCATCGCCCCGCCGGCTGATTGCAGGCTCAGGATTGTGGTGCGGGAAAGGCCAAGCGTGGTGGCGGTGGCGTCCTGGATGCCGCCGAAGGTGAGGTTGGACACCGTGTTCGAGCCGGAGAAAAAGGAGCCGAGTGCCCCGAGATACACGGCGGCAAACTGCCACGCTCCGCCACCGATTCGCGCCAGCCCGTGGCCGAGGATAGCGGCGCAGGAACGCTCACCGCCCGCCATGAGCAGCTTCACCAATACCAACGCACCGAGAAACGCTCCGATCGGCTTGAGCACTTGCCGGAACGATTCCTGCCACGCCGCGCCCACCGCCACCGCGGGTGTGCGGAAGAGCGCGAACGTGAGCCCGGAGACGAGGAAGAACGGAACCACCGACGGCACAAAAAAGACTGCGTGCGACCAGCTCAGATCGGTGTCGAAAATGTGCCACCACTGGACGACGAGCGATGAGCTCACCCGCAGTTCACCGAGCGCGGCGAGCGGGAGATTCAGCACGGGCGAGCCAACGGTCAGCCAGGTCTTGAGGCCGATGGCGTCGAGGCGGGTGATGATGAGGATGAGCACGGTGGCCCAGAGTGGGAAGGTGGCTTTGAGCAGGCTGGCCGGGGCGACTTTCTCCCCGCACGGTGCAGTTTGAGCGGGCACCAGTCCGATGCCGTGCCGCGCCAGCAACACGGAGGCGGCGAGTCCGCAGACGCCGCCGGCGATGGAGGGAAATTCGACATTGAACCGCGCCACCACGACAGACGACGCCACGGTTGCGCCGATGACCATCGCGATGAAGCCGAGGTTTTCCCGGATCTCTCTCGCCGACACCACCACGCGCAAGGCCAGCAGTGGAATGACGAGCGCTGCCCCGGCATGAATCAAGGCGGTCTTGAATGCGATTTCACGCAGTTCTTCCGGAGTCAGGCCGAGCCCGCCCAGCCCGAACCACGTCGGCATTCCTACCGCACCGAAGGACACGGGCACGCTGTTCATCATCAGGCACGCCACCGCCACCGGAAGAGGTGAAAAGCCCAGCCCTACCAGCAGCGGCGCGGCGAGGGCGGCGGGTGTGCCGAATCCGCTGACGCCTTCGACTAGGAACGAAAACGCCCAGCCGACGATCATGAGCTGCGCCACGCGGTTCGTGGTGATGCCGTTCAGCCATTGGCGGACCGTGGCCATCGCGCCCGAGTGCTCCATGGTCTTGAACAGTAGAATCGCGCCCCAGACGATGAGGACCGGCGTGAACGCCGTGAGCAGGCCCTCGACCACCGCCGCATGCACCAGCACCGGACGCACGGCGAAGTAGCCCAGCAGCAGCACGTAAAGGACCAGCGCTGCGAGCGGCAGCGCGCGGTTCGAAGGCATGCTCCGCTTCTTCGTCATCCAGAAAACGAGCAACGCGACCGGCAGTGCGGCAAGGATGGGATCGAGGGCAGGCTTCATCCGGGAAATGTCAGAGTGGCAGCGCGCAACGCACGCAGGAGACCGTCGAGGGATGGCGGCGTGCCCGCGAGCACGCGGCGCACCCACCCTGCCACCGGTGCCGGCACGCCGCCCGCCTTCGCGAGGGCGCACGCCGAGGCGGCCGCGCGCACGCCTTCCGGCAGCCAGCCGGTTTCCCTTTCGATCTCCGGGACCGTCGTTCCCGAGGCGAGCCTCTTGCCGAATTGGCGATTGTGGCTGTCGCGCGAGAATCCGGTCGCGACCAAATCGCCCAAGCCAGCCAACCCGTAAAGCGTGGCCACTTGCCCGCCTTGCGCAACCGCGATGGCCGCCATCTCACGCACTGAGGCGGTGAGGGCCGAGGCCTCGAGGTTGCGCGAATCGTCACTGAGCGTTTCCAGGCAACCCAGCAGGATCGCATAGACATTCTTCAAGATGCCGCCGAGCGCCGCGCCCGTGACATCCGTGGTTGTTGAGGGCAGAAAACATTGCCCGGCAAGCCAACCCGCCACGCGTTCAGCGGCACGCGTGTCCCCCGAGGCGAGGACGATGGATGCGGGCTGGCCGCGTGCGAGTTCGTTGGCGATGGCTGGTCCGGCGAGATGGACGCAGGGCTGGCGGGGCGCCAGGAGCTCCAGCAGGAAGGGCAATAGTTGCCGTGTGCCCGGGGCGAAGCCCTTGGCGACGTTCAACAGGATGGCTTCGTGGCCCAATGCAGGCAGGACCCGAGTCAGTGTCGTCTTCACGAAAGGCGACGGCACGCTGAGGACAATGAGGGCCGCACCCGTCACGCATTCGATCGGAGAGTTCATCGCTCGGATGCCCGCGTGCAAATGCACGCCGGACAGAAAGCGTCGGTTTTCGCGCCGCGCTCGGATGTCCTCGATCACGTCTGGAAAGAAATCCCAGACGGCGACCTCATGGCCATTTCCTGCCAGCGCATGAGCCATTGCGGTGCCCATGTTGCCTGCGCCGAGCACGGCAATTCGAAGGCAGGCCGGTGCGGCGGGTGTTTCCGGTCCGGCGCATTGATCCCGAACACGACGGCGTGGCTTCGGGGTCACGAAGGGTTCCCCTTCTTCAAAGCAGCCTCCGTCTCCAAAATCGCCAGCGTCGCTTTCAGCACGGTGTCGGGGTTGAGCGAGATGCTGTCGATGCCCTGCTCGACGAGGAACTGCGCGAACTCCGGGTAATCGCTCGGGGCCTGACCGCAGATGCCGATCTTGCGGCCCTTGGCGCGGCAGGTGGCAATGACCTGCGCGATCATCTTTTTTACGGCGGCGTTTCGTTCGTCGAAAATGGGCGCGACGATCTCGCTGTCGCGGTCCACGCCGAGGATGAGCTGCGTGAGGTCGTTTGAGCCGATGCTGAAGCCGTCGAAGAGGTCGGCGAATTCCTCGGCGAGGATGACGTTGCTGGGAATTTCGCACATGACGTAGATCTCCAGTCCGTTCTCACCGCGTTTGAGTCCGTGCTTTTCCATCTCGGCCTGCACCTTGTGGCCTTCCTCGATGGTGCGGCAGAAGGGAATCATCACCTTGAGATTGGTGAGACCCATTTCCTCGCGCACTTTTGCCACCGCGCGGCATTCGAGCGCGAACCCGGCCTGGTAACGCGGATGGTAGTAGCGGCTTGCGCCCCGGAAGCCAAGCATCGGGTTTTCCTCGTGCGGTTCGAATGCCTTGCCTCCGATGAGGTTCGCATACTCGTTGGTTTTGAAATCGCTCAGGCGAAGGATCACGTCCTTCGGATAAAACGCGGCGGCGAGCATGGCGACGCCCTGCGCGAGCTTGTCCACGAAGAACTGGGGCTTGTCCGCATAGCCGGCAGTCATGCGCTCGATCTCGGCTTTCGCGGCGGGGTCGGTGAGCTGGTCGAAACCGGTAAGCGCGAGCGGATGAATCTTGATATAAGTCGTGATGATGAACTCCATCCGCGCGAGGCCCACGCCATCGTTGGGGATGAAGGACAGCGAGAATGCTTCCTCGGGATTGGCGAGGTTCATCATCACCTTGGTGTGCGGATGGCCGAGGTCTTTGAGATTCGTGCGCTCAATGTCGAAGGGCAGCGCGCCTTCATAGACGAATCCCGCGTCGCCCTCGGCGCAGCTCA
>JBDNHZ010000419.1:0-22312 GCA_041688515.1 Verrucomicrobiota bacterium
CCCGAGGGTGGCCTCGTAGTGATTGGTGTGATCGGACTTCATCGATCGGATTACGCACAGGTCATCGACGCATTCCGCCATGTTTGGGAACAGGGAGCTGACTTCGGTGCCGCAACGACCGTGGCGCGAGAAGTCCCACTGCGGACGCTTGGCAAACATCTTGAAGTCGCCTTTGCGCCCCTGGAATTCATCGACCGAGATCGTCTTGCCGGCGTCGGCAAAGAGACGGGGCTTCGGATCCCAGGAATCCACGTGGGAAACGCCACCGCTCATGTACAGGAAGATGACGCGCTTGGCCTTGGGGGCGAAGTGGGATGGGCGCGGCGTCAGCGGATCAATGGTGCCGGAGCGCAGGTCGTCCTCAGCAAGCAGTTGGGAGATCAGCGCGGGGAAAAGCGTTGAGCCTCCCACCATGGAACGGAGGAAGCCGCGTCGGGAAGGGGTGAAGGCGGTAGGCATCAGTCGACGGTCAGAAATTCGTTGCTGCCGAAAAGCACGCGGGCGAAGGAGGCAAGCGCAGCCCCCGTGGGTTCCTTCACGCCGCTGGCCACCAACTCTTCGCGGCTGGCCGCGAGGAACTGGGCCGCTTCGGCGGACTCTTCCGCGGTCGGCATTCGTCCGAAAGCCATCCGCCAGGCGGTCTGGATGCGGCCAGCTTCGTCCGGAGCGGCTGCTTCCACCCGGGCGGCGAACCGCTTGGCGCAGGTGTGTACGAAGGGATCGTTGAGGAAGTAGAGCGCCTGCGTGGGCACCGTCGTGGTGCGTCGTCCGGCAGTGCTGGCATTCGGATCAGGCCCGTCGAAAAGGGCGAGGAACGGGTGCCGTTTGATCCGCTGGTTCATCAGGTAAACACTGCGGCGCTGGTGATCGTACACCGCGTTGAACGGTCCGTGCTGGGTATATCCCCAACCGGTTGGCGACGGGAACGGGTGACCGTGCCCCGTGGAAGTGTCGAGTTCGCCGCTGACCCGGAGCAGCGAGTCGCGGGTTTCCTCGGCGGAGAGACGTCGCCGGAGATGCGTGCGTGCGAGTCCGGGGAGATGCGCCGGTTCCGAATGGCCGGGGCGCACGGTGCTGCCCGTGGCGGGCATCACCGGACATTCGTCGGCCGATGCCGGCATCGGATCCGGCGGATCCGTCAGCGACGATTCACTGCGCATGCGGTACACGGCGCTGTTGAGGATGAGGCGGTGCATCGCCTTGACCGACCAACCCGACTGGATGAAACGCGTGGCGAGATGATCGAGGAGATCCGGATCGCTCGGCGGTTGACCGCGGGTTCCAAAGTCGTTGGCCGTCCGGACCAGGCCTTCGCCGAAGTGGTATTGCCAGATCCGATTGACCATCACGCGGGCGGTCAGCGGATGGGAGGGGTGGACGAGCCAGTCGGCCAATTCAAGGCGGCCACTGCCCCGCGTGGAACGGGGAAGGGCACTGCCGCCGAGAACCGGAAGGAATCCCCGGGGCACTTCCTCCCCGGGACGGTCCGGTTCCCCGCGCAATTGAATCCGCGCATCGTGCGGAGTGCCTTCGCTGACGGCGTAGGCGAGGTCGAAGGGCCCGTCCACCAGCAGCGACTCCAGTTCGTTCCGGGCCCGCTCGGCATCGGCGGCCAGGGCATCGCGTTGACGGCGGAGCTCGGCCACACGCGAGCGGCGCTGGCGACGCCCGTCATCGGTCTCCGGGACGGCAGGGGCGTCGAGCGTGGCCAGGGGGGATTCGCCCAGCGTAAAGTTGTCGGCGTCGAGCGCCGGTTTCACTCCGGGGAGATGGCCGTAGCTGTCGATGAAGGTGTAGTCGAGCGTGCCATCCCAGCCGGGGGCGAACTGGCCTTCAAACGGAGTTTGGCGCGATCGGTTGGCGATCGTCCCGGTGTAACGGCGTTGCTTCAGGTCGAGTTGCAGTTGGACCTGATACCATTCGCCGGGCTGAAGGGCTTGGACCTCGTCGCGGGCATCGCCACTGCGGCGGAAGAAACGGGAGCTGTTGAAGAACAGTTCCACGGCGGGGGAACCCCCCGGTCCATGGCCCAGGTAGGATCGCCATGAGCCGTCGCCGCCGGCCGCCGCATCGGTGCAGCGGAAATCGAAGCTCCACGAGAGGCGATCGGTCCGGTCCGATTTCCACGATCGGGCGAGCGTCTGGCCGAATCCGTTGTAGGCCCCGCTGTTGGGCAGGTGGATGCCAAGCTGACCGGTCGGGAGCAGGTTGCGAAAGGGGCTCTGGGAGCCGGAGCGGATCATCACGACGCTGTTCGGGCCCGGACCCCACGGGGCGCTGGGCGGGGTGTCGTCGGACTGCAATTCGAAGTCGCCATCGATCCCCGCCAGTTCGAGCAGTTGCGCCGCGACCTGGGCGGGATCGGGGCCGTTCCCGGCGATGGCAGGCGGCGTGGTCGAGACGGGCGGGATGGGAGACTCCTGCACGGCCAGGTGGTCGAAGGCGATGGCGGGCAGGATGGAATCCGGGCCCGCCCCGGAGTCGAATCCCACCTGTTCCAACGCCCCATTCCAGGCCGTCGAGAGCGGGCGCACCGCCAGGGGAATCCACTGTCCGGGAAGTCCGAAGTTCCCAGCCAACGTTCCGTCGCCGAGATCCAGGGTGAGTTGAACGCTGTGCCACTGTCCGGCCTTCGGCAGGAACACCGTCTCGATCCGATCGGCGACCTTCAGTTGGAGGGCCTCCGCCGACAGCAGGATCTCGAAGGCGGGATTCGCCGCGGTTGAACCCAGCCAGAAACGATGTCGGCCACCGGCCGTCGGGTCGTTGGTGGCGACGCGGAAATCGAGGTTGAGGTGCAGGGTTCCCACCGGTCCGCGGTGTCGGATCGGGTGGAGGGCCTGGCCCATGGAGTAGCCGTTGGTGCCGGCGGGGATGCTGGCCCCGACCCGACCACTGGAATGAAGGTTTTTGAAGGGGCTCTGCGCCTCGGTGGTGATGGCGATCGGTCCTTGATAGACCCACGGCGGAACGAGCACGCCTTTGCTGCCCCCGGCCGCCGGAGCCTGCATCTCGAAGTCTCCATCCAGATCGTCGAGGGAGCGCAGGGTCGCGCCTGGAACCGAAAGTTTGGCGCGCTCGACCTGGGCGGCGAGGCCGGCGATCCGGGTCTCGAACTGTTCCCAGCGGACGGCGGATTCCCCGGGCGGCAACAGCGGGACGAGCGCGCGATGGCGTTGCTTCTGTTCAGACCCAGGGAAGGCGTAGCGGGTGCTCTCGAAGATGCCGTACAGGGCGTAGTAGTCCGCCGTCGAGACCGGATCGAACTTGTGGTTGTGGCAGCGCGCGCACCCGAGCGTGAGCCCGAGAACGCTTTGGCCGACGGTGTCGATCGTGTCCTGAAGGGTCAGGTGATGGTAGTTCTCCGAGTCGAAGCCGAACCGGCGCGACACCGCCAGATAGCCCGTCGCCGTGACCTGTTCCGCATAACGTTCCCGCGGCCCGGTCCGGGCGAGGATGTCGCCGGCGATCTGTTCCCGGAGGAATTGATCGTAAGGCTTGTCCTGGTTGAAGGCGTCGATGACGTAGTTGCGGTAACGCCAGGCCACGGGCACCGGATAGTCGGCCGTCTCGCCCGCCGTGTCGGCATAGCGCACCACGTCGAGCCAGTGGCGCCCCCAGTGTTCCCCGTAGTGCGGCGATTCCAGCAGTCGGTCGATGACCCGGGAAAAGGCGTCTGGAGCCGGGTCCGCACTGAACCGGTCGATGTCATCGGCTGAGGGTGGAAGCCCGGTGAGATCGTAGGCGGCGCGACGGAGCAGGGTCCGTCGCCCGGTGGTGGGGCTGGGCTGGATTCCGGAGGCTTCGAATCGGGCGAGGATGATTCGATCAATGCTGGTCCGGCACCAGGCGGCGTTGGTGACCGGGGGAAGCGCAGGATCGCGGATGGGCTGGAACGCCCAGTGCGTCGAGGCGGGTGCCTCGGCGGTGGCGCGCGGGATGGATCCGCCCAGCAGGACTAGAATGACCAACCAGTACTTCATCTCGGGTGTTGCGACGGATCGTCGCATGACCCCGCGTGGGTCGGAAGCCCCGGGTTGGGCGATGCCGGGGGGGGACTACCGCACCTACTTCGCCAGTCCGCGTTCGCTGGACTGGGCGAAGGCGACCAGGTGTTTCAGTTCCGGGGAGTCGCCCAGGTCGGCCTCGATGCGGGCAAGGGCATTGGCGGTGGTGAGCCCGGAGCGGAACAGGACCTTGTACGCCTTGGTCAATTGACTGATGACATCGGCCGGGAAGCCGGCCCGTTCGAGTCCGACCTTGTTGATGAACCGGGATTCGGCGGGATTGCCATCGGCCATCATGAACGGGGCGACGTCCTGAACCACCTTGGAGCAGCCTCCGACCATGGAATGACGTCCGATGCGGCAGAACTGGTGCACGGCCGCCAAGCCGCCGATCACCACGTGATCCTCGACGATCACATGGCCGGCCAGGGTGGCGACATTGGACATGATCACATGGCTGCCCACCTGGACGTCGTGGGCGAGGTGGGTGTAGGCGAGGAAATGGTTGTGCGATCCCACGACGGTTGCCTGCCCTTCGGCGGTGGCGGCGTGGACGGTGGAATACTCGCGGAAGACGTTGTGATCCCCGATCCGGACGTGTGTGACGCCTCCCCGGAATTTCAGGTCCTGGGTCTTGCCGCCGAGGCAGGCGAACGGGAACACCTCGTTGTCCTCCCCGAGCGTCGTGTGCCCCTCGATCACCACATGGGAATGGAGCACGGTCCGGGCTCCGAGCACCACATGTTCACCCAGGACGCAAAAGGGGCCGATGACGCAATCGTTTGCGACGCGGGTGCCCGGGTGGAGGACGGCGGTGGGATGGATGTTCGGCATGGCCGGGGAATCGGGGGGAACCGGGTTCAACGATCCATGAGCATGAAGGTCACGTCGGCCCCCGACACGGTTTCGCCATTGACCGAACAGACGCCGCGGGCCTTGCCGATCTTGCCGCGGGATTTGGTCATCTCGACTTCGATGATGAGCGTATCGCCGGGGCGCACGGGCTTGCGCCATTTGACGTCCTCGGCGGACATGAAGTAGGCGAGTTTCCCGGCGTTCTCGGCCTGGCGCATCATGAGGATGCCGGCGACCTGGGCGATGGCTTCGAGTTGAAGGACGCCGGGCATGATCGGGTGGCCGGGGAAGTGACCCTCGAAGTAGGGTTCGTTGATCGTCACCTGCTTGAGTGCGGAGATCTTGTTGCCGTCGATGCGGGTCACGCGGTCGACCATGAGGAATGGCGGACGATGGGGCAGGATCTGCATGACCTGAATGATGTCGAGCGTGGCGCCATCCCGGATCAGGGCGTCCGGGGAATCGGGGGTGTGACTCACGGTATTGGCGGCGGGGGTACGACGTTCAGTGGGCTTTTCCACGGCGCGTTCCGGGATTGGGGCAGGGGGGGGAGCGAAGGTCTGGGCGGCCTCCAGGGGTTTGCGCATCTGGGCGAGGATCGCCCGGGCCAGATCGGTGTTGCCGTGGTGACTGGGGCGCACCGCGATGATGTGCGCGTGAAGGGGACGACCCACCAGCGCGAGGTCGCCGATGATGTCGAGGATCTTGTGCCGGACAAACTCCTCGCGATAGCGGAGGGGTTCATTGGTCAGGATCGCGTCGTCCCGGATGACGATGGCATTCTCGAGGGAACCGCCCTTGATCAGGCCGTTGCGGATGAGGAACTCGATCTCCTCAAAGAAGCAGAAGGTCCGGGCGTGGGCGATCTCAGTGGCCCAACTCTCCGGGGTGATTTCCAGACTGTGGAACTGGGTGAACCGCCCCCCGCGGTCGGAACTGGTGCAGGTGATCTTGAAGCCATTGTACGGGAAGACCGCCATCTGGGTCTCGCCCACCGTCAGTTCGATCGGGGCGGTGATCTTGAAGGGTTCGATGGATTCGCTCTGGGCAATCGAACCGGCGTCGCGCAGCAGTCGGGCGAATTCGCGGGCGGAACCGTCGGCGATCGGCGGTTCATTGGCGTCGATCTCGACGATGGCATTGTGAATGCCTGCGCCGGCAAGCGCCGCCAGGACGTGCTCGACGGTGTGGATCTTGACCGGACCCTTGGCGAGCGTGGTGGACCGCTGGGTGTCCACCACCAACTCGGCCCGGGCCTCGATCTCCGGGCGACCTTCCAGATCGGTTCGGCGGAAACGGATGCCGTGATTGGGCGGCGCCGGGAGGAAGGTCAGGATGACCTTGTTCCCGGAATGGAGACCCACACCGGCGTAGGTCGCGGAATTCTTGAGTGTGTGCTGTTGCGGCACGGGGCGGAGTTGTAACCAAGGCGCTCCGGGGTGCGCAACGAGCCAGTTCTCAAGATTTCGCTCAGGCGCGCCAGCCGTGGTTCTCCCGGACCTGGATCATGGAGGCCAGAATGTGGTTCCAGGTCTCCTGCTTGCGCATGGTTTCGTTGGGGAACATGCACCCGTCCCAGCAGATGTGTTTGGTCTTGCGGGTGACCTTGCCGGTGTCGTCGCGGAGCCAGTAGCCCGCGTCGCGCGGGACGTTGAGCTTGCCGAACGGATCGTTGACCACGCAGTGCTTGCCGGTCTTGTCGTGGGAACCGGAGCCTTTGACGGTCGCGTCGTTCTGGGCCACGTGGAAGTCGAACATCCAGGGCCGCAGGGCGCTGGTCATCTTCTTCATCGCCTTGTGGAAGGCTTCCGGTTCCCAGCTGAACTTCGGCGGAACGATCCGGTGCTCCGGCGCGTTGTAACCGAGCGTGTAGAGGAGCGTGTGCGCCATGTCCGCCTGGAATCCGACGACCTTGGGCATGTCCGTCTCTTCCAGCAGTTGGAGCATGTACTTCCACGAGTGCATCGCGCCCCAGCAGATTTCGCCCTCGGCCGCCAGGCGTTCGCCATGGCTGCGCGCCACCTTGCCGCCTTCCCGAAACGTCTGGGCGATCAGCTTGGTGTTGGCCCGGGGATTGGCCGACCAGTCATGCACCGAAGCCGCTGAGTCGATGCGCACCACGCCGTGCGGGCGCACCCCGAGTTCCCGCAGGCGGGAGGCAATCCGGCACGCCTTGCGCACGGCGGCAACCCAGTTGGAGCGCTTCGTCTCGTCGCCCATCGCCGAACCTTCGAACCACACCGGTGCCACCACCGATCCCACGACGAACCCCTTTGCCTGGATCTTCTCGGCGAGGGCCTTGATGCCGTCATCGGAGAGGTCGATGTCCACATGCGGGTGGTAGAGGAACAGATCGACGCCGTCGAAACGCACGCCGTTGACCTCCGCCTTGGCGGTGAGGTCCAGCATGGTGTCCAGATCAATGAACGGCTCGGCACCGGGGCTGCCCTTGCCGACGAGGCCGGGCCACATGGCGTTGTGGAGCTTTGGGAAATTGTTGGGGGCAGGGGCGGATTTGCTCATGGCGTGGAGATGATGGCGTCTAGTTGCCGGAAACCAGCGCCGGGGGCAAGGAGGAGTTCCCGGGAAGTGCGCCCTTCGCATGGTTTGGTCGGAATACCGGCTTGCCCGCGTAGGGGTCGAGCCTACCGTGGGCCCCTTCCGCCGCCGGCGGAGATCCGATTCCTCATGAGCAATGCCATCGATTCGACCCGGGAAAGCCTTTCTGTCCCTCACCCCGACCGTTTCATCCGACGCCACATCGGGCCCGACGAAGCCGAGCAGGCCGCCATGCTCCAGGAACTGGGATTCGACTCGATCGAAGCCCTGACGACCGCCGCGGTGCCGGCTTCGATCCGGCTGAACCGGACCATGGACCTGCCGCCGGCACTGTCCGAGATGGAGGCTCTGGCCCATCTGCGGACGATTGGTTCACGGAACCAGATTTTCCGCTCGTACATCGGGCTGGGCTACTACGGGACGGTCACTCCGCCGGTCATCCAGCGGAACATTCTGGAGAACCCGGGTTGGTACACCCAATACACCCCGTATCAGGCCGAGATTTCCCAGGGGCGCCTCGAAGGCCTCCTCAATTTCCAGACCTTGGTCTGTGACCTCACCGCCCTGGACATCGCCAACGCCTCCCTCCTCGACGAGGCCACCGCCTGCGCCGAGGCCATGATGCTCTGCCATCGCATCAAGGAAGCCGACGGAGCGAATCCCGGCGTCTTCTTCGTTTCCTCGGATTGCCATCCCCAGAACATCGATCTGGTGCGGACCCGCGCCAAAGCCCTGGGCGTCGAGGTGATCGTGGGCGACTGGCGGACGTTTGAGTTTGGCCCCCGGGTTTTCGGCGCGCTGGTCCAGTATCCGGGCAGCAGCGGTGTGGTGGAGGATTTCCAGGCCTTCGGCGATGCCGCGCACGCGGCCGGAGCCATGATGGTCGTCGCCTGCGACCTTCTCGCACTCACGCTGCTGAAGGCCCCGGGTGAATTCGGGGCCGACGTGGCGGTGGGCAGTGCCCAGCGCTTCGGAGTGCCGCTCGGCTACGGCGGGCCTCACGCAGCGTTCTTCGCCACCCGGGACGCCTTCAAACGCCAGATGCCGGGTCGGTTGGTCGGCGTGTCGAAGGACGTACGGGGTCGTCCCGCCCTGCGGTTGTCCCTCGGGACGCGCGAGCAACACATCCGTCGGGACAAGGCGACCTCGAACATCTGCACCGCCCAGGCGCTCCTCGCCAACATGGCGATGGCCTATGCTGCCTACCACGGACCCGTAGGACTCAAGGCCATTGCCAGCCGGGTCCACCGCCTGACCGCCCTTCTGGCGGTCGGTGCCCGGCGCCTCGGGCATACCGTCGTCAACGCCTCGTTCTTCGACACACTGACGATCCGGTTGGAAGGCGTCACCGCCGCCGAAGTTCATCGGGTGGCTGCGCAACATCGGATCAACCTACGTTCCGTCGACAGCGCCCACGTCGGGATCTCGCTCGACGAGGTGGTGACGACGGCCGAGGTGCAGACCCTTCTGTGGATCCTTCGCGGCGGCAACGAACCTGGGTTTGACCTGGCGGCCCTGACCGAGGGCAACGGGGTTCCCGCGTCGCTTGGACGGACTTCGGCCTACCTCGGCCATCCGGTCTTCAATCGGCATCACAGCGAAACCGAGATGCTGAGGTATCTGCGCCGGCTCGAGTCACGGGATCTCTCCCTCTGCCATTCGATGATCCCGCTGGGAAGCTGCACCATGAAGCTCAACGCCTCATCGGAGATGTTCCCGGTCAGTTGGCCCGAGTTCGCCAACATCCATCCATTCGCCCCCCTGTCCCAGACCCGCGGCTACCAGCAACTGTTTGACGAGTTGGAACTGTGGTTGGCCGAAATCACCGGTTTCGCCGGGGTCTCTCTTCAGCCCAACGCCGGATCCCAGGGCGAATACGCGGGCCTGCTCGTGATCCGCGCCTATCACGAAAGCCGGGGCGAGGGTCGCCGGAGCATCTGCCTCATCCCGACCAGCGCCCACGGAACCAACCCGGCCTCGGCCGTCATGGCTGGTTTCTCGGTCGTCCCGGTCGCCTGCGATGCCAGCGGCAACATTGATCTCCCCGATCTCAAGGCCAAGGTCGCCCAACACGCGGCGGATCTGGCCTGTCTCATGGTGACGTATCCCTCCACCCACGGCGTGTTCGAAGCCGGGATCCGAGAAATCTGCGAAGCCGTCCATGCCGCTGGCGGCCAGGTTTACATGGACGGTGCCAACATGAACGCCCAGGTCGGCCTGACTTCCCCCGGGACGATCGGCGCCGATGTCTGCCACCTGAATCTCCACAAGACCTTCTGCATTCCTCATGGCGGCGGTGGACCGGGCGTCGGGCCGATTGCGGTCGCCGAGCATCTGGTCGCCTTCCTGCCCGGACACCCCATCGTCCATCTCGGCGGCGAGGATCCCATCGGTGCCGTCTCGGCCGCTCCCTGGGGTTCGGCCAGCATCTGCACCATTCCCTGGATGTACATCGCCATGATGGGAGCCGAGGGCCTCACCCAGGCCTCCCAGGTCGCCATCCTCAACGCCAATTATATCACCCGCCGCCTGGAACCCCATTTCACCACGCTGTACCGCGGCGAGAATGGGTTGGTCGCCCACGAATCCATCCTCGATCTCCGTCCGTTCAAGTCGGTGACCGCCGAAGACGTCGCCAAGCGGTTGATGGATTTTGGCTTCCATGCACCCACCCTGAGTTGGCCGGTGACCGGAACCCTCATGGTCGAGCCCACCGAATCGGAGCCCCGCGCCGAACTCGACCGATTCGTCGAGGCGATGATTGCCATCCGGGACGAGATCCGGGCGATCGAAGAGGGCCGGATGGATGCCAAGAACAACCCGCTGAAAAACGCGCCGCACACGGCCGACGTGGTTTGCGGCGATGTCTGGGACCGTCCCTACAGCCGGACCCAGGCGGCCTTCCCGGTTCCCTCGTTGCACGACTTCAAGTTCTGGCCTGCCAGCGCCCGCGTGGACAACGTTTACGGCGACCGCAACCTGGTGTGCTCGTGCGTGGGGATGGAAGCCTACGCCGGCAATTCCTAGGCCGCTCCTCCCGGGAGCGCGGACGTCCTCGCCCGCTGCCTTCGTCCTCCGCGCCTCCAGAACCCTCCTGGGGGCGCGGGCGTCCGCGCCCGCCTTTTCCTCCCCCCCGTCCAAACGGCCGATTCCCGCGGCTCTTTTTGGGTGAAACCCCTACACCAGTACGCTTCTTCCGCCTGTTGAACTTTTCCATGTACGGCTTCGGCACTTGTCAAGAACATGGAAACCAGTACAAACATGGGTTGTTCTTTGTCGACGTCGGTATCAGGGCTTTCCCGCGGTTGCCACTTTTGTCGCTGTCAACGGCCATCCCGAAGGGGATCCGTGGCGGACAGGGCACGGCGGGAAGCAGTTGTCCGGCACGCGGTCTGGGTTCTCGCAGCGATGACAATGCGCGGACCCATGCCGTGAAGCGCGGGTGACTGTGATCAATCCCGGACGACGTCTTCAAAAGAAGCAGGAGCGCAAAAAATAATCGTCTGATCGTCAAGGACGCGGCGTCGCCGCGTACTTCGGCCTGTGGCTGACCAGCCGTGGGTGAAGGGGTGCGAGGTCCGGGTTTCCGGAGTGTCCTGACGCAGTCCGGGCTGTCTGCCAGCGGAGATCCGCGGGGAGAGGGCCTGGGGTGAGACGAAAGGAAGCAATTCAGAACCAATACACATGAAGACTCCTCTCTGGCTGGCCTGTGGGTATCAGGCAGCCTGGTCCTCCTGTTGCCGCGCCCTGTTCTTGACCGCGCTGCTGCTGGGGGTGAACGCCGGGACCGCACGGGCCGCCCTGGTGACGCAAAGCCATACACTGGCGATCCAGTTCACGGACTGGACCAATAGCGTCGTCTTTCCCCAGTTCGACACCGGTCTGGGCGTCTTGCAGGCCGTCCGATTCGAGATCACCAGCACCGCGCGCAGCATTTCCCGGGTGGAAAACCTGGACGCAGTCTCGCGGGCGGGCGTGATCTCCGGTGCCGCCATCAATGCAAAGGTAACGGATCCCTCCGGAGCTATTCTGGTCACGGCGACCACGTCCGTGAAGTTCACCAACAATCTGGCCGCCTATGATGGATTGGCCGACTACGGTGGAAGTTCCGGTGTTTCGAATGCGCGCCGCACGGCATCCAGCACGGTGATGAATTCCCTGCCTGCCCCCTTCACGAATTTCGAGGGAACGGGCACCTTTTCCGCGACCGTCACGGGGCAGGGCACAGGTTTCTGCATCGGGCCGGTCAATTTTCTCCTTCAGATCCGTCCTGAACTCGGTGTGACGGTGACTCTCAACTATGACTACGAGGAGTCGGTAATCCCATCGAGCATCGGCGATCTGGTGTGGAACGACTACAACGCCGATGGCATTCTGGATCCGGGTGAGCCCGGCCTTGCGGGGGTGACCCTGACCATTCTCGACGAGTTCGGCTGGCCCCTCGCCGGCTTGCCTCCGACCACTACGGATGCCAATGGCTATTACGCGTTCGCCGGTGTGCCAGCGGGCAACTACTACATCCTGGCAGAGGCCCCGGTCGGCTTCGCCGCTACTTATGATCTGGACGGCGTGGACGGATCGTTCTCGGTCTATGTGGGACTGGGCGCAGGCCAGATCAAGGATGATGTTGATTTTGGCTTTGCCCAGTTGAGCAGCAGCATCGGTGACCGAGTCTGGATCGACACCAACGGCAACGGGGCGCAGGACATCGATGAAATCGGGCTCGCCGGCGTGACCGTGCACCTTCTGGATTCGCTGGGAGCGGAACTGGTCATCGCCGTGACCGACGCCAATGGAACCTACGGGTTCACCGGGCTGACGGCCGGGACCTATACGATCACCGTTTCCGGTCTGCCCGCGGGCTACACCCCGACCTTCGATGCGGATGATGTTTCGACTCCCAATGCCACCGTGCTGGAACTCGGCAGTGGCCAGATCTGGGATGTGATCGATTTCGGCTACCTTCCCAAAACCTCTTCGTTGGGCGATCGGGTCTGGCAGGACCGCGACGGCAATGGGGTCCAGGATCCGGGCGAACCCGGCCTGGCGGGTGTGACGATCGAGCTCCGCTCGGCCATCGACACCTCACTCCTGACCTCGACCCTGACCGATTCCGACGGTGCCTATTCCTTCACGGGCCTCGCCGCCGGAGACTATCTGGTGGTGGTTCTGGCACCGGCCGGCTACTTGCCGACTTATGACCTCGACGGGGTGGGGACTTCCAATCAAGCCCAGATCCTCCTGGGCGTGGACGAGGCGCGTACCGACGTTGACTTTGGTTATGCCGGCGGCCGCCTCGGTGACCGCGTCTGGTCTGACGCCGATGGCGACGGGATCCAGGACCTGGGCGAGACCGGGTTGGCGGGCGCGACGGTGAGCCTTTCGACCGGCGCAACCACGACCACGGATTCCAACGGGTACTACTCCTTCACCGATCTGCTGGCGGGAACCTACACGGTGACCGTGTCGGTGCCTTCCGGTTGGGCGGCCACCTTTGATTCTGACGGCGTGGGCACGGCGGGGACGTCTGTCGTCGTGCTGGCGGCAGGTGAGGTTCTCGACACCGCCGACTTCGGCTACCAGGAACGAACCGCCAGCATCGGCGATCGCGTCTGGCGCGATGACGACGGCGATGGGGTTCAGGATTCCGGCGAAGTTGGTCTTGCCGGGGTGACGGTGGAATTGCGCGACACCGCCGGGACGACCGTTCTGGCCAGCGCGGTATCCGATGCAAATGGGTTCTACGAGTTCGCCAGCCTGGCGGCTGGAACCTACACGGTGACGTCGGGCCAGCCGGCATTGCATGTGCCCACTTTTGATGCCGACGGCCTGACGGTCCCGAATGTGGCGGTCGTTGAACTGGCCAGCGGTCAGGCCCGAAACGACGTGGACTTCGGCTATCAACCGCTCGGAACGATCGGCAACCTCGTCTGGCTGGACCTGGATGACAACGGTTCCCAGGAGCCCTTTGTTGAACCCGGTCTGGCGGAAGTGGTGGTCACGGTGTCCGGCACCGGTGGCACGTTCACCACCCTGACAGATCTCGACGGTTACTACATCTTCACCAACCTCCCCCCGGGAACCTATACCGTGGCGGTGACCCCGATCCCCGGCCTCGATGCCACCTATGACTGGGATGGCACGGGAACGCCGGATACCTCGGTGGTCGTGCTCGGACCCGGCGAGATCAATCTGGGGGTCGATTTCGGATACGATATCGGTTCAAACCTCTCGGATGCCCAGGTGGGCGATCGGGTCTGGCTGGATGCCAACATCAACGGGATTCAGGACTCGGGCGAGACGGGGATCTCCGGTCTTACAATCACCTTGACGGACAGCCTCGGAACCGTGATCGCGACGCAGACCACAGGTTCGAATGGCGAGTATCTGTTCAGCGGCTTGGCGGCGGACACCTACACGGCCCGTGTCCTCAACACGGTCGGCTATCTCCCGACCTACGACACCGACGGAGTCCTCACCGCGGGTCAGTCGACGGTATCCCTCGTGAATGGCGAGCAACGTCTGGACGTTGACTTCGGCTATCGCATCCCGCCACCGCCCCCTGCCTCCATTGCAGGCCGCGTCTGGGATGATGCGGATGCAAGCGGAACGCTCAATGGTGCCGAAACGGGCTTGGTTGGACTGCCGGTGACCCTCCGCAATGGCTCGGGAACGATTCTCGCAGTCGTCGCCACCGATGCAGCGGGTTACTTCAGCTTCCCGACGCTGACGGCGGGCAGTTACACGGTGAGCGTCGTTCCGTCGTCCTATTGGGGTGCGACCTACGATGTGGACGGGACGGGTACCGCCAACATCGCCGGAGTCGGCGTGGTGGCCGGGCAGGACCTGACGTCGGTCGACTTCGGCTATCAGTACGCTCCGCCCCCGGGCAGCCTTGGGAATCGCGTCTGGAATGATCTCGATGCCAATGGCGCGCAGGATCCCGGCGAACCCGGGGTCAGCGGAGTCCTGGTAAGCCTGAGCGATGCCGACGGCGTGATCGCCTCCGTCACCACGGATGCGGGCGGCTATTATGGGTTCCTCAGCGTCGATGCCGGAACCTACACCGTTTCGATTTTTGCCCCGACCTACTTCGATGCCACGGCGGACGCCGATGGAACTGGATCGCCGAACTCCACCACGGTGACCCTCGGCGTTGGTGAGGAATTGGACGTCATTGATTTTGGTCTGGTTTACAACCCGCCGCCCGCGCTGATCGGGGATCGGGTCTGGGACGACCTCAACAGCAATGGCGTGCAGGATCCCGGTGAGAACGGTCTGTCCGGTCTGACGGTCACGCTGCGTGATTCGCTCGATGCCGTGGTGGCCACGACGACGACCGACGGGCAGGGCGGATACGCCTTCGCCGGGTTGGATGCCGGTGCCTACACGGTGGCGGTGGTTCCGCCGCAGTACTACATCCCGACCTTTGATCTGGACGGGATTGCCACCACCAACGTGGTTGCCCTCTCGGTTGCCATCGGTGAGACCAACCGTCTCGCGGATTTCGGCCTCATCTATGCGCCACCTCTGGGCAGTCTGGGAGACCGCGTCTGGCTGGATGCCAACACCAATGGCGTTCAGGATGTGGGCGAAGCCGGCATGACCAATGTCCCGGTCACCCTGCGTGACGGTGTCGGGGTGATTCTGGCTACCACCACGACGGATTCAGCGGGTGCTTACCGGTTCACCGGTCTCTCTGCACGGACCTACAAGGTCGAGGTGACGCTGGCGACCAACGCCATCCCGACGTTTGACGTGGACGGCATCACCACCGCTGGGACGGCGACGGTGTCGCTGGCCATCGGTGAGGATCGAACGGATGTCGACTTCGGCTATCGATTGTTCGTCGCTCCGCTTCTCGGCAGCCTCGGCGATCGCGTCTGGCTGGATGCCAACAACAATGGGCTTCAGGACTCCGGCGAAACCGGCCTGACCAACGCCGTGGTGACCCTCCGCGACGGAGTTGGAACCGTCGTCGGCAGCGTAACCGTCGGCAGCTCCGGTGCCTATCAGTTCACCGGCCTGGATGCAGATACCTATACGGTGACCGTAACGGCCCCGGCCAACTACTTCCCGACCGCTGACCTCGACGGAATTGTCACGCCGAACACAGCGGAAATCTTCCTCCTGGCGGGCGATGTCCGGAACGACGTGGACTTTGGTTACCAGTACATCGCGCCGGATCCGATGACCGCCTCGGTGGGGGATCGGGTTTGGGCCGACGCGAACGGGAACGGTTTGGCCGAATTGAGCGAAGTTGGCCTGACCAACCTCGTGGTTGAGTTGATCGGTCCCAGCGGTTCTGTCATCGCCGTGACCACGACCACCAACAACGGGACTTACCGGTTCGCCGGGCTCGGAGCCGGAACCTACACCGTGCGGGTAACGCCCCCGAGCGGGTACTTGCCGACGGCGGATGCCGACGGCATCGGCACTGCCAACCAGGCAGAGGTGACCCTCGTCGCCGCCGAGGAGCGGACGGACGTGGACTTCGGGTACCTTCCGCCCGCCCCGGTGACCATTGGGGATCGCGTCTGGATCGATGCCAACAGCAATGGCGTCCAGGACTCCGCCGAGGTCGGTCTAACCAATGTGGTGGTCGTCCTCCGCAACACCTCCGGAACTGCCATCGGCACCAATACCACCGGAGTCAACGGGACCTACGCGTTTACCAACCTGACCGCGGGAACCTATAGCGTCACGGTGACGCCGCCGGAGAACTACGGCCCAACCTGGGATCTGGACGGCACTGGGACGCCGAACCGCGCCACGGTTACGGTGGTGATGGGTGAACAACGCCTCAACGTGGACTTCGGCTATGTCTTCTGCCCGGGCACCGGTCGCATCGGTGATCTGGTCTGGGTGGACACGGATGCCGATGGCACCCGTGACACCACGGGGAGCGGAGCTGAGTCGGGCCTGCCCAATGCCACCGTAAGGCTCTACAACTCTGCATCGGTGCTTCAGGGAACCGCGGTCACCGACTCCAACGGTCGCTACCAGTTCACCAGCCTGTTGGCAGGCAACTACTCGGTGGTGGTGACGCCTCCGAGTGGTTACACGGCGACCTACGATCTCGATGGTCTGCTGACGCGTGACCGGACGATGGTAAGTCTCGCCCAGGGGCAGACCCGGAATGACGCCGACTTTGGCTACACCCGTTACACCCCGAAAATCACCTCCGGCACGGGCTGCACCCCGGGCTTCTGGAGCAACAAGAATGGGCAGTCGCTGCTGACGCCCTATGACTTCGCGGTGCTGAGTTCGCTCCGCCTCGTGAACGACAACGGCTCCGACCGTGACTTCATCTCGAACCTGGCGGCGAACAAGTCCGCCTTCAAGAGCTGGCTGCTGGCGGGCACTGCGGTCAACATGTCCCGCATGTTGTCGGTGCATCTCGCCGCCTTCCAACTGAACGTCCTGCATGGTTTCTACCAGCCGACGACCAGCATCCCGACCCCGGGAGTTGGGACCGGCAGCATGACGGCCCAGCAGCTCATCGATGCCGCCAACGCGGCATTGGTGCAGGACAGCTATACCCCCACGGGTGACCCGAACCGCGTCTATCAGGAGAAGCTCAAGAACGCCCTCGACGCGGCGAACAACGCCTGTACCCGCTGAGGGCAGCGCTAAACTCCATCACCAGGGCGGCCGGGATTTCCCGGCCGCCCTTTTTTGTCTTCACCGGAGCGAAGCCAGGTAGGCGAGCAGGTCGGCGGCTTCCTGGGCGGTGAGACTGGCGAGCAGACCTTCGGGCATCAACGAACTGGCGGTGGGCGTCAGCCGTTTGATCCGCACGGACTCATGCCGTTGGATGGATCCGTCCTGCTGACGGAGTTCGACCGTGGCGGTGCGGTTCACCACGAAGCCCGCGATCGCCGTGCCATCGGCGAGTTCCCCCTCGTGCCATTGGAACTCCGGGGCAATCTGGGCCGATGGACTCAGCAGGCTGTCGAGAATCGTGCGGCGATCCTGCCGTCCGGCAAGTCCCGCCAGACTGGGGCCCGCCACGATGGCTCCGGGTTCCACCCTATGACACCGGGCGCAACCGGGTCCGCTGTCGGAGAGGAAGAGTTGGCGTCCGCGGTCCGTATCCCCCGTGAGCGCCAGGATTCGGGCCGGGTCAATGCTTTCGCCCAGGGTTTCGCGCCGGAGTTCCGGCGGTGCGTAAGCCGCCATCAGATCCCGGGCGGCGGCATTGGTTCCCGCCAGCGCGGCGCGGACGATGGCCGGTGGCGGTGCCGCCGGCAGGGTCGCGTCCAGCCAGCGCAGGGCCTCGGTGGCCGTGGCGATGGTTTCAGGTCGCGAGGAGGCGGGAGCCAGGGTGGGTGCCATACTGCGGATCCAGTCGGCCAGGACGCGGGATCCAGCGGGATCCGGACGGCGGGATCCCAGCGGCGGCATGTGCCCTGCGCCGCTGGTGTTGATGCGGTACCAGGCTGCAGACCGTTCCGGATGACCGCGGGCGATGATCCGGGCGTCGGTCAGACCGAAATCGCCGCGGACAGGTTTGGTGTCGAGGATATTGAGCTTTGCCAGCGGTTCATCCGCCCCGAAGCGCGCCGCAACGGCGGCTCCGGCTCCGAATCGGTGGCAGGGCGCGCAGTTCGCGTGGAGCCAGGAGCGTGCACGGGTGTCGAGCGATGCCGAAGTGTCTGTCGGCGAAGCCAGAGGGAAGGTTGACTGGCAGAATTCGTTGCTGACCACCACACCGCTGGACAGCAGGCCCCGGAGGCCACCGGGGCCGGCATCGGCCAGTTGGGAGGAATTGAATCCAAGCACGTACCCGGGCCAGAGATTGTGGCAGCGAAGGCAGTCGGATCGGGCGGGGAAGGTCCAGGAGCGGTTGGGAGTTCCACCGGCTTGGTTCAGATCCGGGAACGGCACGGGGACGGTTTCGCCGGCGGGACCCACGAGTTCGGCATCGGTTCCTGCGGTGTTCCAGCGATAGGAATATCCCCGCCATCCATCGCTTCCGAGGTGGAGGAGTTGGGTTTCAACGGGCGCGCTCCGGGAGGGCTCCGTGGCTGAGCGGGGCAGGGAGAGGGTCTTGGCGAAGACCGTTCCTGGCGGAAAGGCGTAGTTCGGACCGGGAGTCACGGTGGAAGAACCGGGAACGGCAATCCAACGGCGGGCGTTGGCACCGTCGTGCCAGCGTCCGGCGGCAATTTCATAGGCGACCACACCCGGTGCTGGCCGTTGCTGCTGGGGATCGGAGAACAGGCCGGTCTCGCTCAGGCGCTGTGGAAAGTTGCCCTGCGGCGCCGTGTCATTGGGAACAATCCGGTACAGCCCGCCCTGGTAATCGACCACGTACATCTCCCGCTCCGGGCCCGGAGCGAACGAAACGACGCGGAGGTTGGTGTCCGCAATCTCGACCGGAGCGTGCGCGGCGTCCCCGGCCAACGACCAGAGCTTGCCGGTCTCCCAATCTCCGTAGAGGTAGGATCCGCGGAGGGCCGGAAACGTCGTGCCGGAATAGAACTGGCCTCCGGTGAGACTGGCGGCCTCGTGATGTCCGTGCGCGGCGATGGGCTTGCTCACCGGCGTCGGGGCCAGCAGATCCGGCCGCACCAGCAGCGGACCTTCGACCCGGCTCCAGCCCCCGTTGTAGCCGGACGTCACCCGATGGACCGTCTCTCATAGTTCCCATCCCACGTCGCCCACCCACAGAGCCCCATCGGGAGCGAACCCCATGCGCCACGGATTGCGGAAGCCGTAGGCCCAGATCTCCGGACGGGCACCGGGCCGTTGAACGAACGGGTTGTCCTTGGGAATCCGATAGGGCGCGGCGGCGGTGGCATCGTGGACGTCGATCCGCAGGATGGCGGACAGCAGGTCATCCAGCGATTGCCCGGTGTTGCGGGCATCCGGCGGTTCCGGCGAAGCACCGTCGCCGGTGGAGACGTACAGCATGCCGTCCGGACCGAACTGCAGGCTGCCTCCATTGTGACCGCCGCCGAGCCAGGTGAGGATCACCAACTCAGTGCCGGGATCCAGCCGTGGCACGGGTCCGTCGAGCACCTTGAATCGGCTAACCCGGGAGCCATCAGGTTTCTCGGATTCGCGGACGTACGCCACATAGACATAGCTATTCCGGACGTGGTCGGGATCGAGGGTGAAACCCAGCAGTTGAGCGAAGGGCTTCAGGGCAGCGACGTCGAGGGCGAGATCGGTCTTCTGGGGGTTGTCGGCGTCGGGGAAGGTCAGGAGTTGCCCTGTTTCCTGAGCGATCCACCAGCGGTGCCGGGGAGCGTCGTGCAGGGCGTCGAGCGGCTTCGTGAACGTGAGGGAATGGAACATCCGTTCCACCCGGGCGAGCGAGGGTGGTTCGGGGGAACCGACCACGCGCGAGCCCGTCCAGGGGATCCGTTCGGCGGCGAGCGGTTGCGCGAATCCCAGGACGGCGAGGATCACCGCCTGACCGAGCACGAGCGGGGTCCGGGGACGGCAGGGCGAGTGGGACGGGATCATGCGGGAGAGGAAAGCTGGTAGATCCGTTCGGCGTTGGTTCGCAGGCAATGTCGGGCATCCACCGGGTCGCGTTGAGCGAGGTACTCCCGCGCGATGCGGACGACTCGGTCTAGGGGAGCAAATCGCGCGGAGACCGGCCAGTTCGATCCGAAGATCAAACGACGCGAACCATACCGTTGCCAGAGCGCATCCAGCACCGGTGCGTAGAATTGGGGATCCTCCGGGGCGGTGCCATCAGTGCGACCGCTGCCCTCGACCAGTCCGGAGAACTTGCAGTGGACCGACGCGTGCCCGGCGCACCGGTCCATGCCATCGAGCCAAGCTTTGGGTGGGGCTTGTCCGTCGATGCGGAGATTGGCGCAGTGATCGATGACGATCCGCAATCCGGGCATCTGCCGGGCGATGCGATCCACCTGTTCCAGTCGATCGGTGCCGATCAGGACCTCCAGGACCAAGCCGGCCTCAGCCAGGCGTTCGCAGTCCCGGAGAAACCCGGGCTTGGTGGCGTCGAGCGGTCCATCCCATCCCCCGGTGCGGATCCCGCGGAAGGCGGCACGCCGTCGCAGTCGGTCGAGATGCCCGGCGAATCCGGGTTCACCGGGCTTGAGATGTCCCACCAGACCGCGGAGGAACGACGTCTTTGGGAACAGTTCCAGCACCCAGTCGTTGTCCGATTCACGGGGGCTGGCCTCGACGATGACGGTGCCGGTGATTCCCAGCGGACGGGCGAGTGCCTCAAATTCTTCCGGCAGGATCGGACGGTAAAGCAGCGGATCGTTGGCGGGCGGCCAGTCCACCCCTCCCGGCCGGGTCGGATCGTAGAAGTGGGTGTGGGTGTCGAGGATGCCGCCCTCGGGACGATCAGTCGAAGCGCAGCCAGCCAAGGCGACGGCGATGCCGGCGAGAAAGGTCCGGCGGGAGAGTGCAGGGTCAACCGCGCCGACCGCGCCCGCTGGGGATGGATCCACGGATTTTGGGTTCAATCGACGAAGATGAACTCGTTGCCCGAGAGCAGCACCTGGGCGTACTTGGCCCACGGTTGCAGCGGCTCCGGATCACGGGTGGGCCCGCGAAAATCGCGGGCGGCGTCCCAGTCCCGTGCGGACTGGCTGGTGGCAGAACCGGCCGGGGCGGCCGCTTGCAGGATCGGAGCCCAGGAGAACGAGTCGGTGTTGTCGGACTCGATGTTATCGACAATGAAGTCGACGGTCTCGCCGGCTTCCACCGAGAGGTTCGCCACCGGGGTGGGGATCTTCGCGGAGCGCGCGGTCCATTCGGCGACGAGTCCGGTCCGATGGGAGACCACGCGGGCGCGGACGCCGTCGCCCGCGCCGCCGGGGTGATCGAGGACCCCGGTCACCGAAATGCGGGTGGTCTCCGGGGCCGTCCACCGACGCAGGACGGAATACTTCTGGGAAGCACCCGGATGCCCGCCCTGGGCGCTGAGGGCGGCGTGGCTGGGTTCCCCCTTGGCGGGGTAGTTGGCGGCGATCTGCCAGCGGTTGTCCTTGAACTCGGGGAAGGGCTTGAAGTCGACGGTGCGGGCGGTGGCGGGATCGAATCTTCCGGTGCCGTATGACCAACTGGCGGCAGGACGGGGCTGAGGCTTGGAGGTACCCTGCGAACCGACGAAGGCCAGCGCGAGCCGGGTCTCTTCCGGGGTGGGATCGCGTTGGTAAATCCATTGGTACAACCAACGCACCCGTTCACCGTCGTTTGAGGCCTCGGTAAAGTCGGAGCGGGTCGTGGTCTTTCGGGCCAGTTCGATCAGGAACGGATTGTTCATCAGGAACAAGGCCTGCTGCGGCACCGTGGTCTGAAAGCGGATCGCGGTGGTGGTGTCCGGGCTGGCGAAGTCGAAGGAGCGCAGGATGCCGGGAAGATTCTGCCGATCAATGTAGCCGTAGAGCGTTCGCCGGGGGGTGGGCTTGTCGTCGAACATCTCCACCGGTTGTCCCCCCAGGACTTCTTCGAGTCCGCCACTGACGTAGAGCAGGGAATCCCGCAGAGCCTCGAAGTCGAACCGTTTCCGGTTCATGTGCCAGTACCACTGGTTGCCCGGATCGATCGTGGCATTCCGGACGAAGGCCGCCTGGGCTTTGGCTGATTCACCCGGGTCGCTGGCCTGGCGGTAGGTGGCCGAGAGCAGGAGTTCGCGGTGCAGTTGCTTGATCGACCAACCGGATTCCATGAAACGGATCGCGAGATGATCGAGCAGCCCCGGGTTCGAGGGGGCTTCGGTCCGCACGCCGAAGTCTGCCGGGGTCTTCACCAGCGGAGTTCCGAAATGTCGGCTCCAGATCCGGTTCACCAGCACCCGCGCGGTGAGCGGATTCTCCGGTCGCGTGATCGCCTGCGCCAGTTCCAGCCGTCCGCTCCCCTTCTCAAACGGCTTTCGCTCCGCACCGCCGAGG
>JBDNHZ010000420.1:0-1949 GCA_041688515.1 Verrucomicrobiota bacterium
AGGAGGCGGATCCCAGTCGGGCGGGGGCAGTGTCAAGATGCGCCCACCGCGATCAGCGAGGGTGGTTGCTCACTTCCCCGTGTACTCGATCCGGACGATCTTGGTGTCCTTGTTGTTGCCCCAGTCCTTGCCGAACTCGATGACGTAGAGACAGCCGTCCGCACCCAGTTCCATGTCCATCGGGCGCTTGAACTGCGTCGAGGGCATGAAGCGTTTCATCATCCACTTGCCATCGGGCGTCTTCGCGATGTCGTTCTTCTCGTCCAGCTTCACGGCGATGATCCAGTCGCGGCTCCACTCGTAGATGAACAGCGTGTGGTCGAACTCCTTCGGCAACTTGGTCGGGGACGGGTTCTTTTCGTCGAAGTAATAGACCGGACCCGCCATGGCGGTGCGTCCGCCCGAGCCGACCTCGGGGAAGCGGGTCGAGGAGGATGCCGGGTAGTAGATGAACGCCGGTTGGGCCGGCGGCAGTTCCTGGATGCCCGTGTTGTGCACGGAGCGATTCATCGGATGCGCGGAATCCCAGAAGTCTCCGGACGGCTCCCATCCGGCGGGTTTCTCGGGGAGGACCGGGAGATTGTTGGTCTCGCCTTTCTTGGTCAGTTCGTCGCGCTTCTTCCGGACGTCCTCGTAGGTCTTGCGCACTTCCTGGTGTTTCTGGCGGTCGACGAAGTTGATCCGGCGATAGGCGCGGTTGTCTCCAACGAACAGGGGCCATCCAAAGAAACCTGCCTTGCGGGCCTGATTGACTTCGTCGAACCCGGCCGGACCCCGCTTGGGATCGGGTCCACCGGCGTCAGGTCCCACTTCGCCCCAATAGAGGTAGCTGGTCCGGGGATCGACCTGGATGCGGAAGGGATTGCGATTGCCCATGACGTAGATTTCCGGGCGCGTCTTGGCAGTGCCGGGGGGGAAGAGGTTTCCCTTGGGAATGGTGTAGCCGCCGTCAGCCTTTGGGGTGATGCGGAGGATCTTTCCGACCAGGACGTTCGGGTTGGCAGCCGTGCCCTGGGCGTCCCAGGGATAGCGCTCCGGCCGTTCGTCGCTCGGGCTGAAGCCATCGGAATCAAACGGGTTGGTATTGTCGCCGATGGAGACGAAGAGATTTCCTTGGGCATCGAAGGTAAGCGATCCGCCGACGTGACAGCATTGCTCGCGCTGGACTTCCATCTCGATGACCACCTTCTCGGAGGCGAGATCGAGCTGTTCGCCCTGGAGGGTGAAGCGGGCGACACGGATCTTGCCGGCCTTGCCGCGACCGTCGCTGTGGGTCTCGGGGAGGGAGCGGTTGAGGTAAACCCAGCCGTTCTTCGCGAAATTGGGATCGAGCGTGATTCCGAGCAGGCCTTCCTCAAGGCCGGTGAACACGGGGAGCTTGCCGATGACCACGGTCTTCTTGCTGTCCGGCGACCACATCTTCACCACCCCGGCGCGCTCGGCCCAAAACACGCGTCCGTCCTTGGCGACGGCCAGTTCCATGGGATCGATCACGGTATCCTGGAGTTCGGTACCGACGGTCTGATCCTGATCGAGAACGACCTTGCGGAAGGAGGATTCGGCCGGAAACCAGGCGTCCGTGGCGGCGACGGTGGCCGCGCTGGTCCCGGCCGTGGGGGTCTGCGTTTGCTGGGCGTAGATCAAGGAGCACGTGAGCACGGCTGCGCCCGCGGCGAACAGGGAGAACTTCATTGGCGCTAGTGGACGACGGAAGCCGCCACTTAATCAAACGCGTTTCGCGACGGGAAGGCGAGTCGGAGGGACGAGTTCTACGAGTCCCCGTCAGCTTCTACTCGAGCTTCGGACTCGCGGAGCTCGTCCGGAAGTCAGAGTCTCCTCACGTCGTCTTCCACGTAGGCGACGAGGTGACGAGGTGACGAGGCTCATTTCGATCGGGCGGCGAGCGCGCGTGGGCCGGGGTGCGTCCGGATGGAAGTCAGAGTCTCCTG
>JBDNHZ010000421.1:0-5478 GCA_041688515.1 Verrucomicrobiota bacterium
CGGATCCCAGACCAGGCGAAGCACGCAGACATCCGCCTCCTCACGTCGGCAGCTACCCAGGCTCGTGTCGCCGCCCAACTGATCGGGGGCAGGGTCCAGATGCGCATGCCCCGACCCGGCAGCGGGACGTGCTGTTGCGAGGGCAACGATGTCTGGTGAACATTCCAGGTTCTTTGCTTCGATGCCGCATCTCGGTTCAATCGACCTTACCACTGCGTCAGACATCCCATTTCCACCGGTTTGGGTGGGTGGCAGCGGTGGGGCTAGCGCCCAAACATTTTCGGGGGATCGTTGGCTCCCAGGCGCTGTCGTTGGCATTCTTCGGGCCGTGAATCAGAAGGATGTGGTGGCTCTCGCTTTTCCCATCTCGACGGCATGGGAAGGCGATGAAGTCAGATCTGTAGGTTGAACCTTTGACGCAACTGCGGAAGCTCCCGGCGCATGGCCCGACTGCGGCGCCTCCGTCATTCGGTCCACCGCACAGGGTGCGGTTGGGGTTGAGTTGAATCACTGATGTCATCGTCTCGAAAATCGATCGCGTGCCACCTGCTGTTCGCGCTCTCCGGATTTGCCGCCCTCGGGCTGCAATCGGCCTGGACGCGCGTCTTCGCCTTCAGCCTCGGACACGAGATCCCGGCGACGCTCGGCGTCGTGACCGCCGTGTTTGCCGGACTGGCGATGGGCGCGTGGACCTCGGATTGCCTGTGCCGATTCACTCCCCATCCAGCAATGCGGTGTGCGCTGCTGGAAGCCATCATCGGGATCTGGGCTCTGGCGACCGCCTGGATGCTTCCCTGGGTCGGCTCCGTTCCCATGGGTCGGGATGGCTCATGGGCCGCGGGGTTTCTGCTGCCGCTCGTCGCTCTTCTTCCGGCCACCTGGGCCATGGGAGCCACCCTGCCGGCCGTCGAGAACCTGGTCTCGGCCTGGCATCGGGACGGGCGTCGGATCGGGCCTTTGTATGCCGCCAACACCGCCGGGGCTGCGCTCGGGGTGATGGTGTCGATCTGGTGGATTCAACCCTGGCTTGGACTCCGGCTCACGACCGTGTGCCTCGCCTCGATTCATCTGCTGTGTGCGGCCGGCTTTTTCTTCAGCACCCGGGTCAAGGCGGGTCGCATCTTGACACTGCCCCTCCTGGAAGCGCGGGCGTCCTCGCCCGCTGCCTTGCACCACAAGCCGGAGCGGCCGGGGACGGCCGCGCCCCCAGGATTTGCCCGGCAAGGCCTGAGAACCCGCTTCTCGAATTGGGGGCAGTGTCAAGATGCGCCCGTCATGGCGCTGACCCCGGCGGAACCATTGCCCGCGAAGGGCGTCGTGATTTCAGGGCGGCATCGGCTCCGATGGACCCTCGCGCTGACCGGGTTCCTGGGAATCGGCTTTGAAATGCTGGCCACCCGCCTGCTCGGGCAAACCCTCGAGGGCACCGTGTACAGCCATGCAATCGTCCTGGCCGTGTACCTGGGCGGCACGGCGGGCGGGGCGGCGCTGCGCAATCGCTGGATTCGCGATCCCGCCGCCAGCCTTCCCTCGCTGTTGCTCGCCCAGGCGCTGACGCTGGCGCTGTCGGGTTACCTGCTGCTCGGAACCCCCTTCTTGCATCCGATGCTGCGCAGCGCCCTCGGGGATCACGCGATGGGAACGTTGCTGTCTGAATTCGTCATCGGCGCGGGGGTGGTTGGCCCTCCGACTTTCCTGATGGGAATGCTCTTCAGTTCACTGGCCTCGATGGCGGCGTCCGGTCCGGGGGGGTCGCTGGGGCGTGCGGTGGGCTGGAATCTGATCGGTGGAGCCCTCGCCCCGGCAGTGGTCGGTGCCGGTTGCGTGTCGTGGCTGGGAAGCCGATGGACCCTCGTGGTCCTCGGCGTGGGATACCTCTTGTTGCTGCCCCGGGTGCGGCGATTCCAATGGTTGGCTTTCGGCGGGGTCGTTGTCCTGCTTGCACTGCTGCCGCCTCAACTTCATCTCCAACTGCTCAGCCCGGGGGCCCGCTGGGTGTCCGTCCGGGAAGGCCCGGGCGACACGGTGGCGGTGGTCGAATCTTCCGGGGGAAGCCGCTCCCTCCGTGTGAACAATCGGTTCACCATGGGCGGCACGGCCTCCACGAACGCCGAACGGCGTCATGCCCATCTCCCCGTCCTGCTGCATCCGGATCCGCGTCGGGCGCTGTTTCTCGGGGTGGGGACCGGGATCTCCTTCGCTGCCCTGGATGCCCATCCCGGTCTGACTGCCGATGGAGTGGAGTTGGTCCCAGAGATCGCCGCTTCGATGCCCGCCTTCTCCCCGTACAACGACTTTGGTCCGGACCTGCGCCTGCGGGTGGCGGATGCCCGCCGTTTCATTCGCTCGGGCGGTGATCCCTACGACGTCATCATCGCCGATCTCTTCCATCCGGCGCGCGACGGTGCCGGCGCGCTTTACACCCGGGAACACTTCCTCGCCGTCCGCACCCGGTTGTCCGAGAACGGCCTCTTTTGTCAGTGGCTGCCGTTGTTTCAACTCGACGTGCCCACGCTGCAGATCATCACCCGCACGTTCCTGGACGTGTTTCCGGAGAGCGAAGCGTTCCTGCTGCGGCCCACCGCCGACACCCCCGTCCTGGGATTGATCGGTGCGCGTCGTCCGTTGCAATTCGATCGGGCCTGGTTTGAGCGTCGCACCAAGGATCCCACACTGCGCGACGCACTCCGTCCCTTGGGGCTGACCGATTCGTGGCCGTTCTTTGGAACCTGGTTTGCCGGGCGGAATTGGCTGGAGGAACTCGCGGCCAATGCGCCGCTCAATATGGATGATCGCCCAGTCGTGTTGTTCCAGGCCCCGCGCACCCTGCTGGGAAGGAGCACCCCCGGATGGACGCTGCTTCAGCAGTTGCTCGACCGTCCGCGGCCTTCCTCCGACGCCCTGTTCCCCGGGACGACCGACGTCGATCGGGAGTGGCGGGATCGGCTCTCCCGGTTTCTAGAAGCCCGGGATCTTTTCCTGCGCGGGTTGATCGCCGACGCCACCAGCCAGCGGGCGGAGGCAGTGGATGCCTTCATCGGGAGCGCCCGGCTCAGCGCCGATTTCACCACCGGCTATGCCCAGGTCCTGACGCGGGCCGCGCAGCTTTCGAAGTCCGACCCGGCACTTGCCCGCGGGATGCTGGAACGTCTCACCGCGGCCCGACCCGAGCGACCCGTGGCGGACGATCTCCGCCGCCGTCTGGGCCTCTAGGCGGAGCGGAACCTGCCAGGGGCGCATCTTGACACTGCCCCCCTGGGAGCGCGGGCGTCCTCGCCCGCTGCTGTGCACCACGAGCCCGAGCGGTCCCGCCGTGCGGGACCGCGCCCCCAGGATTCTCCCGGCACGGCCCGAGAACCCGCTTCTCGCATTGGGGGCAGTGTCAAAATGCGCCCCCTGCCAGCCCCCTCTGTTTTGGCGGGTGTTTCCCGAGGGCAGGCGTGGTAAGACTTGGCTTCGCTTGTTGAAATCGCGTCGCCGATGAACCCAACTCCCGAAGCCTCCTCGCCTGTCTCCGCACCCGACGTTCCCCAGGATCGCGGGAGCTTTCGTCCACTCCGGACCTGGCCGGCATTGATTCTGGTCGCGATCGGGATCCTGGCCCGCTTTGGCCCCGCCTGGCTGGAGGGCGGGAGCGGGATGTCGAGTTACTGGATGGTCTCCTTGCTGGGGCCGGTGCTTGCTTCGCTGCTCTTGCTGATCTGGTGGCTGACCTTGAGCCGGGCGACGGGCAAGGAACGGCTGTGGGGATTTGTGGGTCTCCTCGCCATCCTGGGGATCACGGTGGGTCTCGTGGATCCGAGCATGCGCGGTCCGGGAACCATCCAACTGACGGTCCCCATGGGGATGGCCGCCTTCGCCCTCGGTGCCGTGGCCCTTGGCGGACGTCGGCCGCGGGTGAGGACCGGTCTCGCGGTATTGTTTGCGGTGGTTGGATCCGGATTTTCTCTGCTTCTGCGCAATGAAGGGGCGACGGGTGACTACGCCCTCGGTTTGCACTGGCGTTGGTTGCCTTCACCGGAGGAATCAATGCTGGTCGTCCGCCAAGGAGAAGGGGATGCCAAGCCCGTTGCATTGGATCCCATCCGGCTGAGCCGGGTGCTCGCGAATCCTGAATGGCCCGCGTTCAGGGGGGCGGACCGGAACTCCCGCTCGCGTGCGGCCAGGATCCTGACCAACTGGACCACGAATCCGCCCCGGCAATTGTGGAAGATCCAGGTGGGCCCGGCCTGGTCGTCGTTTGCCGTCGCGGGCAACCTGCTCTTCACCCAGGAACAACGCGGTCCGATGGAGACGGTCGTCTGCCTTGATGCGGACACCGGACGCGAGATCTGGAAGCAGCAGGTGGAGGCGCGCTTCGATGATCCGCTCGGGGGACCTGGTCCGCGGGCGACGCCAACCCTCTCGAAGCATGGATTGTTCGTGACCGGTGCCACGGGAATCTTCCTGTGTCTGAATCCCGCCACGGGGGACATCGTGGGGAAACAGGACCTCAAGTTGATTGCCGGACGCGAAGCGCCGCCGTGGGGATTTTGCGCCTCGCCGTTGGTGGTCGGGTCCGTGGTCATCGTCTACACCGGGGGTGCTGAAGACAAGGGACTCATCGCAATGGAGGTCGCCTCCGGAGCGGTCCGCTGGTCTGCCGCCGCTGGGAATGACTCCTATAGTTCGCCCCAGTTCAACGTCATCGCCGGGGAGGAATTGGTGCTGATGTTGTCGAATCGCGGGTTGCTCTTCCTCGAGCCCGGCGAGGGCAGGGTACGGCTGAACTACGAGTGGAAGTTCATGGACTACCGCGCGCTCCAACCCCTGGTGATCGACGACACGGTGCTGCTTCCCACAGGCATGAACGCCGGCACGCGGGCGATCCGGATCAGCAAGACCAACGGGCAACTCGCAGCGAAGGAACTGTGGACGTCGCGCAATCTGAAGCCGGACTTCACGGATTTGGTGAGCTACCAAGGTCACGTTTACGGGATCGATGGCGGGATCTTCACCTGTGTGGATCTCGCGACCGGCGAAAGGAAATGGAAGGGCGGCCGCTACGGCAAAGGTCAGGGGTTGTTGCTGGAGGAATCCGGCCTGTTGCTGGTGGCGGCGGAATCAGGGCAGGTGGTGCTCCTCAAGGCGGATCCCGATGGGCACGCCGAAGTGGGTTCCTTCAAGGCGCTCGAAGGGAAGACGTGGAACCATCCGGTGGTGGTTCATGACCGGTTGTACGTCCGTAACTCGCAGGAAGCGGCCTGCTACCAGTTGATTCTCGCGGAGTCGGAGTCGACCCGGTCAGCGAACCGGCAACCCTGAGAACGGGAGGCGCGAAGGCGGGGCCGCTGGTCCGGTATCCCCGTCGATCCCCGTCGATCCCCGGTCTATCGCTTCGGGCTCATCTGGAGACTGCTCCCGCGGCGTCACGTGATCCGGGAAGGCGATCACACTTTGCAAAGTGTGATCGCGATCGGGGCGTCGTTGAGCGCGGGA
>JBDNHZ010000422.1:0-4883 GCA_041688515.1 Verrucomicrobiota bacterium
ACCGGGAACTTTCATGCGCCCCTATGCGCAATTGAAGCGGCCCGGCGCGGAGATGACCCGCCTCGTCCACAACGATTACCTCCAGCAATTCTCCGATTCAGGCATTCCTGGCGGACTGGCGTATCTCGTCTGGGTGGCAGGGAGCCTCGGATTGGCTTGGAAACGGCACTTCCGGTGCTCCGATCCGGTGGTGGTGTCCCTGCTGTTGGGAACCAGCGCCTGGCTGATTCAGGGGTTGAGCGAGTTCAGCCTGTACGTTCCCGCACTCGCCTGGACCTGCTTCACCCTTCTGGGCGTCGCTCTCGGCATCCCGTCGGAAAAGCCGTCGACACCCGGCACGCCGGGCTCGCAGACTACCGCATCGTCATGAAGGCACTCTTCCTGAATGGTCCCAATCTGAACCTGCTCGGCACACGCCAGCCTGAAGTCTACGGGCATCATACCTTGGCCGACATCGAACGGATGGTGCGCGCGCGCGCCACCGAGCTCGGGGTGGAAGTGGACTTCCGGCAATCCAATCACGAAGGCGAACTGGTGACCTGGATCCAGGAAGCCCGCGGCCAATTCGACGCCATCGTTCTCAATGCCGCCGCCTATACCCATACGAGTGTCGCGCTCCGGGATGCCATCGCGGCGGTGGCCATTCCCACGGTCGAGATTCATTTGTCCAATATCCATGCCCGGGAGGAATTCCGGCATCGCTCGTTGATTGCGGCCGTCTGCCGCGGACAAATCTCTGGGTTCGGAATCCAGAGCTATTTGCTTGGGCTCCAAGCCGTCGTTACCAGTAAAGACCGCTCGTAAACCCCTGATTTCGCCTTGGTTGACGCAAGATTTCCCCGGTATTTCAGAGTGGGTCCTTGACGTCGGACTGGGCTCGTCCCTAGGTTCCGCGCATCTGAAGTGGAACCGCGGAAGCTTTGATTCGATGGGGCTGTCCGGTTCGCTTTAGGATAAAACGACCCTAACTCCTGCACGCGGTTTGTGCGGGTTCCCTGGAGTAGCGCTGTGGACCTGAAAGAGATCAAGGCGATCATCGACTTAATGAAAAAGAACTCCCTCGCGGAGTTCGAGCTCGAGCAAAAGGATTTCAAGATCAAGCTCAAGCGGGGCGGCTCCGGTGCCGCCGAAGGGGACGATGGCGGTTACTACTTTCCCCGGTCCGCTGCCGCAGCACCGGCCGCGCTCCCTGCACCGGCACCGGTCGCAGCGATTGCCGCGCCCACCAACGAGACCGAGGTGAAGTCCCCCATGATCGGAACCTTTTATCGGTCGCCCGCCCCGGATGCCGCCCAGTATGTGGACATCGGGGTCGAGGTCGGCCCGGAAACCGTGGTTTGCATCATCGAAGCCATGAAGGTCATGAACGAGATCAAGGCGGAGTGCCGGGGGATCATCACGGCCATCGTCGCGGAGAACACCAAGCCGGTGGAGTTCGGTCAACCGCTGTTCCGGATCCGCCCGATTTGATCTCCGGATCCCTACTGGTTTCCCTTCGGTTCGGTCCATTCCCTATTCGCCATGTTTGAGAAGATCCTCGTCGCCAACCGGGGCGAAATCGCCATGCGCGTCATCCGCGCCTGCCGCGAACTCAACATCAAGACCGTCGCCGTCTATTCGAAGGCCGACGCCAACTCGATGCACGTTCAGGTAGCAGATGAGGCGATCTGTATCGGTGATGGTCCGTCGTCGGAGAGTTATCTCCGGATCGACCGACTGATCAGCGCGGCGGAGATCACCGACGTGGATGCGATCCACCCGGGCTACGGGTTCCTGTCCGAGAACGCTCATTTCGCCGACGTCTGCGAGTCGTGCAACATCCGCTTCATCGGGCCGCGATCGGCCGCGATGAATGCGCTTCACGACAAGGCCGTGAGCCGGAATCTGGCGAAGAAGGCAGATGTGCCAACGCCGCCGGGATCGGAGGGACTGGTCGAGACTGAACAGGAGGCGTTGACCATCTCCAAGCGCATCGGATACCCGGTGATAGTCAAGGCCGTGGCGGGCGGCGGCGGACGCGGCATGCGGGTGGCGCACAATGACGTTTCGCTGGTGAAGGGCTACCACACCGCCCGGACGGAAGCGGAGAAGGCCTTCGGCAACAGCGGGGTGTACATCGAGAAGTTCATTGAGAACCCGCATCACGTTGAGTTCCAGATCCTGGGCGACACCCGCGGCAACATCATCCATCTGGGCGAACGCGACTGTTCCATCCAGCGCCGCAATCAGAAACTGATCGAGGAGACCCCGTCGCCGATGCTGGCGCGGAAGGAATTCAAGGACCTGCGCAAGAAGATGGGTCGCGCCGCCCTGCGCATCGCGGAGATGGCCCATTACACCAACGCCGGCACCGTCGAGTTCATCGTCGATGACCAGGGCAATTTCTTCTTCCTGGAGGTCAACAAGCGCATCCAGGTCGAGCACCCGATCACGGAGGAAGTCACCGGAATCGATCTGGTCCAGCAACAGATCCTGGTCGCTGCCGGTGAAAAGCTCTCCATCTCCCAGAGCGACGTCCATTTCCGCGGGCACTCGATTGAGGTTCGCATCAACGCCGAGGATCCCTTCCACGATTTCCGGCCCAGTCCCGGTCGGATCGAGATGTACTACGCGCCCGGGGGTGCCGGGGTCCGACTCGATTCCCACGCCTACGCCGGCTACACCATCCCGCCCTACTACGATTCGATGATCGGAAAGCTGATCACCTGGGGCAAAGACCGGACCGAGGCGATCAACCGGATGAGCCGGGCCCTCAGCGAGTACATGATCACCGGGGTCAAGACCACGATCCCGTTCGATCAGGCGATCCTGCAGGACCCGGACTTCCGTCGCGGCAACTACAGCACGAACTTCGTCGAGCGGTTGATGAGCGGTGCCCGGCGCGAGTTGATCCAGGAAAAAGCCTGACGTTGTTGACACCGATCCCGGGAACCGCGAGGGCTAGGCCCGACTCATACGGGCATGCATTCTGGACGTTGGTACATCGCGGGGGCGGCACTCCTGATCGGGCTTGCTTCCGGTTGGGGATTGGGACGTCAGGGCTCGGTCCGTCCCCTGCCCTTCGAACCGGCCCCACGCGTCACCCCGCCCTCCTCCGGTTCCAACCCACCGTTGCCGGCAGGATCCGAGTTCACCTCCACTCCGCTTGCCGGCAATGGCTTCCAGCCCTCGGGTAACTGGGCAGAGGACTTCTCGCGGGTCGCCCGCCTGACGGATTCATCATCACGGGCTGACGCCGTCCGGGTTCTGGCGGATGCGGCACCGCTGAAGGATCTCCAGCGCATCCTGGAACTGGCGGACCGCACGCTTCCGGAGGAGGCGCTGAGCAGGTTCCTGGAGCGGGTGTTCCGTCGGGCCGGCGAGGCAATGCCACTGGAAGCCCTGGGTTGGGTCGATCGTTATACCGCACGCGGCCTCGACTGGATGCTCCGATCCGCCGTGATGGAAGCCTGGGTAGGAACAGATGCCGCGGGCGTGGTTCAATGGTTTGAATCGCTTCCCCCGGGAACGACCCGTTCCCGGGTCGAGCACGCGGTGGCGACGGCGCTTGCCGAGCGCGCCCCCCAACTGGGTCTCGCCCTGTTCCAGCGATTGCCCAGCAACCGTCTCCGCGAGGCGTTTGGCCGGGAATTCTTTGCCGTCTGGGCCCAGTTCGATCCCCCGACGGCCGCCCGTTCCGCCGCCCAATGGCTGACCGCCCCTGCTTCGGCCGGCACCGTTGGACAGGTCATCGGAATCTGGGCGCGACGGGATCCGGAGGCGGCCATTGCCTTCCTGAAGCAACTTCCTCAGGGACCGGGACAGCGGGTCGTTTGGCAGGCAGCTCTCCAGCAATTGGCAGGAAGCAGCCCGGAGATCGCGGCCTCACTGGCCCTGAAGGCTTCCGTCGGCAGCCAACGGCTCAGCCTCGTTGAGGCGGTGGCAGGACGCTGGGCCGAACTGGATCCCTTGGCCGCCACCCGTTGGGCCGAGTCGTTGCCCGACCTGGCCCTGCGGAAAGCCGCGCTCGCGTCCACGCTTCAACATCTCGCCGAGACGGATCCCAAGGCCACCCTTGCTCTTGCAGCGAAGCACGGGTTGAAAGGCATGACCGAGCCCCTCTACCAGGCGATTGCAGGCGATCTGGCCGGACGCCCCGAAGAAGCCCTGAAATGGATGGAATCCCTTCCCACCACCTCCGCCCGAAACGCCGCCTTCGGCGGATTCATCGAGAAGTGGGCGGAGAACGACCCGTCCGCCGCCGCCGCCTTCACCACCAATCTTCCGCCCGGGGTCCGACGTACCACCGCCGTTGTCACCGTCGCCACGGCCCTTGCATCGGACGACCCCACCGCGGCCATCGCTTGGGTGCAGGGCCTTTCGTCGGCGCAGGAAAAGTCCAGCGCTGCCCAGTCGATGATCTGGGAGTTCTCCCAGCACGATCCTAAACAGGGTCTCCAACTGATCGAAAGCCTGCCCCCGGGTCCGAACCGCGACCAACTGGTCAGGAGTCTGGCCAGTGGATGGGCGGAGAACGATCTCGACGGAGCGATCGAGTGGATGAAGGCCAGCCCGGCTGGCTCCGCCCGGAATGCGGCGTTGAACTCCCTTTCAGACCAGTGGGCCAGCACCGATCCCGTCGGTGCCGCCGACTTTGCCAGTCATCTTCCTGCCGGCGAGGGGACCACGGCGTTCATCAGTACCGTGGCCGAGGCTTGGGCGGAGAACGATCCCAAGGCGGCCCTCGCCTGGGCCCAACGCCTGGAATCTCCCGAGAGCGCCCAGGACGCCGTTCAGGGGATCGTTGGCCGGTGGGCCCAGGATTCCCCCACCGATGCCATGGCCTTTGCCCGGAGCCTGACCGATCCAGACGGCCAGAAAGCGGCCGTTCTCGCCGCCATGAA
>JBDNHZ010000423.1:0-2689 GCA_041688515.1 Verrucomicrobiota bacterium
AAATCCGTACTCCAGCAGGTTCAAGTCGTCGGTATTCACACGCGGCTCAAGCCGGGCCACCTCGCGTGCGACGGCGGCAGAAGCCATGTGATGCGACAGAACTCCCTCGGCAGAGTCGGTCTTCCAGACGCGTCGCAACGCTTCATCAAAAGGGGGAGTCACAACCTTTCGCCGAAGTTGATCCAAGGAGTACGACGGAGCCTGGAGATGGCAGACAAACAGCAGATCACTGGACTGGGTGAGCCAGGTCTCCACGTGAGGGAACTCGGAGGCCAACGTGGCATAGATCAATCGCACCGCAGTGGTATCAATGTTGTAGCCCTGCACCCACTGACTGAAGATTCCATTGGTCGTCAACCGTCCCCGGATCGCCCGGTAATACTCGCGCGTGTAGAGACTCGCGATCCCGGCCCGATAGGGGTTCGACGGTTCACTGACGATCAGATCGTAGGCTGGCCCCTGAACGAGCAACGTCTCCCGGGCATCGCCCAGAATGACCCTGACATTGGTCCTGCTCAGGACGTCGCGGTTGACTGGCCCAAAGAAATCGCGGGCGAACTTGAGGATACCTGGTTCAATCTCGATCACATCCACCCGTTGCATCCCGGGCACTTCAGCCAGCCAACCAGCGGATGAACCCGTTCCCAACCCCACCACGCAGGCACTGCGCGGTTGCGGATGCAGCATGGCTCCCACCAGTCCCAGCATCACCTGTGTGGGGGCATCGCTTACCCCAGATCCGTCAGCCTTGCCGTTAACCAGGAACGCATAGCCATCCACCGCGCTGATCGCCAGGCTCGATTCCCGACCTTCAATCTCGGCCCGAGTCTGCCAGCGACGGCTGTGGATCCATTCACGAATGCCGTTGGGCGAGTCCGGCAACTTCTCCAGTCGCCCATAACCAATGGCGGAATGTCGCCACACACTCGTCGGCCCGAGTGTCCCGAAGGTCATCCAAAGCGTCCCGGCACAAACCAGAATCCCGAGGCCCATGGAACGAGGGGCCATTCGTCCGCGGCCCATGACCAAGGCCGAAGCACCCAAACCCAGAGTCAGACATGCCGCCAGCTTCCAGCAACCCGGGGCACTGAGTCCGGGGATCAACAGGAAGCCACCCATCAACGAACCGGCAATCGCCCCCCCCGTGTTCCAGGCGTAGGCAGTGCCCAACTGACGGCCGACATCGGATCGACCGCTGCCGAGTAGACCGACGAGCACCGGAAACTGGATTCCCGCGAGAAGACTGGGCATCAACACCAGTGTGGCTCCAGTCAGGGACCAGCCAGCCAGTTGCCCTCCAAAGCCGAGGTTCTGCAATTGGTTGTATTCGAAAGCCAGAATGGCGACCCGATCACCCAGTGCATACGGCAGGATCAACCAAAACGCCTGGATCAACGACACCAGAGCGAAAAAGCCCAACGAAACCGTTCCGGCACGTGGTGCAATCCAAGCTCGATAGATCAATCCGCCCAGACCGATGCCAGCCAATGCCAACGCCAGGATGATACCAAAATTGTAGGTCGAACTTCCGAGCAACGGAGCCGACATCCGATACCAGACCAACTCCGCCAGAAAAAAGACAAACCCGGTGACGAACGCCGCACCGTAGATGTAGCCGCTGGGTGCCTGCCGCGAAGGCTCGGGCGCTGGCGTCACCTGTGACCGTTTGCCCCCACGGGCTGGGGTTTCCGCAGGCGCCGAGACTGCCCGGGGCCGGTCGTTTCTCACCACGAAGAACGCCGCAGCCCCGAGAGCCATATTGAAGGTCACCGCCAGATACAACGTTCCGCGGGTCCCAACCATCTCGAGGAGCCAGAACGTGCTGGCGATCACTCCCGCGAGCGCACCGATCGCGTTCAACCCGTACAGCAATCCGGTGGCACCCCGCTGGGTGTCCTCATCCGTTTCAACCCCTTTCACCGCCAAGGGAAGAGTTCCCCCCATCAAAAAGCACGGAACAGCCAGGACCACTACCGAGAGTAGGATGTGCAACACACTCGCAACCACCGGACCCAGAGCGACGACACCCCCCGTGCGGCTATACACCGCCCGGACACCTATCAGAACCCAAGGCGTCGTCAATGCCGCCAAGCCGATGCCAACTTCGAGAATGGCGTACAACCGCAGAGGGTTCGACGTCCCCTCGGATCGACGGCCGAACCAGATTCCGCCTGCTCCCAAGCCGCCCATGAACACTGCGAGCACCGCGGCGGTGGCGGGAGTGGCAGCGCCGAAGATCAGCCGGAACTCCCGCAGCCAGACCATCTGGTAGACCAGAGCACAAAAGCCAGAAAGGCAGAGCAACACGGCCAAAAACCGAACACGGCTCTCGCTCGACGGGATCATCTTCAGGACTCGGGGTTCACTCTTGGCAAGTTTCCAGAGGACGAAAGACATCACAAGCCATGGGTCCACCGATTGCGCAGATTCAGGGGGGATGTGCGGATCCACAGATTACACCGATTACACGGATTTTCTGGGATGTGATGGGTACGGTGCGTCGCACAGCCAGAGCACTTGCCCCCGAATTTTCACGAATCCACACGAATGGAAAGGAGCCAAATGGAACGCCCACGGACGTTCCCTGCCCGATTGAAGTGAGCCTCGTTACCTCGTCGCCTACCCGTAGGAGACGACGTCAGGAGACTCTGACTTCCATTCGGACGTCCCCCGGCCCACGGACGTTCCC
>JBDNHZ010000424.1:0-7738 GCA_041688515.1 Verrucomicrobiota bacterium
CCCTCCCGGGACCGCGGGCGTCCTCGCCCGCTGCTTTCCTTCCCTGCCCGCCGCGCTGAGATCGGGAGGGACGAGGTCCGCGAGTCCGAAACTCGATCATGGGGACTCGTAGAACTCGTCCCTCCGAAGCGATCGGGAAATCCGATGGCCGCAGGAGCCGGCTTTGAGGCATCGTCCGGGACCATGAAGACACTCCGATCCTGGGTCCGGATGCTGCTCCTGTTGGGGGCGGCCGTGGGCGTGATGTCGGCCCCGCTTCCCCGACTGAAGATCAGCGAGAACCGAAGGTATCTGGTGACCGAAGACGGGAAGCCCTTTTTCTGGTTGGGGGACACTGCCTGGGAACTGTTCCATCGCCTCGATCGACGCGATGCCGAAGCCTACCTGAAGAACCGGGCGGAACGTCGGTTCACCGTCATCCAGGCGGTGGCGCTGGCGGAGTTGGACGGCCTCAACGAGCCCAATGCCAACGGCGATCGTCCGCTTTCGAAGAACGATCCCACCCAACCCAACGAGAAATATTTCGCTCACGTCGATCTCATCGTGAAACGGGCGAATGAACTCGGGATGTACGTGGGTTTCCTTCCGACCTGGGGCGACAAATGGAACAAGAAATGGGGCGTGGGTCCGGAGATCTTCGATATCGCCAACGCCGAGCAGTACGGCGAGTGGTTGGGACGCCGTTACAAGGACGCCGGCCTCATCTGGATCCTGGGCGGGGATCGTCCGGCCGAGACCAACATCCACAAGGACATCACCCGGGCGATGGCCCGTGGACTCCGCCGGGGCGATGGAGGAACTCATCTGATCACCTGGCATCCGACCGGGGGGAGCAGTTCCAGCCAGCATTTCCATGGCGAAGAGTGGCTCGATTTCAACATGCGTCAGAACGGGCACACGGCGGAATTCACCGGGCGTTATGACCAGACCCGCGTGGACTACGACCGGTCGCCGGTGAAGCCGGTCGTCGATGGGGAACCGATCTACGAGGATCACCCGGTCTCCTTCGATGCGAAGAAGTTTGGGCACTCGGTCGCTGCCGACGTCCGGCGTCCGTTGTACTGGGATCTGTTCCAGGGCGCCTTTGGTCACACCTACGGGCATCATTCCGTCTGGCAGATGTGGTCAGCCAACAAGAAGCCGGTGAACGACCCGCTCATGCCCTGGTCGGAAGCGATTCTCCAGTCGGGCGCCGCGCAGATGCAGCATGGCCGGGCGCTGCTGGAATCGCGTCCGTTCCTCGATCGCGTGCCGGCTCCCGAAGTTGTGGTCGCCGACCGGGTGGAGACGTCGGTGCCGGGGGCGGGTCGGTATCGGTTCGTGGCGACCAAGGATACGGAGGGGACCTACGCGATGATGTACGTCCCGGTGGGCCGACCGTTCACGGTGAATCTGTCGGTGATCCGTGGGGAAAGGGTGAAGGCGTGGTGGTTCGATCCGCGCACGGGGAAGGCGACCGAGATCGGGACGTTCAAGGCGGAGGGCGAACGCATGTTCACCTCACCGAACCCGGGCGAAGACCTCGACTGGGTGTTGGTCCTCGACGACGCCGGCAAGAAGTACGGTCCACCGGGCGGCAAGGCACTGGGGAGGTAGTGGGTCGGGCCTGGGACTGCGGGCGTCCGCCGTTTGCGCCGAAGATTTCGTGGATTGGATGAGTGGCATTTGTGCGCCCGGTCCGTGTTGATCCGTTGCACCCAAGCGCAGGGGATCTGCTGGGGAACGCTCCTGGAGACACCCTTGACGGCGTCGCGTTCCGCTGGAGGGTGCCTCGTCGATGTCTTCCGTGGCATCGGTCGTCCTCCGCTGACCATGAACTCGAAATCATCCGTGCCGCTGCTGCTTCGTGTCGCCCAGTCCTGCGCCTTGGCGATGGTCTTGCCGATCCTCGGATTTGCCGCGGATCCGCCTCCCGCAGCGACCCCCGTCAAACCGTCGGCGGAACCGGCCACGATCCGGATCATCGCCGGGATGATCGATCCGATCAAAGACGAGGCGGGGCATACATGGAAACCCTCCCAAGGGTTTGAGGATGGACAGATCAAGGAACGTTCGGGGCTCGACATCGCCAACACCCAGATCCCCTCGATCTATCAATCCGAGCGGTTCGGAATGACGAAGTTCGTGCAGAAGCTTCCGAACCGGAAGTACACGGTGAAACTCCACTTCGCGGTGACGTACGAGGGCATCACGGGGGCGGGACAATGCGTGTTTTCCATGGAGGTCGAGGGGGTCAAGCTGAAGAACTTCGACGTCTGGGAAAAGGCCGGGGGTGGATTGCGGGCCCACGTTGAATCGGTGCCGGTGACGGTCACCGACGGTCAACTGGACATTCAGTTCACCGGCGAGGGAGAGAGCTCCACGATCAGCGCCATCGAGATCGTCCCGACGAATTGAGCCGGAGCGCCGGAAAGGTCCGTCTCGTTGTTTGCGGGATTTCAGGAAGCTGCTAATTCAACGGGAACGTTTCGGACGAACCTAAAAATAGATCCCGTATCATGAGTGATGTGACCCTTGCACGTGTGGGCCAGCCAGTGCCCGCCTTTGAAATGGAAACCTACGAGCCCGCCCAGGGTGATTTCGGCAAGTTTTCCCTCGCCGCCACCCAGGCGGCCGGGCGTTGGACGGTCCTGGTGTTTTACCCGGCGGATTTCACCTTCGTCTGCCCGACCGAACTGGCCGATCTGGCGGAGAAGCACGCTACGCTGGCGGCGCTGGGGCTCGAAGTGGTGGGCGTTTCAACCGACACCAAGTTTGCCCATCTCGCCTGGCTGGGCGCGGAAAAGCTGCTGGCCGGGGTGAAGTTCACCCTGGCGGCCGACCCGACCGGCAAGGTGTCGAAGCTGTTCGGCGTGTACGATGAAGGTTCCGGTCTCGCCCTGCGCGGCACGTTCATCATCAACCCCGCCGGGGTGCTGGTCTCGAGCGAGATCAACTTCTACAACGTCGGGCGCAACGCCGACGAACTGCTCCGCAAGGCCGAGGCGAACGTGTACCTCGCGAAGCATCCCTCCGAGGCTTGTCCCGCCAAGTGGAAGCCCGGTGGCAAGACGCTCACCCCGAGCAAGGACATGGTCGGCAAGGTTTACGAGGCGCTTCAGTAAGCCTCGATCACACCCGCCATCCAGCCGGATAGCCCTTGGTCAGGAGGGCATCCGCGCTGGCATCTCCCGTCCGCAGGCGCTTGGCATCCCATTGAAGTTTGCGGCCGGTGCGGAGGGCGATGTTCCCGAGCAGGACGGCCTCGGTGACCGGGCCGGACACCTCGAAGTTTGAAAGTGCCTTCGGACCCCCTTTGCAGGCGGCAATCCACTCGTTGTAGTGGCCCTGTTCCCAGTCCGGATGCTTGGCAAAGAGCTCAGGCGCGGATTTGAATTGGTCCAGGGGGGTCCCACTCAACAGACGTCCCCCTCCCTCGTAGGACGTGATCAAGGTGTCCCGGTCTCCGATCAGAATGACCCCGTTCCCGTCCAGGATCTTTCCCCCGTCCAGTTCTGACGCGGGCCGTTTGCCGCCGTCGTACCAGACGACCTTCAGGGCCGGTTGCTTTCCGAGGGCGGGAAACTGGTAGGTGACCTTGGACCACAGCGGGGCCGACTCCGCGGTGCTACCGGCGGATTCCGCTTCGACCGAGGTCGGGTGACGGATCTCGAAGGCCAGGGCGAGCAGGTTGAACAGGTGGCATCCCATGTCCCCGAGCGCTCCGGTCCCGAAGTCCCAGAAGCCACGCCAGGCGAAGGGATGATAGCCGGCAGCGTAAGGGCGTTGGGGAGCGACGCCGAGCCAGAGGTCCCAGGCGAGCGAAGCCGGGGCAGCACCACCAGGGGCGGGCCGTTGGAGTCCCTGTTTCCAGAAATTGCCCGGACGATCGGTCCAGAGGTGGGCTTCCCGGACCGTGCCGAGCGCACCAGCACGGACGATCTCTGCCTCGCGCCGGAGCGGACCGTGGCCCATGCCCTGATTCCCCATCTGGGTGGCGACCTTGGCGCGTCGGGCGCCCTCGGTCAGTTGACGGGCTTCCCAGACGGTATGGGTGAGGGGTTTTTGGCAGTAAACATGTTTGCCCAACCGGAGCGCGGCCATGGCCGGCGGGAAATGCATGTGATCGGGAGTGGAGACCGTCACCCCATCGAATCCATTGCCGAGCGCATCGTAGAGGGAGCGCCAGTCGGCGGACTTCTTCGCCGAAGGAAACTTTCCCGCGGCCTGGGCGAGACGTCCGGAGTCCACGTCGCACAGTCCCACGATGTTTTCACTGGCGACCTTGTTCAGGTCGGTCCAGCCCTTTCCCCCGACACCGATGGACGCGAGATCCAGGCGTCCGTTGGCGCCGAGGACGCGCAGGCTGGAAACCATGGGGAAGGCGATGGCCACAGCAGCGGTGCGCCGCAGGAATGTCCTGCGGGGAATTGAGGAGTGGGACATGGGGGGAGAATGCCAGAACGCAGAAGCCAGAGGACAGAACTCAGTTGTCAGACGGGCGCAGAAGGAGCCTTTCCGTAGGCAACGAGGGGACGAGGCTCGGTCCCTTCACCACCACGCATTGGTGGGATTGGGTGCGGCGCTCCAGAAGGGGTCGGAATCGGGGCGTGTGGGGAACTTGTAGCCTTCGACATGCATGTCGCCGAACAGGACATTGGCGAGGCTCTTGCCCTTGTAGTTGTGCCAGAGACTCTTGTTTTCGGTCCAACCGCGGTTCGGATGCCAGATCCAGTCGCCTTGGATGATCTTGTTCACCGGGCTGATGGCGATCTCCGAGCTCTTCATGGCGCTGCCGAAGTAGGTGTTCGCCCCGGCCCCGACGTCGCCGGTCACCCGTTTGGTGCGGGCGAAATCCGCCGCCCATTCCATCAGGTAGCTGTTACCGAACTGGAGATAGCAATTGGTGGTTTTCACGCCCCGAACCCGGTCGGAGAAGATGTCTCCGCGATCCGACGGGCAGCGGAAGATCTGAGGGCTTCCCTGGTACCGGTACAACGGGCGATTGGTCATGGCGACGAACACATCGTAACGACCGTCCTTTCCGCCGGAAGAAGCCCAGTCGCGGCAGAGCGGAAGGCTGTCGCGGTTGTCGTCGGCGTACATGAGAAAGGCGAACCCGACCTGTTTCTGGTTGGAGATGCATTTCACTGCCAGGGCCTTGGATTTGGCCCGCGACAGGGCCGGCAAAAGCATGCCGGCCAGGATGGCGATGATGGCAATGACCACCAGCAGTTCGATCAGCGTGAACGCCCTCATCCAGGTACGGGCCTGGGAGGAGATTTTCCGTGGGGTGCCATCCGGGGGGAGCATGTCTCACCTTGGTGACGACCCGCCTCCGGCTTCAAGCCCCTGTTCGGGGGGGCTGAAGAGTTGCCAGCCCCAAGTCACGGACATGTAACCCGGACGCCACGCTCCGGCCCCGGGACTGGCGCACGGTGGTCTGCTATGGCGAAGGTCCTCGTGGTCGAAGACGAGTCCGATATCCGGCAGATGGTGTTGCAGCACCTGCGCGGTGCGGGATTCGACGTGGTCGGAGTCGGCACGGCGCTTGAGGCCTTGGAATCGGCCCGGACCGAGGGGCCGGACCTGATTCTGCTCGATCTCATGTTGCCTGACATGGACGGCTTTGAAGTCTGCAAGCGGCTCCGGCGGGATCCGATGACCGAGCGGATCCCGGTGGTGATGGTGACGGCCCGGGGATCCGAGGTGGACCGGGTTCTTGGGCTTGAACTGGGGGCGGATGACTACATCACCAAACCTTTCAGTCCGCGGGAACTGGTGCTGCGGATCCGTCGGAGCATCGAGCGTCAGCAACCGATTCGGACCAACGGTGACGTGCTCGCTTTCGGCGAGTTGACCATTGATGTGCCGGGTCATCGCGTGCTGGTCCGGGGTCGGAGCGTGGACATCACGGCCACCGAGTTCCGGTTGTTGACGGTGCTGGCGCGCCGACGGGGACGGGTGCAGACCCGGGAACACCTATTGCAGGAAGTCTGGACTCACGGAGAGCGGGACGAGATCGATGTGCGCACGGTGGACACGCATGTCCGTCGATTGCGCGAGAAGCTCGGCGTGGCCTCGGAGTTGGTGGAGACCGTGCGGGGAGTTGGGTATCGGTTTGGAGCTTGAGGAGAGACGGGGGCAGTGACGGCTCGCCGGCTAGACCAGCACCCGGCCGAGGATGTGTTCGGCCAGATCGCCGAGATCCGACACCGGCTCCATCCCCACCACCAGATCGGATTGGAGCGAGTACACCGTGGTGCAGCCGGCACCGAGGGCGGCCTGCGCGTCGATCGCCGTTCCCACCACCTTCACGACCAGCGCATCGGGGCCGAGGCCGCAGCGGCGGCGCACCTCCTCGACCTGACCCGGGCCGGGCCGCGGCACCAAGACTTCATCGGATCCAACCACGGCCTCGATCAGGCCGGTGCCGGCCCAGCCTGCCTTACGGATGAGTGCGGCGGCCAGAGATCCGTCCAGCTCGGAGTCGATGCCGATGTGGACTCCGTCGGCGGCGAGTTCCGCGAGCAGGATTCCTGCACCGGGGTGGATGGCGAGGGGCTGCGACTCCTGAAGACTCGCGAGGACCCGCGCATGGAAATCCTCGGCAATGGCACTGACCAGCGGGCGGGCGACGTCGGGTGCCAGGCGCAGCCGTTTGGAAACAAGCTGGCTGAGGGCGGCGCGGGTGGGAAGCCGGGCGATCGCGGTCAGTTCCTCGGCACCGAGGGGGAGATCTGCTGCCGACAAGGCTGCACCGAGACATGCGGTGATCCGGGGACGTTCGGGAAGGAGAACTCCCAGGAGATCAAACACGACGAGGTCCGGGAGGACCTGATCTTGGCCCGGGCTTAGACCGGGCGCAGGGACTTCAAATGGAAATGACATAACCGAACTCCGGAACTTGGACCTTCAAACAACAGCTCACTCATCCACCGATTTCACAGATCGCAGAGTTGAGGAACTGCCTGTTCTAGATGGACTCCCTCTTGGCGAATCTGTTCTGGATTTCATGAAGGAAGCCAAAGCCATTCCAAATCGGCGCGTCGCTCCGGTGACAATTGCGTAGCGGATGGCGACAGGATCCGATCAGCCGCCGATCCGGGCACGGCGTTCGGCTTCGTACCCAAGGGCGACGAGGCGTCCGAAGGCCCGCGCATACAGGTCGGGAACGATGCGTCGCACCGCGACCGACTCGGACTCGGCTCCATGGAATCCATCGGCCTCGGTGGACTCGCGTCGGACGGATTCCTGAATGGTGACCAGGGTGCCCGCGCGGGAGAGGAACGGGTGTTGGACTCCGGACAGTCGGGGAAGGATCAGGCGGAGTTGACGGCGAAGGCGCGAGGCGAGTTCGTGGAGCACGTCGTGTCCGGTCTCGTGATTGCGGCAGCGATCGCCGGAAATGAGGATCAGATGGAAGGCATCATGATCGGACTCGAGTGCGCTGAGGGCGGTGGAGAGGTGGGACATCAATCCGAGGATCGGCACCAGACCGAGGATCTCCTCGCGCACGGCGGGGGTTTCGGGACATCCGTCGATCACCACCCGGTCGTGCCACCAGAGAAGGAGAGCGGCATGAAGCCGGTGGGCAACAACGACGACCAGGGGTTTCAGCAGGACCTCCATCGACTCGCGTTGTTCGAGGGAGCGCTGGGCGAGGACTTCGAGCGTGTCGGCCTCGGTGGAAGGCAATGCCAGAGCGGCGGCGTCCCACTGGATGGCGGCGGCGGTGAGTTGGCGGGCTGCATGGACC
>JBDNHZ010000425.1:0-15561 GCA_041688515.1 Verrucomicrobiota bacterium
CAGGAGACTCTGACTTCCAGTCGGACGTCCCCCGGCCTTCGCACGTTCCCCGCCCGATTGAAATGAGCCTCGTCACCTCGTCGCCTACCCGTAGGAGACGACGTCAGGAGACTCTGACTTCCAGTCGGACGTCCCCCGGCCCACGGACGTTCCCCTGCCCGATTGAAGTGAGCCTCGTACCCTCGTCGCCTACCCGTAGGAGACGACGTCAGGAGACTCTGACTTCCAGTCGGACGTCCCCCGGCCCACGGACGTCCCCCGCCCGATTGAAGTGAGCCTCGTGACCTCGTCGCCTACGTAGGAGACGACGTCAGGAGACTCTGACTTCCTTTCGGCAACGCCGAACCTCGCCTCTGAAAAGCAAAAGCATCCCGCGAGGGGATGCTTGAAACTGGGTCAACCGATCGCTTGACCCGACAACTAGCGGGAGATTTTCCGCCGGCGGTGCCACTGATGCAGCGCGAGCAGCGCCAGCAATCCCGCCGCGCCATAAGTGCTGGGCTCCGGCACGGTGTAGGTCACGATCATGGTCGCCACCAGGCTGAACTCCTGCATGCCGAACATCGGGAAGATCTTGGCATTGTCGACGAAGACAAACGGGGTCTGCGGACCGGACCCACTGTTGTTGTGGTAGGCACCCCCGGGGTTGGCATCGAGAAGGGCACCCGTGGCCGTCACTGGCACGGTCCCGTTCCCCACATAGGTCGCGAGATCGGTGGCGATCCGGTTGGCGCTGTTGGCGGTCGACGAAGCAATCTGGTCCGCCGGGCCCGGAACATTGAACGTCGCGTCTGCGGCGCCGCTGGTCGGGGTGCGCAAGATCTGGGGATCCAGAGCTGTTACATCGGCGGTCGACGTGGGCAGGTCGAAGTTGAAATCACTTCGAACCAGCAGGTTGAAGGCGGTGTTTGCCCCTGTCCCGATCCCCACCAAGACCCCTCGATAGAAGATCTGGGTGCTCACCTCGTAACTGACCCCCGTCAGCGTTGAAAGCCCACCGAAGCCATCGAACTGGGGAATATTCCAGGTCACATCGAAGGAGGGAACCCCCGACGGACTGGCGATCAACGGATACTCCTGCTGGAACGTGTACTGGATCGTGGCGGCCTGTGCGGCCATCGGCAGCGCGAGGGCTGCGATCACCACCATCATCCCACTGCGTTTTTGATTCTTCATCGGATCTAGATAAGAGGGTTGATGGTTCGTTCAGGGACGCAATGCACGGTAGAACCGGACGGTTTCCCCACGGTCCAACGGTTGATGATAGAGGATACTGCCGGATGGATCGGAACGGAACCTCCCTGCGGTCTCCCATCGGCCGTAGATCAGGTCGTCGGTCGTCTCGATCAGGTAGTCGATTCCCGGTTCCCCGGTGAACTCCAACTGGACGGCGTCCCCAATCAGGCGCATGGCGCTGACTCGGGCCGGCGCGGCCACGACGATCTCGAAGGGTCCGTACTCGATCTGCTTCCCGGTAGTTTCAATCTCAACCAGGAGGTATTGAACCGGTGCAGAGGGTTGGTTGAGGTACTCACCGGCGCGATATACGCCACCCTGAGCCACGTTGAGCGCGGGGATCAGAGCGGTGTTGATCCGCACACGCTCGCCATCGGTCATCAACCGGTAGAGGTCGAAGCCGGCGGTGTTGAGTTCCGAGATCGTCTCCCATTCCACGGTCACTTCCCCTTCCACCCACCAACCCTTGAGCGAAGCCAGGGTGATGGCGGTCGGAGCGACCGGGGCGAACCCGAAGTCCACCGTCAGGTTGGCGCTGGCATCGGCGATCAAGGCGTCAGTGGGACTCAAATCCAACTCACCGGTCGGTTCGCCGGCCACTGTCAGGGTGAACGCCGCACTGAAGACTCCGGTCACGGTCGGGCTGACCGCGTTGTAACCGTTGTCATCGTTGTCGGTGGGAACCGTGTCGGGATCCGGTCCGTTGCAGCACAGGGTCGGCCCGGTGCCGCTGCTGAACAGGCCGTTCAGGGGTTGGCTCACCGCGAAGTTCGAGGCCGGAACAGCCACCACATAATCACCGGGCGGCAGGTAGAAGGCGTAGTAACCACCATTGGCCGTGGTCGTCGTCGCCAGAGGCAAACCGGAAGGCGTGCCGTAAACGGGGTCAGCGGCATACACCTGAACGATCACACCATTGATCCCAGGCTCGTTGGCTTGGCGGATGCCGTCATTCTGCACTCCGCCACTGTTCCCATTGTCATTCCAGATCCGGTTGCCGACGCGGATTTGGCCCACGTAACCGAAGTTACGGTCAGCGACACTGGCATTGGTCAGGGTCACAAGGGTCTGGCTGTCCCCCCCCGGTCCGTTCCCATCCGGATCGGCGGTGGTGGTCCAACCGGTGCCCGGCAAAGTCGTTGTATCGACGACGATTCGGACATTCGTCGGATCAACGAGAGTCGCCGGGATCCCGGTGAACTCGTAGAAGCCGGTCGAGTCGGTGGTGGTGGTGAGCGTGTAGTCAGTAATCCCATCCTGATCCAGATCCACCAGAGCTCGGACGGTCACATTGAGGAAGGTTAGCTGCTCTGCCCCCGCCGTCCGAAGATTGTTGGCATTCTGGTCATTCCAGACATAGCCGCTGACATTCAGCGAGCTGGGGACCAACCCGTAGCCGAAGTCTACATCCAACTGCGGCACTGCCTCGACGAGGGTCAAGGCCACCGTGCTGTCCCCACCGCCACCAGGGAGATCCCGTTCGTACCGGGAGAGCGTGGTAAAGTTCGGTGGCAGGGAGGTGGCACTGGTATCGACCTTCACCACGTAGGTTCCGGCCGGTAGGCCTTGGAACAAGTATTCACCATTGGCTTTGGTGACCTGGCTGTCGACCAAGGTGATGTCGATCAAGGGCTCGTAGGTCCCGATGAGCCCCACGTCCTGATAGAGGGATACCGTCACGCCCTGAATTCCAGGATCGGCCACCTGCTGTAGCCGGTCGCCGGTCAGATCCGCATACACCGTGTCCCCGATCTGTCCGCTGTTGTCGCGGCCGAAATTGAGATTCTCGATCTCCTGACCGGAGGCAACCGTCACGGCGTAACTGCCCGGAGTCGTCTGGGTGCCCTGCGGACCTTGGATCGAGGGGTTGGCGGTGGCCCAGTCTGCATCGGTGCTCAAGTAGCGAACGACATAGCTTCCCGGCGGAACCAGGAACTTGTAGTTGCCTTGGGCATCCGTGTCGACGGCGGTCTCACCGTTGTTCTCGATGCCGTCGTTATTGGTATCGAGCCAGACCCGGATGGAGGGCACCCGGGTATCGATGGTCGCCCCTTCCAGGACGCCATTGCTGTTCTTGTCCCAGAAGGTGGTGCCTTCGAGCAGGCCCTTTTCAACGAAGCCGAAGTCGGCCAACAAGTAGTCTTGGTTTGCGGCCAGGGTGACGGGCATCTTGGTGCCGGTAGTAGCCACCATGAAACCCTGTTGACCGGCGTTCGCACTGCTCGGGGGCGCCACCACGGTCTGCTCTTCCGCGACGGCGATGTAGTTGCCCGGGGGCAGATTATCGAACAGGTAACGCCCATCGAAGCCACCCAGAAACGCGGTGATGGCCGTGGTGACCACCGTATCGATGCCAGGTTCAAAGGTCCCGGTGATGCCCAGATCATTGAACAGGGTGATCACCACCCCGTTGACCCCGGTTTCGGTCACGCCGGATTGATTCCCATTCTCGTCGGTGTCGTAGTAGGCCGTATCCCCGATCGAACCGCCGTAGTTGTAGGCAAAATCCGCCTCAAGATAGCTGGAGGCTTCGGCACTGATGGTCACCGGGTGGAATCCTGTCGTCAGGTTGACGTTGTTCCCACCTGGCTTGAGGATTTCGAGGCCGGCCGGGAACTGGGGATCCGACTCCAGTACGTTGACCAGGTAATTGACCGGTGCCCCCGAGGAACCCGCAACATTGCTGAACAGGTAGTTGCCGCTGGCATCGGTCGAGACCGTCTGAAGCAGGAAGTCGGTGCCAACCGTGATCAAACCGTCATTGTTGGTATCGGCCCAAAGCTGGACGTCCACATTGGCAATCCCGGTCTCGCTGGCATCGACAATCCCATCCTCGTTGGCATCGATCCAGACGGTGTCGCCGATGGTGGAAGTCCCAGGCGGACGCAGCCCAAAGTCGGCCGCCACATATTGTTGGCCAGTGCCCAGGAGTCCACCGTTGGATCCTGTGACATCATGGACAGTTTTTCCGGCGTCGGCATCGCTGTCGGTGGTGGGAATGTACCCCGCCACAGGACCACTCAGATCGTAAGTTACCGTGTAATGCACACTCGTCGAGAGTCCACCGAAGAAGTAGAGACCGTTGGAATCGGTCGTGGTGCTGGCGACTTGAGTCTCCCCAACGTCGATGATGCCATTGTTATTGGGATCGTTGTAGAGGCGCACCGTGACCCCCGAGATGCCCAACTCGCCGACATCCTGGACGCCGTCGCTGTCCAGATCAGCCCAGACGCGATCACCTATGCTCACAGTGGTGGCCGTGTCCGCGAATGCGTCGACGGTCCCAAACAGGTTGACCTCATCGAGGGTGGCCACGTTGTGAATCGGGTTGACCGCGGTGTTCTGGGTGATCAACGCCTTATAGGTCAGGATCGGCGTCACCAGAACAGACCTGGATGTTCCGGATGTGAACTGGGCCACGGTGGGAAAACCATTGCCAGGGTTAAAGCCAGTTCCTGTACTCACGGACGGCTTTCCGGACCAAGTGACTGCACCAATCGCGGTAGGGGGACCAGTCAACCGGTAGACATAGACGAACGTCGCCACCTGAGTTCCACCTGAGGCCAAAACCTGAGTCGTTGGGATAGGACCCGATTGTTTGGTCCAGGTACCGCCAGGATTCACGATGTTAGCCCGGGTCAGATCCGTAGGAGCCGTGAGGGTCCCACCCAAGGTGCTGTTCACCACCGTGACCGTCATCGTGACCGTCACGTCGTGGGGTCCAGTGCCCGTGAGGAGGGTCCGACTGGTGGCGATGTCTACGAACGTTCGTTGGTCCGTGACTCCGGAGTACGTGACGGAAAGAACTGGGTCACTTCCCAGTCCCGCGGTTTCACTCGAGGCGAATGCCATGTCGCCGTTGTCCTTGCTAGCCTCAGCCAAGTCCTTGATGACCAACCCATTATTTCCGGCGGGTGTTGCATACCAGTCCTGAACCAACCCCAGCAAACTGGTGGTGAATTGTGTTTTAGAAGCCGCCTTCTTGGCGACGGCGAAGCTTCCTGAAGCGGTCACACTTGCAATCGGTTGAACATTCCAATTGAGAGCGGCGGCCGTCCAAGCGCTGGTAACCTTGTATAAGCTATAGGTTACGTTCTTATTCGGGGCTTTGGCGCTGGATTCGATCCTGAATGAGGCCGCAGTGATGGTGCTACTGCCTGGGATGGACGCCAGACTGAACTGCAGGTAGGAACGTTTGCCGTCCTTGTTCTTCGTACCGGCCACGATTAGATCGGTCGACGTGTTGAAGAACGAAGCCGGACTGGCCTGATTGGCATAGGTATCCTGACTGGGGTAGATGGTAGCCACCGTACCTCCTGTTGCCGTGAAGACGCCTCGGACCGCGGACGCCGTCGAACCGATATCCCATTCGACGCGAGTCGGCGGATCAAGGATGTCAGTGACGTAATTCAAGGCATCCGTCCCCGGGGTTACACTGGCCGCCACATACGTCGTTCCGGTGGGGATCGGGTCGGAGATGATGAGTCCCGCCAGCGAGGCGCTACCGGTGTAGGTCGGGGTAATGGTGTAGGTAAGGGTGCGATCCAAGGCGACTACGGACGTTGCATTGGCAAACGCCTTGTCCACCGTCTTGATCAGGATGGGGACGAACGGAAAATCAGCCGTCAAGTTGCTGGTGCTGACCGGCAAGGTGATGTCGAACTCGCTGATGGTCGCGCCGTAACCGTTGGGGATCTGGGGATCGGCGGTGTCAACCCGGACGATGTAGTTGTCCGGTCCCAGATTGCTGAACAGGTACTGACCGGCCGCATCGGTACTGGCAGTAGCAATGGCAGCGCCGTCCGGGATGCCATCGTTGTTGGAATCCCGGAAGAGGTTGACCGTGACGCCGGCGATGGGGACGTCCCCACCGTCGTACGTCCCATTGGCATTGGTGTCTTGGAACACGGTGTCACCGATGCTGCTGGGGAGGGTCGCGATGTACCCGAAGTCGGCATCGATCACGATATTGCTCGCAGCGGTGAAGTTCGCCGGGGTGACCAACCGAGGTTGGGCGACGGTGCGCGTGTAGGGATCGGCGAAGTAGGTGTCGACGCCGCTGCCGTTACCGTCGGTCACGTTGACCAGATAACGGAAAGTTGGGTTGAGATTGCTGAAGGTGTAGTTGCCGCCGCCCGAGGTGACCTGAGTGGTGATCAGGGCGTCGCCGGCGTCCAGAATCCCGTTGGCGTTGTTGTCCTCGTAAAGGTTGACCGTGGCACCGTCGATACCGACGTCGGCTCCGTTGAAGATGCCGTCGCCGGTCTTGTCGTCGAACACCTTGTCGCCGATGGAAGCGCCGCCGGTGGGTTGGTAGCCGAAGTCGACGGTCAGAATGGCGTCGTTGGCACCGACGATGGCCGCAGCACCCTGATTGATCGGATTACCGGCGCCACCGACAGGATTTCCGGTGTTTGTCGAACCGGAAGGCGGACTTGCGATGACGACGACGTAATTACCAACAGGCAACCCCGTAAACAGGTAATTGCCGTTGGCGTCCGTGACCTTGGTTCCAACGGAGGTGTCGCCAACGACATCGTAATCTCCGTCACCGTTGACATCGTTGTAAAGTGTGACAGTCACCCCGGAGATCCCCTCTTCACCAGTCCCCTGCGATCCGTTGCCGTTCCAATCCCGGTAGACGGTATCGCCGATGGAACCGCCACCGACGGCCACGCAGGCTTCGGGAGCGCCGCTGATGACCTTGCCTTCGTAACCCAGACTGACCTGGTTGCAGTAGCTCCCGACCGTGGCGTTGGCAGGCACCAATGCGGTGAACCTGAGCACCAAGGTCTTGGTCGGGAGAATGCCCTGGGAAACGGTGAACAACGGCCGGTTGGGGTTGCTGGTGTTGACGGTGACCACGCCCGGGGCAGGCGTGCCGCCATTGAGATCGGCGCTGACGAGGCTGACGTAGGTGAAACCTGTCGGCAGGTACTCAGTAACGATCAGCGGCACGCCGCTGGGAGCATTGCCAGTATTGGAGACGGTGAGAGTGTAGGTGACCGTTCCGCCGGGATTTACGGTGGAGGGGGTGACGGTCTTGACCTCGCTCAACTGGGAGATGTTGCCGACCTCGACCGTGTCGTAGGCGGTGTAGTTGATGCCGTTGACGGTGGTCGTCACCGGGTTGAGGAGGGTGCCCGTGGACGTAGCCCGAACATTGACGCGGACGGTCTTGACCGTGAACGCCGGAACAATGCCGAGGTTGTAGGTCAGCGGGTTCGGTCCGGAACTCTGCGCGGGAACGGAGGAAAGGAAGAACAGCCCCGTAGGAAGCGTGTCGGTCAGGACGACGGGGAGGGTAGTCGGATTGGGGCCGTTGTTGGCGAAAGTGATGTCGAAGTAGAGGGTGCCGTTCTGGGCGACGATCGGGGTGGAGGCCACCTTGGTGAGGATCGCGCAGGGGCTCAGGGAGACGACGGTCGGATCGAAGTAGCGCCAGATATGATCCTTGCCGCCCTGTTCACCGCCAGCATCACCGCCGAAGGCGTCGGCATACATGATCGGACAAGCGACGTTGGGGGCCGTGATGACCTTGAGTTTGACGCGGGAGTAGAGGGGGCGACCCAGTTCCAACATGCCCAAGGCGAAACGGACGGCAGTGGTCGAGGGGGGGAGTGGGTTTGCGAGATCAAGAGTCACGCCAGAGCTGCTGCCGTCGACACCGGCGTAGCCGAGAGTGGTGCTGATGCTGCCGGCAATATCACGGCTGATCTGGCTGCCCGGGTAACGGATGCGCAGCCAAGGGCCGGTGACGATGGACGCTCGGACGGCTTTGGCCTCCTGGAGGGCCGAGCGGGCACCGGGTAAAGCGGGCCAACTGACCGACTCGAAAGTTCCTGCGGCGGCGTAGGTCGCGTAGTTGAATTCCCACTGATATCCGGACTGCGGTCCAGCGACGACGTTAGCCAGACCCCAAGGAGCATTACCGCGCTGATCCACCGTATCAATGATGGCGATCGTGGGTCCGGCGGCGGCGCCACCGTTGCGGCCGTAGGCCCGCAATTGATAGGAGTCCCACAGCGTCATGACTCCGAGAATGTCCGTTCCCGGGATATTGACGGCGTCAAACTCGCCAACGACGTCGCCGACGTTGTTGTTCATGGGCAGGGTGGCCGGCGCACCGTAACTGTTGAAGGCGGTGCGGGCGTCGGTGGAGTAGAAGATCCCGGTGTCGGCGTACACCCCCGCGATGGTGCCGCGTGCGAGGGCCGAGCCGTCCACCACGGCCTTCTCCGTCACACCCAGAATATTGGGGCCAAGAGAAAGCGAAGTGCCACTCGCTCCATCGAACAGGAGCTTGGGGCTGGCCTTCTGGCCCACGGATCCATCGCCAATGGCGATGATCGACTGGCCTCGGGCGTTGATCGCCCGGAATCCACCCGGGTTCAGGGGGTCGGGCTCGACCATTTCCGCGCCGACGACCTGCATGCCGGCAGGAATGTACAAGGTCTGATAGCCGCCGACGCCGGTGGCTGTTCCGGGTCCTGGGGTGGTCTTGACGATCAGCCAGAATTCGTCGTTCACCCGGATCAGCGGGTTCGCGAGGTTGGCCGGGGAACGGCTCGACAGCGTGGCGAGGTAAGCCTGATCGAAAAAGATACTGGTAGCGCGCGTATCCAGATTGTGGGCTTGAAGCAGTGCGGGCATGGAAAGGCCCATGACCACCAATGCCATCCAGACCACGCCACGCCAGACGGACGTGAAAGCACGGTTTCCGGCGTTTTTCACGCCACGATTTTCCTGCAAGTCCAAACGTTGGACCTTCTGTCGTGGTTTCATCCTGAAATTCTCAGCGGCCATAAAGGTTAGAAAGTACCTCCTACAAGTCCTTCCCAATAGAAACATCGGGAAGAGCGCTCACCCTCCAACTAAGCCATCTCTCGGGGGACGGTGTCAATACCGTCAAACCCCCAATTGGATGAAAGGGCCGCATGCAACCCATTCGATCGGGCGGGGTTGCGCAGGCGTTTGCCCCTACGAAAATGTGAGTGAAATAACCACACTGTAGGGGCGAGGGCGCCACCGACGCCCTTCGCGGAAGGGGGCCCTTCATCCCGGAGGGATGGCAGCCACTAGCCCGGGGTATCGCTTCGCTCATGGCGAATCGCTGAAACGCCTCCGGCGTAGAGAGGCCCGAGGGCGCGGCCATCCCAGGCTGCTCCTGAGGGGCGAGTTCCGGAGGGACGAAAGAAGCGGTCGGGGACGCTCAATGGCCCGGGAGAGAGGTCCTCATCCCGGAGGGTGCTCGCAAGCTTGTATCCTGGACGTGAGTGACGACAACTCCCTGCGTGTTCGCGGAGGAGTCCAGGTTCAGCCGTTGGTTCTTGGGGCGGTTCCCTGCCCCGACCCCGGCACAGGCGGCGGCGGCTCCGAGGATTCTGGCGGGGGAGAATGCGCTGATTGTGTCCCCGACGGGCACGGGCAAGACGCTGGCGGCGTTCCTGCCCATCCTGCATCAACTGTCCCTCGACGAGGCCGCCCAGCGTCTGCCGGAGACGCTTCAGGCCATCTACATCTCCCCGCTCCGCGCCCTGGCCTATGACCTCGACAAGAACCTCAATGGCCCGCTCCGGGAGGCGTACGGAGACGTCCCGCCCATCCGGATCGCCCTCCGTTCCGGCGACACCGACGTCTCCGAGCGACGTCGCCAGTTTGATCATCCGCCCCACGTCCTGCTGACGACCCCGGAAAGCCTGGGGCTCCTGCTGAGCCAGGCTCGATGGCTCCCGCATCTTTCCCAGGTGCGCTGGGTGGTCCTGGATGAAGTTCACGTCTTGGCGGAGAACAAGCGCGGTGCCGATCTCAGTTTGAGCCTCGAACGTCTGTCGGCTCTGGCCGCACCGGGCCCCGGTCCGTTGCGCATCGGATTGTCGGCCACCGTCTCGCCGACGGCCGAGGTCGCCTCGTTCGTCGGCGGTGCCGGCCGGGTGACGGCGGTGATCGAAGTGGCCACGACCAAGCGGATGGATCTTCGCGTTTACACCCCGCTCCAACGGGAGCCCTACCCCGCCGCCGGGTTTACCGGGGTCCGTCTCATCGGGGAACTGGCGCGCCTCGTCGACGCCAACCGCACGACCCTGATCTTCACCAACACGCGGTCGGGAGCCGAGTCCGCCACCTACTGGCTCCGTCAGGAGCGCCCGGCGTTGGCGGAACAGATCGAATGCCATCACGCCTCGCTCGACCGCGATCTCCGTCTGGACGTCGAGGACCGGCTCAAGCGGGGCGAATTGCGGGCGGTGGTCTGTTCGACCTCGCTGGAGCTGGGCATCGACATCGGGAGCATCGATCTCGTCGTGATGCTGGCCACCCCGAAGGGCGTCAGCCGGGCGCTGCAACGGACCGGTCGGGCCGGGCACCGGATCCAAGACGTCAGCCGTGGCTTGCTCATGGCGACCAACGTCGGGGATCTGGTCGAGTGCTGCGCCACGGCGCGACTCGCCCGTGCCGGACACCTGGATGCGGTGCGGATCCCGACGGCTCCGCTCGATGTGCTCGCCCAGCAACTGGTGGGCATGGGGTGCATCCGGGAATGGACGCGGAACGAGGCCTTTGAACTGGTCCGCCGCGCTTGGCCCTATCGTCATCTGGACCGTGCGGAATTCGACCGGGTGCTGGAGTACCTTGCCGGCGGCGGGCGTTCCCTGCGCCAGCAGTACACGGAGGTCTTCGGTCGCATCCATCTGACCGACGAGACGTTTGAAGCCCGGGCGGGAGCCACCAAACGCGATTACCTTCAGAACATCGGAACCATTTCGACCGAGGGCGTCGTCCGGGTCCTGCTGCGAAACAGCCCACTGGGAACGGTCGAGGAAGGATTCCTGCGCGGCCTGCGGATCGGAGACGTCTTCACGCTGGCGGGACGTCCGCTGCGCCTCGAACGGATGGGCACAATGGAATGCTGGGTCAGCCGCGCCGACAGTGCGACTCCGACGGTTCCCCGGTGGGGTGCGAACAAGTTTCCCCTGGCGAACCGGGTTGCGCAGGAGATCCGCTCCTTCCGAAGCGAACTCCGCGCCCGTATCGAGGCGGGCGACCGGCCGGCGGTGCTGCAACCGTGGATTGCAGATCGGCTCGAATGCGGCGCGAACAACGCGGCCATCATCCACCGCGTCCACGCGGCCCAGCATGGGGTGAGCGAGATTCCCACCCCGGATTTCCTGTTGGTGGAGGAATACCTGGACGAGGCGGTTGACTTCGAAGCGATGAACCGCGCGCCCGCATCGGCACTCCGGCGGCGTCCGACGTCCAACCGGGCGACCGCACGGACGCCGTCCCGCGCCGAGCCACCCCCGCCGGAGGGTCAACTGGCGATGGCGGCGATCGATCTGGCCGGACGATCCAAAGCCCCCGCCGAAGTCAGGCCTGCTCCTTCGCCCGCGCCGGAATCGACGGTGCAACGGCAGCGCCATTATTTCTTCCATTCCTTGATCGGGCGCGCCGCCAACGACGCGTTGTCACGGGTGGTCGGTTTGCGACTCGGACGCCAGGGCGTGGGGAATCCGGTGGCCACCACCGACGACTACGGCTTCGTCCTGACGGTGGGTGCCGACCGTCGGCTGACCGCGGAGGAACTACGGGCCTTGCTCGATCCGGAGGGCTTCGATCGGGATCTGGAGGAGGTTCTCCGACGTTCCGACCTGTTGAAGTACCATTTCCGGAATGCCGCGCAGACCGGTCTGATGGTTTATCGGAACTACTTCGGCGAACAGAAGTCCGCCCGGAAACTGCAATGGAGCGCCGAGGTGATCTTCAACGTGCTGGTGGAACACGAACCCGATCATGTGCTGCTCCGCGAAGCCCGACGCGACGCGGCCCATTCGTTCCTGGATGAGGCCCGCGCCGTGGCCTACCTGCGCGACCTGGATACGCGCGGACGTCCGATCCGACTGCGTCCGGTCGCGTTGGTCCCGCCGCTTTCCTTCGGGATGTACGCCACCCGGATCCGCGAAGCGCTGCTGGTCGAGGATCCGCGCGAAACCCTGGAGCGTCTGTATCACCACTGGTGGGAGACGCTGGAGGGAGGGCAATCCACGGTTCCCGGTTGAGTCTGTTCATCGCCCCGGCGAACCTTGCCCTGCTGCCATGCCGCATCTTCACGAGAAAATCGATTTCACCGTCGCCGTGTTCCTCGTCGACGCCGACCGCGTGCTTCTGGTCCTTCATCGACGCCTGGGCAAATGGTTGCCCGTGGGCGGCCACATCGAACTCGACGAGGATCCGGAACAGGCCGCGCACCGCGAAGTGCTGGAGGAAAGCGGACTGGAGATCGAACTGCTGGGCGAACGTCCCCCGACCACCGAACCCGGCACCCGGGCGCTGATCTCGCCGCGGTTCCTGGACATCCACCGGATCAGCGACACCCATGAGCACATCGGGATGATCTATTTCGCCCGCCCGCGACGCGGGACCCTGCGCCTCGCCGAGGCCGAGCATCATGACATCCGATGGTGTGCGGCCGCCGAGCTGGAGCACCTCCAACCCCGTCCCAGCGACGCCATCCTCTGGTATTGTCGGACGGCGATCCGGGAAGTGGCCGGGTCCCGGTAATGCGCCACGGGGGATTGGAGACTCTGACTTTCGGACGGGGTCTTGGAGGGGCGAGCTCCGCGAGTCCGTGAACGTTCCCCGCCCGACTGGAGTGAGCCTCGTACCCTCGTCGCCTACCCGTAGGAGGCGACGTCAGGAGACTCTGTTTTCCGGGGTTGCGGACTCGCGGAGCTCGTCCTGGGGCCGGAGGTGCCGAGCGAAGGCTCCGACAAGAACGGGCGGGCCGCCCATTCCCGGGTCCTTGACGGAATCGATCGCGCCGGGCGCAGGCGTCGCTTTTAATCCGGCCCACACCGGTTCACACTCGGGCGTATGTCTCCGGTAAAACACCTCCTCGGAACCTGGCTCGCCAGCGGTTGCATCGCGCTGGCGGCGGCCCTTCCCGAACCCGCCTCGCTGCCGCCCCAGGTGGACCTTCCCGATCCGCTGCGCCTCATGTCGGGTGCCACGGTCAAGTCCGCCCGCGAATGGCGGAACAAACGTCGGCCGGAACTGAAGCAACTGTTCCAGCACTACATGTACGGCGAGCTCCCCGCGAAACCGGATCACCTGGAGTTCAAGACGGTTTCAGAGCATCCCGACTTCCTCGACGGGCTTGGCACTCTCCGGATCATCACGATCGAGTGCGGAAAGCAGGATCCGACCCGGATCAGCCTGATGGTGGTCACGCCCAATCGGGTCAAAGGGCGCGTGCCGGCCTTTCTGGCCATGAACTTCTGTGGCAACCACACGGTGAGCGATGATCCACGCATCCCATTGACCGAGGGCTGGCTCTACCAGAGCTGCGCCGGTTGTAAGGACAACCACGCCACCGCCGCCGCGCGCGGCACCCAGAAGCAGGACTGGCCGATCGCCGACATCCTCCGCCGCGGCTATGCCTTCGCCACCTTTTGCACCACCGACATCGATTCCGACCGCGGCGATGTTTCGGACGGGATCCGGGCCCGGGAGGATCGGGCTGCGGGACGTCCGGTGAACCCCGCCGATCGCGGCACGATCGCCGCCTGGGCCTGGGGCTACCATCGTTGCATGGACTACCTCGTCACCGACCGGCGCATCGATCGGAAGCACATCGCGGCCGTGGGCCACTCGCGCAACGGCAAGACCGCGCTGCTCGCGGCAGCCCTCGATGAACGCATCGCACTCGCCATCCCGCATCAGGCCGGCTGTGGCGGGACAGCCCCGAGCCGAGGCGTGATCGGTGAATCGGTCCAGCGGATCAACACGGCGTTCCCGCACTGGTTCAATGCACGCTTCAAGCAGTTCAATACCGACACGGCGCGCCTGCCGTTCGACCAGCATTGCCTGGTCGCGTTGATGGCCCCGCGCCCGGTCCTGCTGTCCAACGCCCAGGAAGATCAATGGGCCAATCCCTCCGGACAATTCGACGTCCTGCGCGCCGTGGAACCGGTGTACAAACTGCTGAATGCCGGCGGCCTCGATGCCACCATCCAACCCGCCAATGGCGTCCTCATCCGCAGTCAGCTCGGGTACTACATCCGCGCGGGCAAACACTCGATGACCTCCGGAGACTGGGGCGTGTTCCTGGACTACGCAGACGCGCATTTCCGGTAAGCAGGGTCGCCCATTCCTGCCAAGGCGTGCCTATCGGCCCATCAATTCCACCAGCACGGGACGATGGTCCGAGGCCATCGCCTCTACGAGGACCTCGCTTCGGTTCACCCGCCACCCACTCCGCGGCCGCAGCAACACGAAATCGATGCGGGCCGTCGGATTCCTCGCGGGAATCGTCGGCGCAGGAGCGGCGGCCGAAGCATCCTCCCAGTCCGCCAGCAAACGCTGCATCACCCGGCTCTCCGGTTGATCATTGAAATCCCCCGCCAGGATGACCGGGCCCGGATCCGACCCGAACCACTCCTGCAACCGCGCGGCCTGCACCCATCGATCGCCGTCGTCGCGGCTCGCATCGAGATGCGTTCCCACGAACCGCAGCGGTGTCATCCCCGGAGGAGCAATCCGGGCCGAGAGGGCGATCCGTTGCTCGCGCTTCACCGGATTGGGCAGTGCGTGCACCTGGAAATCGGAGATGGGCCAGCGACTCAACAGCATGCCCCCGTAGGCGCCTCCCTGGAAATCGATGGCCTTGCCAAACTGCCCGTGCAACCCGGTCAACCGGATGTATTCCGCTGCCTGATCCACGCGGCCGGTGCGCTGCGTCCGCACGTCCACTTCCTGCAACGCCACCAGATCGGCCCGACTCTCCCGAATCACCCGTGCGATCCGTTCCAGATCCAGCTTCCCGTCCTCCCCTTCGCCGTGATGGAGATTGAAGGTCATCACACGCAAACGTTCCCCGGAACTCACGGTGGCACATCCGGTGGCAAGGGCGGTAGAAGCAGGCATGAGACGGAGGAACTGTCGGCGGTTCATCGCAAGCCGATTCAAACAGGGAGCGCCCGGACTGGCCATCGACCATTGCAGGGGAATGCGAACCTGGCCCGCCCAACCGGAATGAGCGTCTTCGCCCGTCGTCGACGTGGAGCGCATCCGGACACTGCCCCCGATCAGTTGGGCGGCGACACAAACCTGGGTAGCTGCCGACGTGAGGAGGCGGATGTCCGCGTGCTTCGCCTCGTCTGGGTCCGCCTCGTGACCTCGGCAGCTACCCCTCGGGCCGTTCGTAGCTGCCGACGTGAGGAGGCGGACGTAGCTGCCGACGTGAGGAGGCGGATGTCCGCGTGCTTCGCCTCGTCTGGGTCCGCCTCGTGACCTCGGCAGCTACCCCTCGGGCCGTTCGTAGCTGCCGAC
>JBDNHZ010000426.1:0-4404 GCA_041688515.1 Verrucomicrobiota bacterium
GCCGCCAGACTCTCCCAACCGTCCGTTGCATCCGCGCCGGGATCCGGGAGGCCACGAACCGCATCAGCGAACCCGGCGAGCGCGGAGCGGTAGGAGGGATCGTGTCCGGGCCGGAGCCAATGGTGAAAAGCGTGGCGGAGTTGGGCGGCGGACCGGCCGGGCGATCCTTCGACCAGTCCATAGCCGGAGCGACGGCGGAGTCGGACGAGGGATGTGGGGCGATGTCGGTCCACGAGGAGCGATCCGAGATCGCCCTGGAACTCGAGGTGGTCGGCAGGGCCGGTGAGGAATGAGAAATGGCACTGCACCGTGATCCCGCCGCCGAGGCGGAGATGGACGTCGGCGGAGTCCTGTTCGGAGTGAGTGGAGCGCGTGTCGGCAAGGGCCGATCCAATCCGGGCATCCAGCAACCACCGGAGGAGGTCGAAGTGGTGGGACCCGAGGTCCAGGAGCACGCCGCCTCCAGAGGCGCGGCGACGCTTCCAGGGCGGGAGAGCATCGCCGGTCAGGGGTTCGCAGAAGACCGTCTGGACGGAGTGGATGCGGCCGAGGATGCCGGACTGGATCAGTTGCCGGGCCTGGAGATGGACGGGATGGAAGCGTCGGTTGAAGCCAAGACGGGTGATGACCCCGGAGCATTGGATGGTCTGGAGAGCGAGTTGAGCTTCCTCGGCGGAGGTGGCCAAGGGCTTTTCGAGATAGAAGGGTTTCCCGGCCGTCGCCGCCGCGGTGGCGAGGCCGGCGTGAAGATGGGACGGAGCGGCGATGAGCACGGCGTCGATCTCCGGGTGATCGAAGATCTCGGCTGGATCGGCGACCATCCGGGCGTCGGTGAGGGTCGCGGCGCGTTGGCGGGCTGCGGGGAGCGGGTCGGCCGCGAGGACCAGTCGGAACTGGGGCAGGCTGCGGAGACTGCGCAGATGAGCCCAGTAGGCGATGCCGCCGCAGCCGATCAGGCCGAGTCGGATCGGCGGGCTCTCACGGGCGGTCATCGGGTCAGGGGTTGGGCAAACCGGAGGCGCTGGATTTCGAGGCAGGTTTCCCGTTCCCGTGCCCAGGACGGAATCCCGAAGAGGTAGCCGTAGGCTTCGCCCGCCGCCTTCAGGACGCAGAGCAGCATCATGACGGGAAGCATTCCGACGAGGGCCGGATCCGAGCGCAGGACCGTGCGGGCACCCGGGAGTTCGCGGACGAAAAGGACGGCGGCAATCAGGGGCGACGCCAGGAAGTAGAGAAGCCGCCGGGAAACGGGCCAACGGCGGGCACGGGTTCCACCGGTGAGGAGGCCGAGGATCAGGCGGTCTTCGAGGGCCGGCCAGAGGAAACCAATGCTGACGTGCTCGATGCGGGCACTCGGTTCGAACCAGATCCGCGGGTGCTGGGGGCGCAGGTCGTCGAGGAGTCGTTCCTGGTACAAATCGAGGGCTTGGTCGAGTTGATCGCCCAGCGCGAAGAGCAGGTCGCTCCGGTAGGAGATGTTGTGGGCCAGGTTGGATTGGACTTCCCCCGAGGGGTGCGCGGGGTGCCACCGGGAATAGTCGAGCGTGTAACCCGCCCATTGAATCAAGCCCCGATCACAGCGGTTGGTCACGGACGGGACGACGACGGAGTAGGGCCCGTCGAAGGCCTTGAGGGTGGCGTCCAGCCAGCCCGCGCAGGGGAAAGAGTGGGTTTCGCCGATGAAGACGAGAGGCGCGGTGGCGGCCCGGACGCCGGTGGCCCGCGCTGCATCCATGTTCACGACCGAATCGCATTCGATGCCCTGGACCCGTCCGAGCGCCTTGAGTTCCGCCCCGTGGATTCCGTCGAGTCCACCCCGGTTGGCAATGACAACGAGTTCGATCCGGTCCGGCGCAGCCTGCGCGAGCAACCGGGCTACGACCGGGCGGAGCGTGGCGTAAGTGTCGGTCACCAGGATGTAGGTGAGCTGCGGGGAGCCTTGAGGGAGGGAACTCAAAGGATGGCGGGGAATGACGGTGGCGTTGGAGGGATGCTGCGCATCGTCCGGAAACGCCAGGCGCGCATGACCCAGGGTTCCAGTCGGCGGACTCCCCTTCGTAGAAAGGAATGTTGGTACCAGCCCAGCCAGCGTCCCGCGCGGGAGGAAGGTCTCCAACCCGCCCAGTCCGTCTGGTCGAGGCAGGCGTAGTAGAGTTGATGCCAGCGGGAAGTGCCAGGATGCAGCCAGGGCTTGAGGTTACCGCTGAAGTGGACGAGGTGGGGTGAACTTCCGTCGGGTATCTGACCCGGGCTGCGGTTCCACGCGGGATCGAGCGGAGCCCATCGCCCTGCGAGCACGGCGTTGAGGGCTTCCTGATCCCAGAAATAGACGTGGTCGTGGTGCTCGTGCAGGTAGCGGAGGGCCGCCTGGGTGATCTGGGCGGTGCGACAGGCATCGAGGTCGAGAACCAGGACCCCGGCATTGAAGTAGGGGGTGGTCGCGTCGAGCCTCAGGGTCTGCCATCCCGCCACGCCGAAGGGCGATGACACGGTCGGGACCAGGAGGTCTGTCACAGCAAGCGCGAGGTTCTCCCCGGTCGGTAACTCCCAGAGCGGACCGATGTCCGACAGCACCAAAAGGTCGGCGTCGAGCCAGAGGGCACGATGGACTTCCGGACCCAGGAGTTCGGGCAGCAACAGCTTGTCGTAGGTGGCCGCCGACATCCGACCCCACAGGGGAAGTCCGGTGAGGGATTCCCTCCGGGGCGAGACCCAACGGAGGGTCACCCTGCGCGGGTCCAAGCCCCGGCCGATGCGGACGCGATCCTCCGGCGTCAGCCCGCTGTCGATGACGTGGAAATCGATTCTCCGGGTGGAATTTGTGTGGAGGAGGACGGATCGGATCATGACCGCCAGCGGGCACGCGTAGGCCGAGTCCGCGCCGCAGGCGATCACCACCGGAGATGGATCGACTTCACTCAATGGATTCGAGGGTGCCTGTCGCCACCAAGGATTGAAGTGCAGAGTCCGAGATTTCGGGGATCGCCAACGGGGCGGGCAGAAGGCCTCCTGCGGGCGCTTCGCTGACGCAATCTCAACAGGGGTTCCGGATGCCCCGACGACGTTGCGTTGGCGGTCGGATCGGCACCGGGCGCATGGGCTCCCACCCATCGGCTCCGTGGTCCGAGAATGCCGTGAGCTGGCCCCGGAACTTGAATCACACTTTATAAAGTGTGATCGGCGGTCAGACGTCCGGAGCGGCGGGAAGGGAGTGGATCGCGGATCGTGCGGATCGTGCGCGGATGAAGAACTCCGGCACGAGGCCCGCCCGGGATTGCTGTCCCGGGAGCTTCGGCGCGGGTGCCCGACCCCGGGGATGTCGGTTCGATGTGCACCAGGACATCCAGGACGGTCGGAAGTTCGGCGCGGACGGCGTCCTTCACCTGATGGGCGATCCGATGGGAATGTTCCACCGAGAAGAGGGGGTCGACGTGGACGTGCATGTCCACCAGGAACCGGTTGCCCATGCGGCGCACGAAGGCTTTCTGGACGAAATCGACGCCTTCGACTCGTGCGGCGGTCGAGCGGATCTGTTCCAGCACTTCAGCGGGCGGTTGTGTGTCCATTAGGTCTTCCAGTGCGGGACGCAGGATGCGCCAGCCATTCCAGGCGATCAACACGGCCGCGAACACCGCGGCGAGGTCGTCCGCACCGGCCCAGGCGGGTCCACCGACGAGGGCGATGGTGATCCCGATGGCGGCGGCGACGGAGGTGATGGCATCGGCCCGGTGATGGAAGGCGTCCGAGGCGACGGCGCGGCTCCGGGTGGCGTGGGATTCGCGGAGGACCCAGCGGAAGAGCGATTCCTTGATGACCACCACGGCGACGAGGACGATGAGGGTGAAAGGTTCCGGGGCTCGGTTGGGATGGAGGAATTCGCTGATGGAATGGATTCCGATTCCCCCGGCGACGAGCAGCAGGAGGGTGCCGATGCCGGCGGCGGCGAGGGGTTCCGCCTTGCCATGGCCATAGGGGTGATCTTCGTCCGCTGGCTTGGCGGCCAGCGTGACCCCGCGCCAGACGATCAGGGCGGCCAGCAGGTCGCCAAACGATTCGACGGCGTCGGCGATCAGGGCGTCCGAGTGTCCGTAGATTCCAGTCACGAGCTTCCCACCGCCGAGCAGGAGGTTGGCGATGACCCCGGCCAGCGTGGCGCGGAGGTTCCGCTTGAGTTCGGCGACGGTCACGGGGCAGGGGGATCAGTCGCGAAGCATCTGATTGGCCAGATCATTCCGGTCGAGCTTGGACCGCGGGAAGTGCCGGGACAATTCGATCCCGGCCGCCTCGACGCCTGCGACCACCGCCTGATGGAACCGGCCGCCAGTCCAGTCGGAATCCATGGCCGCGTGGATCGTCTCGGCGAAGCCATCCCCGGCTCGGTAGGTGAGGGCCTCGTCCATGGCC
>JBDNHZ010000427.1:0-3826 GCA_041688515.1 Verrucomicrobiota bacterium
GTCGGTCCTATCCTGTCCCAGCAGACGTATTCCTATTTCGGTTCAACGTTGCTGGAGGACTACACGATCACGGATCTGGCAGGTCGGGTGACCACGTATCTGCACAGCAGTTGCTGTGGATTGCTCGAAAGCGTGACGGATCCAGACGGTCGGGTGACTGAGTACGAGTACGACGATCTCAAGCGCCGCGTGGCGACCAGGACGACGTGGGGATCCAGTTGGGTGAAGATGACCAACATTCTGGATGGCGCGGGACGAACCCGGGTCGTGCAGCGGATTCCGTCCACGGGCGCGACCCTGACCCTGGAGCAGTACGGGTACGATGTGCTGGGGCGTGCGATCAAACAGACCAATGCCTGGGGCGGAGTCACCTCCATGGCTTACGACGTTCCCAATCGGACCAACACCACCACCTACCCGGACGGAGCCACCCGCATCGAGACGACCTACCGCGACGGGCGGACCCGGCAGGTGAGCGGGACCGCGGTGGCGCCGATCGGGTACGATTATGGCGTTCAGCCAGAAGGTTCGGCGGAAGTCATGCGGGAGATGGTGAGGACCATCCGGCTGACGGCCGCGGGTGCGACCACCGGATGGACGGCGTCGGGAGCCACCAATGAATGGACCCTGGAGGTGAGCGACGACCTGGGCCGCAACCTGAGGACCTACTACGCCAAGGAGGGCGGCACGCCGTACTCGGAGAACAGCTACAACACCCTGGGTCAGTTGATTCGACGCCGGGATCCAGACGGAGTGACCGAGCTCTACACCTACCTAGCGGATGGCACCCGGGATCGCACGGCGCTGGACATGAACGGCGACGGTCTGATCGAGGAGACTGACGGCAACACTGCCACACCGGACGACCGGATCACGTACACGGTACGCGATGTCGTGCCCTCCGGCTCCAGCGGAAAGAGCCCGCCGACCGATCTTGTGCGCGTCCGCACGTCCGCCTACCTGAATGACGACACTGCGGATCAGGGGCTGATCTCCATGCAGGAAGCCTCAACAGACGGACGGCGGGTCTGGAGCACGGTGTATCGGGATGCTTCGACGCCGGTGACCACCTTCATGGAGGTCGGAACGGTTTCCTCCGGGACGCGCACGGACAAGGTCACCCGTCCCGACGGGAGCTTCAGCGAGCGAGTGTACAGTTACGGTCGCCTCACGACGGCACGGGAGAAGAACTCCGGTGGTACACAGATCAGTTCGGTGAGCTACGCGTACGACGCCCACGGCAGGCTCTCGTCCCAGACGGATGCCCGCAACGGGGCAACCAGCTTCACCTTGTCCACCTTCTTGCGCACCCGGAGGTTGAGCATTTCCACGCCCACCGCAAAGGCCATCGCGAAGTAGACATAGCCCTTGCTGATGTGCTGATGGAATCCCTCCGCCAGCAGCAGCGTGCCGATGAGGATCAGGAAGGCCAGAGCCAGCATCTTGACGGTCGGGTGTCGCTCCACGAATCCCCCGATCTGATTCACGAAAATCAGCATCACGATCATTGCCAGCACTACCGCCGTGACCATCACCGGCACGTGTTGGGCCATTCCCACCGCCGTGATGACGGAGTCGAGGGAGAACACGATGTCCAACAACAGGATCTGGACGACGGTAGCCGACAGGGACGGAGGGACAGCCGCCGAACTCCCGCCGTCCTCGCCTTCCAGTTTCTCATGGATCTCTTTCACTGACTTCCAGACGAGGAACAGGCCACCGATCGCAAGGACCATGTCCTTGCCCGTGTTTGGAATCTCCATGCCGGCGATCGAGAACTCCCACAGCTTGTTCTTCAGGCTCATCACCCAACTGATGGAGAGGAGCAGCAGGATGCGGGTGATCAATGCCAGCCCCAGCCCGATCTTCCGGGCCTTGGCCTGCTGATTCGCGGGAAGCTTCCCGGAAAGGATCGAGATGAAGATCAGATTGTCGATCCCCAGCACGATCTCCAGAAGAGTCAGCGTCAACAGACTCATCCACGCCGCCGGCTGCGACATCCAGTCAAACTATTGGTTCATCTGCTGCAAAGTTATCCGTCGGAGCCAAATGCGGCCAGCCAAAGGATTCCCCGCCCATCTGGAGGCAACCGGAGGAGACTCTGACTTCCATCCGAACTTTCCCCAGCCCATCCGGCATCAGCCTCATCGCCTGCCCGCACCAAAAATGGGTCAGCGATACGCCAGATCGCACTTTCCCAGCCGCGTGGCGAAGCGGTAGCTTTCCGACCGAGTGTTTGCGGTCCCCTGAGCCAGCCTTGCACGCGTCGACGACCGACGCGCTGAAAGGCTCACGAGGAGACGGAGGACCGCCCCGATATCGGAGGCACAGATTCGCATCGGGCGAATCGCTGCTCCATCACCGACCTACCCACCTGGGTCCAGACGTTTCTCATTACAGCATCTGGCCCGGAACTGGCATCACGACCCGAAATTGCCCATGCACTTCAATAACGCGAAAAGCTTCCTGAGCCGGTGCCTGCCCCGGCATTGCCTGCTTGCTGTCGTCTGGATCTCAACCCTCCTGGCCGGAACACCGGTGGTTGCGCAACCCGTCACCACCGGCACACTGTCGGTGCCCGGGGAGATCGCCGAGTACAGCATCCTCCTTGACCGCCCGACGCTCCTTCACTTCGATTCGATGGCCGCCTTGGACCGCTTCACGTGGTCGATGAGCGGTCCCTATGGAAGCGTCGTCTCACAACAGGGCTTCAGTTCCAGCGATTGGATTGGCACCAGCCTGATCAGCGTGGGACCCGGCGAGCATCGGATCCGGATCCAGGGCGCCGGGGACGCAACCGGGCCTTACGCATTTCGTCTGGTGCCACTGGTCACCGGCGGCACGTCGCCGGTGGGTGCGACAAATCCCGGGACCCTGGACCCGGGCAATGGTGCCGCGTACCAACTGTTCACGCCCGCACCGGGAGACCGTTACCGACTCTCGATCATTGGGCAGACGAACCTGAACACCTTGACGGTCCATGTGGTGGATCCGTTCGGCAATGTGCTGGACAGCGCATCACCCGGTTCACCGGCCGAGTTCACGACACGGGTGGCATTGCCGCACCAAGTGATCGTGAACGGCGGGGTGCGAAACACAAGCGTTGGAACATACGGGACGCTGTTGGCGTTGCTGGGGAGTGGGCCCTTGTACCCGCCGGGCCCGACCCTCGCACTGGGTGCCGAGCAAAGCATCAATCCCGGCGGGGCGTTCACCAACCGCTATCGCTTCACGATCCCAGCCCGGACGATCCTCAGTTTCAATCCGCTCGTGGCGGTGAGCGGTGACCTGTGGCGCCTCGAAGGACCGGGAGGAAGTGCCGGTGACGAGAGCTTCGTCTCCGTGGGACGCCACATCGCGGCCGAACCGGGTGAGTACCAACTCACGGTTTGGCGTTCGTCGGCCGGTGCCGTCGACGCCATGCGCTTCATCCTGCACGACCTGGCTGGAGCTCCAACGATCCCGATCGGCATCTCGACCTCGCTCACGAACCAACCGGCAGGAGCCAGTGCCTTTTACCGCCTGCCCTTGGTGGCCGGCCAGACGCTGGCCATGATCGCTGACGGCTTCTCCGGGTTCACAGCCGGCACACCGCGGTGGGAGGTACTGGCTCCCGATGGAGAATTGCTCCGGATCAATTCCACTTTGATCGGGAGCTCGTTCTTCGACCTGCCCCGCTGGACCGCGCCGGTCTCCGGCGACTACTGGGTCGCCATGAACAGCCCCAGCCATATCGATTCGCCCAAGGGCATCCGCCAGTTCCGGATCGTGCCGGTGATCGACCATGACGTTCCGCTCACCCTGGGAACCGAAGTCTCGGGGACCA
>JBDNHZ010000428.1:0-2098 GCA_041688515.1 Verrucomicrobiota bacterium
CGTTAACGGACGGGACTGTCCGAAATCATATCCCAACCACAGGAAGTAGCGAAGAACCCGTTCATGTCCAGTGGGTCATAAAGGGGTCAGTCCTCACTTTCGACACAGAAACGAATATGAATTGGATCCCTTGGAAGTTGAACGAGACGTCAAGGAACGGAAGCGACGGGAGCGACGGAAATTGTTCGTCGGGCAATGGAGTGTCAAACGTGAGGACTGACCCCTTTATGCTCCATGCCCGGTGGAGTCCGTGATTTTGGGCCTGGCTCTAGAATAACACAAATCCAATTATCCATGTCCATCAAAGGCAAGTTCGATTGGCTGGGGAGAAACTGGGTTGCTTCGACCAGCGCAGGTGTACGAGGGCAGACCTGAAATTGCACTCTTCTCGGATCGCCTCGGGGATTGAATCTAAACCCTATTGGACTGACCCCATCGCCGCAACCTGCTGCCGTCTCACCATCTCGCCCGCCGCGCCGGATGTCAGACATCGTGACTTGCTCCCAGAGGGACTGTGATTCTTGTCATTACTTTGGCATGACACTGCGGGTTGCATCCTCCGCACTGATCGGTTCACTTAATTCCTCCTTACTAATCAGGTTCTGGAAGGCGTCAAACCTAGCCACAGTATCCATCAGGCCATCACCGTTCGTGTCGCTAAGCTCTTTCGTCAAAATGGCCATTCCGTAGAAGTGAATTGCCGTCGGCCTCGCTGACTTATTTGGACGCCACACGACTAGTTTTATTACGCCATGCTCATAGTATTGGAATTCGTCTGGCACTCCGTTCTTGTCCGTGTCGCGTTCTGACATCCACAGGTTGCCTCTTCGGTAGGTTGCCCAACCGTCAACTTTCCCGTCGAAGTCGTCGTCAACTTCTATTCGTGAGTCGAGATCGCCCCAAAACCACTCAAACTCGTCAGGATGTCCATCAAGATTGCGGTCAGCTTTGTGTCGAACCAGGATGCCACGTTCGTAATAGAGGGTCGCCTCAGGCTTGCCGTCGCCATCTCGATCTTTCTCCACTGTGTAGCTTCCTCGACTTTCGCCACTGCTCCAATACAGACCGATCAGGACTCCAAGCGAGATTCCGCACAACAATCCTGCAGATCCCCAAACCATGCTGCGGTTTTGCATAAGACTTCCAACTGAAATGTTGTTTACCTTCATAGTCCCTAACGCCAGATGACAGTTGTGCCTGGCAGAACATAATATGGACCACTGCCTTCCGGAAGGTATATGATAACTGGCGGTGGTTGCGGTGGTGCCGGAAAATACAAGCCTAGATTCGGTGGTGCGTTGACTTAAGATCCGGAGGGCGGGATATACGGCGGGATGGTCGGGCCCAACTGCGGAGCGCGCAGTCGCAGCGGTACGGGCGGAAGGGGCTTGGACGGATCACCCATCGTGTGCTTTGCGACTTCTTGACCCTTTTCCGCGCCTTCAACGGCCGGTCCACTGATCACGGGGATTCTGATGCACATTGACGTCGGCTTGCCTCCCGGCCACTGGCTGTTAGGTGTAGGCGGACTGGACCGCAAAAACAGTGGCACTCCATTTGGGCGCGTATAGGGGTTTCCGTGCCTCTCAGGCGGCCTCTCGTTGCGAAGCTGAATCCGGCCGGCACCTTTGCTTTCTCCAAGAGCGTCAATCCAGTCAATCGGGCTGTTGTCGACGAAGGAATACAGATTGATCCCCCCCTCTTCCCCAATCGGATCCCGACTCAACGATCCTCCATCCGCGGGAGTGTAATACCTAAACCCATAATACACCAACCCCGACTCATCATCCGTCACCTTGGTACTCCAGCGGACCGGGTTCGCTGCGGCGAGCGGGCCGGTGCTGCGGAGGGGTTCTCCGAACGGCCCATACTCGTAGCGCGCCGTGTTGCTGCCGTCGGTCGCGGAGAAAAGACCGGCGACGTTCCCGTTGCCGTCATAGGCCACGAACTGGATCCCCGTGGGCATCCCGCCGGTGGACTGGGCATTGTTCACCCAGACCAATCCGCCCACGCCTCCAGCACCTGTCTGGGTTCCGCTGAGGTCGGTACCCCAGACGTAGGTGCGCAGCGTGGCGTTGGCGTTGTTGGCATCCAACTC
>JBDNHZ010000429.1:0-15143 GCA_041688515.1 Verrucomicrobiota bacterium
GACGCGCGTCTGATCGATCATCGGTTTCATTTCCAGGTGGGCGCAGCCCTGGAGGAGGCGGGCCGCTCGGTGGAGGCCGAAGTGCGGTTGCAACAGGCGTTGAAGATCAACCCGGACTTCGCCCCGGCGCTCAACCACTTGGGCTACACCTGGGCCGACCGGGGAGTGAACCTGGATCAAGCCCAGGCAATGATCCGGAAGGCGGTGGCTGCCGAGCCCGAGAACGCCGCCTATCTGGACAGCCTGGCGTGGGTGCTTCACCGGCTTGGAAAAAGCGAGGAGGCACTGCCTCATATGCAGAAGGCGGCGAAGCTCCTGGCGGAAGATCCGGATTCCACCTTGCTGGACCATCTGGGCGACATCCTGGCCGCGCTGAAGCGCTTGCCGGAGGCCCGTGCCGCCTGGACCAAGGCGCTGGAACTCGATCCCGCTCCCGAGATCCGCAAGAAGCTCGAGGAGACGTCGAAATGAGTGGTTCCGGCGACCCGCACCCGACCCGCTTCCAACACCACTACACGGTGGCAGAAGCGCAGGCGCTCCTGCCGCAGATTTCCCGTTGGCTGGTTGAGATCCGACTCCTGCGCCAGACCCTCCAGCGGCAGGATGAACGCCTTGCCGAACTGCTCCACGATCATGGAGACCAAGGCGGAACCCGGGTCGAGGACTGGGTCCGCAATCTCGACCGGATGCGCACGCTGGAGGAGGAGTTCGCCCGCCGCGAGATCCAGATCGAGGACCTGGATCAGGGTTTTATCGGCTTCCCCACCCTCCGCCTCGGTCGCGAGGTGCTTCTCTCGTGGCAGGAGGGCGACGATGCCCTCGAGTTCTGGAAAGACATCGATTCCGGAGAGTCCGGCCGCGAGCGGTTGGGTTGAGGTCCGTCTCAACCTGCCAGAATCCTGGCCAGTCCCCGATCCGAGGTCCGATGGGAGACCAACGCGAGGGACCGACCTTCGGGCCCCAGAAAATCGCGTGCGGCACGGCAGACCTGCGGTGCGGAGAGTGCAGCGATGTTGCGCCGGATCTCGGACGGCGTGGTGAACGACCCGTGGTTCAGCCACTGTTCGCCAAGCCACATCATATGGTTTTCGGTGCTTTCGAGGCCCAGATCAAACTGCCCGAGGAGATAGTCCTTTGCGCGGCGCAGTTCGGGTCCTCCGGGGGGAGCGGCGATCAGTCGGTTCAATTCGCCCGTGATCAATCGCAGGGTCTTCTCCAGATCGGCGGAATCGAGGCCCGCGGAGATGACGATGTCGCCGGTGTCGGCCCAGGCGGTGAGGGCGCTGTGGACGTTGTAGGTGAGTCCATGCTGTTCGCGCACGACCTGGAAAAGTCGTGAACTCATGTTTTCGCCGAGCAGGACATTGAGAACCCGCAGGGCATGCCGACGCGGATCATGCCGGGAAGCGGCGCGCATTCCCAGGCCCAGGTTGGTCTGCTCCACGTCTTTCGTCTGGAGGCGGACCCTGGGTCCCGCAGGAGTCTGGTCCATGGGTTCGAAGTCGGGCTTGCCGCCCGGACGAAAGAATCGCGCTCGACGGCGCACGGCCCGCAGCAGGTCTTCGTGGCGCAGGTTCCCCGCCGCCGCGATCAGGGTGGCTCCCGCGGTGTAGTGGGACGTGAGGTGGCTGAGGAAATCCGCACGCTGCATCCGTCGGAGGGTGGCGCGGGATCCGATGACCGGGCGGCCGAGGGGATGGCGGGGGAACTGCGTTTCGTTCAGGAGATCATGCACCAGTTCGGCAGGTTGATCCTGGTACATTGCCAGTTCTTCGAGGATGACCGTGCGTTCGCGGGCAATTTCGACCGGATCAAACCGGGATTCGAGGAACATGTCGGTGAGGACATCCACCAGATCCGGCCAGCGATCGGCGTGGGCACGTGCGTAGAAGCAGGTGTGTTCCTCGTCGGTAAAGGCGTTGAGGTAACCGCCGACGCCCTCGACCGCCTCCGAGATCTGGGCGGCAGTGCGGCGTTGGGTCCCTTTGAAGAGCAGGTGCTCAATGAAATGGGAAATGCCGCTGATCCGGGCCGGTTCATGGCGGCCGCCCACCCCCACCCAGATTCCAACCGCGACCGATGACATGTGCGGCATCTCGGCGGTGACGACGCGGGTTCCGTTGGGTAGAAGCGTTTGCTGGTACATGCAGGGGAATGAGGACGGATCGGACGGATGCCTGGGACGGTGCTCAGGGCTTTACCCATTGTTTGACCAGGCGCCGATGGGAGGCGGTGAGGGCGAGGACCGACAGTTCGTCAGGAGTCGCCCAGCGCAACTCGCCGGCCGGCAGGTTTCCGGTCGGGGGAATGGTGAGCCGAAACAGATGCTGGGTGAAACGGTAGCGGGTGATCGAGTGCTTCACGGTTCCCGAGGGTTCGAGAGCTCCAGCATTCACCCCCAGCCAGCGGGCCAGCGCCGATCGAGGCTCGGCTTCCGGGCCGAATTCCATGTTGGGAAACTCCCAGAACCCGGCGTTCACCCCGTCGGGCCGGAGGCGAATCAGCCATCGACGCTGGTGGCTCCAGATCACCGTTGCCAGCGCGCGTTGGGTGATCGTGGGCCGGGCGGCGGTTTCCGGAAAGGCTTCCGGCCGTCCGAGCGCCCAGGCCTGGCACGACCCGGCGAGGGGACAACGTTCGCAGTCAGGAGACGTGGGAGTGCAGACGGTCGCTCCGAGTTCCATGAGTGCCTGGTTCAATTGGGAGCAGGCCCCAGCGAGACGCATGGGAGGAAGGGGCGGAGGGACCTCGGCCGGGCTCAGTCTGGAGGCGATCTCCACCAGATGGGTCGCGACGCCCCAGAGAGCTTCGTTCACCGCCTTCTCCCTGGGATCGCCGTCAAGCGCCTGGAGTCGGGTGAGCACCCGGACGACATTCCCGTCCAGGATCGGAGACGGCAGATTGAAGGCAAAAGAGGCAATGGCACCGGCGGTGTAGCGTCCGATCCCCGGCAGTTCGAGGATTTCAGGCAGGGTGTCGGGGAACCGGCCCTGGCTTGCGGCCATGAGTTGGAGCGCGGCCTTCTGGAGGTTCCGGGCGCGGGAATAGTACCCCAATCCTTCCCAGAGCTTGAGGATCTGCTCCGCGGGTGCCCCGGCCAGGGCCGCCACATCCGGAAGGGCCGTCATCCAGCGTTCCCAATAGCCCAGCACCGTCCGGACCTGGGTTTGCTGCAACATGACCTCCGAGATCCACAGGGCGTAGGGGTCGGTCGTCCGGCGCCAGGGCAGGTCCCGGGCGGCATGGGGAAACCAGGCCAGCAAAGCGGGGACGACCGTTTCCCAGGACGGTGAAGGACTGCTGGCGGCACGCGACATGGGGGACATCATGCTCCCGGGAGGGGATGAAGGGCAATCGGTAGAGGGGCCAACCGGGAGTTGACAGGAATCCAAATTGTATCTCGACAAGTGGATCCCGCTGGTTGGGAATGGAAGGGCCACCCGTGACCACTTACACGGCGAAACTCAGCCCTGAAGCAGCCGCACGACTCGAGCCCCTCATCCGGGACGGGACGTTCCAGTTGCGCGATGTTCCCCACGCCCGGTTCAGCGGGGCAAAGCCCGATCTGCACGTCACTTTCTACGAGTCGGGCAAGCTGGTTGTTCAAGGCAAGGGCACCCAGGAATTCGTTGAGTTCGTCATCGAACCTCAGGTCCTCATGGCCGCCCGTCTTGGCTACGAGGATACCCTCGAACCCGGAAGGGTGGATCCTCGTCTGGGTGTGGATGAATCTGGAAAGGGCGATTTCTTCGGCCCGATGTGCATCGCCGGGGTCTATGTGAACCGGGAGGTCCTGACCGCATGGAAGGACGTGGGCATCCGGGATTCCAAGAATATCACCAGCGATGCCCAGGTCGCGCGTCTGGCCAAGAAGATCCGCGAGACCCCCGGTTGCGTCTGGAATCTGGTGGCCGTGGGCAATGAAGCCTACAACCGCATGCACGGCACCAATGGCAGCGTGAACCGGATCCTCGCCTGGGGGCACGCCCGGGTGATCGAAAACCTGCTGGGACAAAAACACCGCATGAAGCCCGAGCCCTTGCGGGCGATCAGCGACCAGTTTGCCGCCAGCAAGGCCACCGTCGAAAAGGCCCTCATGACGGCCGGCCGTACGATTGAACTGGTCCAGCGCCACAAGGCGGAAGAAGACCCCGCGGTCGCGGCCGCATCGATCCTCGCGCGTGACGAATTTGTCACCCGTTTGCGCCTGCTCGGGGAGCAATTTGGCATGGTCTTTCCCAAGGGCGCATCGGAGGCGGTCGAATCGGCGGCCCGGGAGTTCGTCGCGCGTCACGGCGCAGCCGCCCTGCCCAAGGTGGCCAAGATGCACTTTCGGACGTCCTACCGGGTCCTGGGGCTACCTGAACCTGAGCGGGTCGAATGGAAGAAGCCGGGGAGTTGAAGCGAGAAAACCGGGCTTGCGGGCTTGGACTTTGGGCCCCTGCCGGAGCAGGGTTGTCCTCATGCGCGTTCACTATCTGGGAGCGACCCGTACCACCACCGGTTCCATGTACCTGGTCGAGGTCAATGGCGGCCGGATCCTTCTGGAATGCGGGTTGTACCAAGGCCACCGGAACGAGGCGATCGAGCGCAACCGCAATTTCCCCTTTGATCCAGCCAAGCTGGATTGCGTGGTCCTCAGCCATGCCCACATTGATCACTGCGGCAACCTGCCGAACCTTTGCCGGAAAGGGTTTCAGGGAAACATCTACTCCACCTTCGCCACCCGGGACCTGGCGGCGGTCATGCTGGCGGATTCAGCAGAGATCCAGCGTGCCGACGCCGAGTTCGTCTCCCGAAAGCGGGAGAAGAAAGGGCTGCCCCCCGTCCAGCCCCTTTACTCCCCGCAGGACGCTGAGTTGGCCATCCGACAGTTTCTTGGCCTCAACTACCATCGGCCGATTCCCATCGCCGACGGGGTGACCCTGACCTTCGTCGATGCCGGGCACATTCTGGGATCGGCTCAGGTGATCCTGGACGTGCGGGAAGACGACCGGAAATTCCGGTTCCTCTTCAGCGGCGACATCGGCCGACCCAACCAGGAAATTCTTCGGGACGCGGAGGCCGTTGAGAACGTCGATTTCCTTCAGATCGAGAGCACCTACGGAGCCCGGGAGCACGGCGATCCCATCAATGCCCGGGATGAACTTTGCCGTCTGATCGGGGGCGCCCTGAGGCGGGGAGGGAAGGTGATCGTCCCCGCCTTTTCCGTGGGGCGGACCCAGCAGTTGGTGTACGTCCTGAATCAATTGGCCGACACCGACTGCCTGCCGCGGGTACCGATCTTTGTCGATAGTCCCCTGAGCGTGAATGCCACCGAGGTATTCCGGTTGCATCCGGAGTGCTTCGATGACGAGACCTTGAAGTTCCTCCGCGAACAGCGGAACCCGTTCGGCATGGAGAATCTGACCTATATCCGCGAGGCGGCCCATTCCCGGAAGCTCAATGATCTGGTCGAACCGGCGATCATCATCAGCGCGTCCGGGATGGCGGAGGCGGGGCGGATCCGGCATCACCTCGCCAACCACATTGGCGATCCCAAGAGCCTGATCCTCTTCGTGGGTTACTGCGCCGCCCATACGCTCGGGGCTCAGATCATGGCCCGCCGGAGTCCCGTCAACATCTTCGGGCAACCTTTCGAAGTCCGGGCCGAGGTGGCTTCCATCGACGCCTTTTCGGGTCATGCCGACCGGTTGGAGTTGTCTGCCTACGTCAACTCCATGACGGGCACGATCCGCAAAATCACCGTCATCCATGGGGAAGAAGAACAGTCGATGGCATTCGCTGAGACGCTTCGCACCCTCCGGCCGACGGCCGAGGTTCTCGTGCCCGTTCCCGGCCAGGTGGTGGAGTTCGCGGTGGAACCGGTGGCGTCCGCTGGGTAGAAAGGGCGCATGAAGTCCTTCGATTCCCCGAGGACGCTCCAATGGTGCGTCCATTTTGGCACCTTGGGCGTCCTCGGCCTTGTCCTCTGGTACGTCCACGAATCCCGTGAACTCAGCGGTCACCAGAAGCTGTCCGCCGCGCACACGCAGAATGGAATGGCCCTGGGCCAGGTGCTGGAAGGGGCCGCGGCGTACTCCCAACGGGATCCATCCGTCGTTCCGCTCCTCAACCAGATTGTGGCGCGCGCTTCGGGGGCCCCGACGTCCGCACCCGTTGCACCGGGTCCGGCCGCTTCCACCCTCAACCGCCGCTGAACCATGGAATCCTCCCCTCTTCCTGAAGCCAGACCCGACGAGCTGTCCCGGGAATTGCAGTCGCTCCGGGAACAGCACACCACTCACCTACGCGTTCAGTTGGCTCTGGTGCTGGCGGTCGGCGTGTTCGTCTGGCGTTCCGCCCAGCTTCAGCACCGTTCGCTGGTGGAGGTGCGGCAGATCTCGGCTCGCATCCAACAGGATGTCGCCCGTCAGGGGGTCATTGTCATCGAACTTCAGAAAATCGCGGCCAGCCGGCCGGAGTTCGCCGCCCTTCTCAAGAAGCATGGGATCGGTGTCCCGGCTTCGGCTTCGTCCGCGCCCTCGCCGCGTCAGTGAGCGTCGCCCCGCGGAAGCGGAGTGCCGCACTGGCTGCAAAACCGGTCGCCGGAGATCCCCAGATGGGGGCAGGCGGCGCAATGTGGGCGAACCCGCTCCGTCCGGTGATGGATGAGGAGATTCCGCAGGTAGGGAAGCCAGGAGAAGGCGTAGGCGGCGACAAAGACGGAGTCCCGCTGGTAAACCGCCGCATAGGACAACAGGAGGAGGGCACCGCCCAGACTCAGCCACCAGAACAAGGGGGGGACCACCACGCGCCCCTGCTTTTCGGTGGCGTACCACTGGACGAGGAAGCGGCTGGTGAAGACGGCGTTTCCCAGCCACCCCACCACTTTCCAGGCATGCCATTCAATCCCGAGGAAGCGGCCGCCGGGCAGCAACAGGTCGTCCACCAGATTCATGAGTCCGCCCAGCATGCGGCCCCGTCCATTCTGCACAAGCCGGGACTCCGGACGGTTCGGCCCTTGCCTCGCTTTCCGTTCGTCCCGTAGGTTGCGCCTTCAAAACTTGAGTCTGCATGAAGGTCTGGATTGATGGTCAACTGGTGGAAGAATCGGAAGCCAAGGTCAGCGTGTTCGATCACGGCCTGCTCTATGGCGATGGCGTGTTTGAGGGCATCCGGATGTATCACAACCGGATCTTCAAGCTCCGCGAGCACATTGAACGGCTGTTCTGGTCTGCCAAGGCCCTGCTGCTGGAGATCCCGATGTCTCCAGAGGAACTGACGCGTGCCTGCGTCGAAACCTGCCAGGCCAATAGCCTCCGCGATGGCTACATCCGCCTGCTGGTCACCCGCGGGAAGGGGACCCTGGGCTTGGATCCCCGCCGTTGCCCCCGGCCATCGGTGATCATCATCGCCGCCACCATCCAGCTCTATCCCGAGAAGTATTATCAGGAAGGCCTGACGATCGTGACCGTTCCCACCACGCGGAACCTCGTCAATTCCGTCAATCCGGCGATCAAGTCCCTCAACTACCTGAACAACATCCTGGCCCGGATCGAGGCCAACAACGCCGGGGTCGAGGAGGCGATCCTGCTCAACAGCGATGGCTTCGTCGCAGAATGCACCGGCGACAACGTTTTCATCGTCCACAAGGGCCGCCTGATGACGCCCCCCCTCAGCGCAGGCGCTCTTTATGGCATCACCCGCGGCACGGTGCTCGACGCCGCCCGGGAACTCGGCATCCCCTCCGCCGAGCCGAACCTGACCCGTTACGATGTCTACATCGCCGACGAGATGTTTCTGACCGGGACTGCGGCAGAGATGGTGCCGGTGGTGAAGGTCGATGGTCGGGTCATCGGCAACGGACAACCCGGGCCCATCACCCTGAAGCTTCTCAAGGCCTTCCGCGAGAAGACCCATACCGACGGTGAGATCATTTTCTCCTGAACTCATGGATTTCACCCTGTTTCCGGCGGGTTCCTTGACTTGCCAAGAGGGGACGTCGATATAGCGCGTTGCGTTTATGGTGTGTCAGCTTTGCAAGCAGAAGGATGCGACGGTTCACCTGACGCAGATCGTGGAGGACGAGATGAAGAAGCTCGACCTGTGCGAATCCTGCGCCAAGCAGAAGGGCGTGAACGATCCGACGGGTTTTTCGCTGGCGGAGCTGTTGCTCGGAGCCTCGGCAGCGTCGGAGGCGGAGTCGGCCGCCGTCGGAGCCCCGGAAATCAAGTGCCCGCGCTGCGGATTGACCCATGCGGAGTTCAAGAAGAATGGTCGCATGGGCTGTTCGGAGTGTTACACGGCCTTTTCTGACTCCCTGGAAGGCCTGCTCAAGGGCATGCACAAGGGGACCCGACACCGGGGTAAGGTGCCCACGGCCATGCGTCGGGCGGCCGATCAGCAGGCCAGCCTGGAGCGGTTGAGCGTCCAGTTGCAGGCCGCCATCACCGCAGAGGACTTCGAGCAGGCGGCCCGGTTGCGGGATGAGATCAAGGCGGTCAAATCCGAAGCCTGAACCCTGTTCGCCAATGAATCTATTCGAGTTCCTGACGCCGTCTGCCGAGGTCTGCCGCCGGACCGGTCCACACGACAAGATCGTGTTTTCGAGCCGCGTGCGGCTGGCCCGAAATGTTCCCGGCATCTCGTTTCCAGGTCACGGCAAGAAGGCGGACCGGGTCCGCGCCTATGAGCAGTTGATGCCCGCCGTTCAATCGGTGCCGGCCATGGCCGGTGGCATGGCGGAATCGATGGAGCGTTTGACTCCGAACGACAAGCAGCTCCTGGTGGAAAGGCACCTGATCAGCCGTGAACACGCCGCCAAAGGAGCCGGAAGCGGCTTCGTCCTCAATCGCGAAGAATCCTTCTGCGTCATGGTCAACGAGGAGGATCACCTCCGGATGCAGGCGTTGCGTCCCGGACTCCAGTTGCGCGAGGCCTGGGTGGCGATCGATGCGCTGGACACCGCACTGCAAGAACACACCGAGTTCGCCTTCTCATCTCAGTACGGCTACCTCACCGCCTGTCCTACCAACGTCGGCACTGGCATTCGTGTCAGCGCGATGCTCCACCTGCCCGGATTGGTGTTGTCCGAGCAGGTCAGCCAGATCATCCAGGCCGTCAGCAAGCTCGGCCTTGCGGTGCGCGGCCTCTACGGGGAGGGAACCGAGGCCCTCGGCAACATTTTCCAGGTCTCGAATCAGATGACCCTGGGTGAGTCCGAGACCGAGATCGTCGAGCGGATCAACAAGGTCCTGCAGCAGGTGATCGAGCACGAGGAGAACGCACGGCTCTCGTTGCTGGAGAAGAAGTCCCGGGTCGTCTTCAACCACATCGGGCGCGCCTATGGCATCCTCTCCCACGCCCACACCATCTCGTCCAAGGAGACCATGAACCTCCTGAGCCTCCTGCGTTTGGGGGTCGATATCGGGATGCTTCCCGCCGCATCGCGGTCGTTCGTCGACGAGTTGCTCCTCCTCACCCAGCCCGCCCACTTGCAGGCGCTGTTCACCAAGCGGGAGAAGCTCAGCGCCGAGGAACGCGACATCCTCCGGGCCGATGTCCTTCGCGATCGCCTCAAGTCCCTCGAGCGCCCGGATCACATGGTGTTTGGCGGAGGCGCGACGCCCGGCAACGAGCCGGCGGAGTAGCACTCAGCGCTTCCAGCGCCGCCCTCGCTGTCGTTTCTCGGAAAGTCTTTTGACGTGGAAATGGCAGGTGGCCACATTGGGCCTACCAAACGTGGCCCCTCGGTTACGTTCGGCCCATTCCTATGAGCGAAGAGAATCTCAACAGTTTCACTCCTCGTGCCCAGCAGGTCCTCGCGCTGGCCCGGAAGGAAGCCGACCGCTTCAATCACAATTTTGTCGGGACCGAGCACCTGTTGCTCGGCCTGATCAAGCTGGGCCAAGGCGTGGCGGTGAACGTCCTTCAGAAGATGGGTCTCGACCTGGAGACCGTCCGGACCGAAGTCGAAAAGGAGGTTCGTACCGGCGCCGAGCAGAAGGTCACGGGCAACATTCCCTACACTCCCCGAGTCAAAAAGGTCCTCTCCCTGGCCGGCAAGGAAGCGAAAGCCCTCAATCACACCTACGTCGGGACCGAGCATATCCTGCTGGGACTCCTCCGTGAGGGAGACGGGGTGGCCGCGAAGGTTCTCAAGAATCTGGATGTCGATATCGAGCAGTGCCGTCAGGAGATTCTTAAGGAGCTGGATCCCCAGTATCCCCAGGGCGAAGGCACCCCTCCCGGCGGCCCGGACGAACAGCTCACCAACGACGCAGAGAAGGGCAAGGAGGGCAAGGGACGCGCGGACAACCGTACGCCCGCGCTCAAGGCCTTCGGCCGCGATCTCACCGAGTACGCTCGCAAGGGTGACATGGACCCGGTGATCGGGCGCCAGTCCGAGATCGAGCGGGTCATTCAGATCCTCTGCCGCCGGACCAAGAACAATCCCGTTCTGCTCGGCGAGGCCGGTGTGGGCAAGACCGCCATCGTCGAGGGACTGGCCATGGAAATTTCCAAGGGCAACGTGCCGGAGATCCTCCAGAACAAGCGGATCGTGACGCTCGACTTGGCGCTGATGGTCGCTGGGACCAAGTACCGCGGTCAGTTCGAGGAACGGATCAAGGCCGTCATGGACGAGATCCGGCGGGCCAAGAACATCATCCTCTTCATCGACGAGTTGCACACCATCGTGGGTGCAGGTTCGGCCGAAGGGACCATGGACGCCTCCAACATCTTCAAGCCGGCCCTCAGCCGCGGTGAGATGCAGATCATCGGTGCCACCACCCTCACCGAGTACCGCAAGTACATCGAGAAGGACTCCGCCCTCGAACGACGCTTCCAGACAGTGAAGGTCGAGCCACCTTCCGTGGACGATGCCATCATCATCCTCAACGGGCTCAAGTCGAAGTACGAAGATCACCACAAGGCCGAGTTCACCTCCGAGGCGATCGAGGCCTGTGTGAAGCTCTCCGACCGATACATCACTTCGCGTTTCCTTCCCGACAAGGCCATCGACGTGATGGACGAGGCAGGTGCCCGTGCCCGCATCGGAGCGATGCAGCGGCCCCCGGACGTCAAGGAACTGGAGGCCGAGATTGAACGGGTCAAGACCCGCAAGGAACAGGCGATCAAGGACCAGGATTTCGAAGGTGCCGCCCACCTGCGGGACCAGGAGAAGCAGGCGAAGGAAAAGCTCGAACGGATCCTCGCCGAGTGGAAGCAACACAAGGAAGAGCGACGGGTCAGCGTCAGCGAGGACGACATCCTCCACGTCGTGGCCAAGTGGACAGGCATTCCCCTCCGGCGCATGGGACAGACCGAAACCCAGAAGCTGCTCACGGTCGAGACCGAGCTCAGCAAGGTGGTCATCGGTCAACGGGACGCAGTCAGTGCCTTGGCGAAGGCGCTGCGCCGTGCGCGGACGGACTTGAAGGATCCACGCCGGCCGATCGGTTGTTTTGCCCTTCTGGGGCCCACCGGCGTCGGCAAGACCCTGCTCGCGCGCACTCTGGCCGAGCAGATGTTCGGCAGTGCGGCTGCCTTGGTGCAGCTCGACATGTCCGAGTACATGGAGAAGTTCACCGTCAGCCGGTTGGTGGGCTCGCCTCCGGGCTACGTTGGATACGAGGAGGGCGGGCAGTTGACCGAGAAGGTCCGGCGCCAACCCTATTCCGTGGTGCTCTTCGATGAGATCGAGAAGGCCCATCCCGACGTGATGAACATGCTCCTCCAGATTCTGGAGGAGGGAAAACTGACCGATTCCCTCGGGCGCGTGGTCGACTTCCGCAACACGATCATCCTCTTGACCTCGAACGTGGGGTCCGACGTCATCCGCAAGCAGTCGGTCATGGGCTTCGCCAAGCAGTCTGATGATGGCGATCAGGAGATCCTGCGCGGGCGGATCCTGGAGGAAGCCCGCAAGGCGTTCCGTCCGGAGTTCATCAACCGGTTGGATGATGTGATCGTCTTCCGCACGCTCGGGAAGTCCGAGTTGGTCCAGATCCTGGAACTGGAAGTCGCCAAGGTGCTGGAGCGCATCCGTCGCAAGGGCGTCAACGTGGTGCTCGACGAGAAGGCCCGCGACTTCCTGATCGAAAAGGGATACGACCCTCAATACGGGGCGCGTCCGATGCGGCGCTCGGTGGAACGGTACCTCGAGGATCCGTTGGCCGAGGAGATCCTCAAGGGGACCCTGTCGTTGGTGGAGCCAGTTCACATCACGGCCGATACGGAGAAACTGGTTTTCGTGCAGCCGCAGGCGAGCGCCGAGGGGGCCACCCTCAGTTCCTGACCGGATTGGATTCCGGTTCGAGTCCCATGCCGGGCCGGTTCTCCTGAACCGGCCCGCTTTTCGTTCCAACAGGCCGGCAAGTTCGTCGCATTCAGAGTTTGAACCTCACAGAGGGAGCCACATTCTAACGGACGCAATGCGATCCCTCCTCTTTGACCGTACCCAGGGTTTGCTGACGGACCTGGGTGAGATCCTGGTGCTCTGCCGGGAGACGGTGGGTTCGCTCCGTTACCAGCGGCCGTCCTGGGACGATTTTCTGGCACAACTCTACTTCATCGGGGTGAAGAGCCAGACGGTCGTGATCACCACGGGCGCTGCCACCGGGATGGTTTTGTGTGCCCAGACTTACTTCCAGTTCCACAAGGTGAAGATGGACACCGCCACGGGCGCGGTCGTCTCCGTCGGGATGTGCAGCGAACTGGGACCGGTGCTGGCGGGACTGATGCTCACCGGGCGGGTCGGTGCCTCCATCGCGGCGGAGTTGGGAACAATGAAGGTGACCGAGCAGATCGATGCCTTGCGCACCCTGGCAACTCACCCGGTCGATCATCTGGTGGTTCCCCGGGTGCTCGCCACCCTGGTGGCCGCACCGCTGCTGACCATCCAGTCGGTGTTCGTCGGCATCGTCGCCAGCTATCTCATCGGCGTGAAGCTCCTGGCCATCGACGGTGCCTATTACATCGCCAACATGCAGCGGTTGACGGATCCCCTGGATGTGGTGATGGGATTGATCAAGGCGGTGATCTTCGGTGCCATCATCGCGACGGTGAGCTGCCACAAGGGGCTCAACTGCCGCGGCGGTGCCGAGGGCGTCGGCCGGGCCACCACGGAGTCCGTCGTGATGGCCAGCATCAGCATCCTCATCGTGAATTTCTTCCTCACATTGCTCCTGAACCGGCTCCTGCTCGGAATCTAGAATGTCGCCATGATCGAAGTCAGGGACGTCCATAAAAGCTTTGGATCGAACTCGGTCCTGCGCGGTGCCTCGCTCCGGATCGAGAAAGGCGAGGCCATCGTCATCATCGGGCGGTCTGGAGGTGGCAAAAGCATCCTTCTGAAGCACCTCATCGGTCTCCTGCGTCCCGACTCCGGCAATGTGATGGTCGATGGTCAGGATCTGGCCTGCATGGATGAACGCGAATTGCTTCAGGTTCGAAGCCGGTTCGGCATGCTGTTCCAGATGGCAGCCCTCTTCGATTCGTTGAACGTTTTCGACAACGTCAGCTTCGTGCTCCGTCGCCGACGCAAGCAGTCATCCGCCGAGATCCAGGCGCTGGTCGCCGATGCCCTCGAACGAGTGGAACTTCCCGGCATCGAGAATCGCATGCCTTCCGAGCTCTCCGGCGGCATGCGCAAGCGCGTCGGGCTCGCCCGGGCCATCGTTTATCGTCCGCAGATCATCCTCTACGACGAGCCCACCACCGGGCTCGATCCCATCGGTGCCGATCGCATCGACCGACTGATCCGTCGGGTTTGGCAGGATCTCAGTATCACCAGTATTGCCGTGACCCATGACATGAAGAGCGCCCGTACCATCAGCAACCGCATCCTGATGCTGCACGAAGGGCGCATCTACGCCGACGGCCCCACCGACCGCATCCTCGAGTCCTCCGACCCCATCCTCCACAATTTCGTCAACGGCATCGCGTCCACCAAGGCCGAGGCCCCCTGAATCATGGAAAAATCCAACCAAGGCCTGAAGGTCGGGATCTTCGCACTGGTGGCGCTGGTCCTTGCCGCCGTCCTGATCCTCAATTTCTCCAAGTCTGCCGGTCCCTGGACCTCGCAGATCAAGATCACCGTCGAATCCACCGAGGTCGGTGGCCTCACCCCCGGTGCCAAGGTGATGATGTCGGGCGTTGCGGTCGGTCACGTCGAGTCGCTGGGTCTGGGGGCGGACGGACGCAAGGTCCTGATCCATTGCGCCATCCTCAAAAAATACCGGATCCATCGGGATGCCAAGGTCGAGATCCAGCAGAGCGGGTTCCTGGGCGACCAGTATGTATCGATCACTCCCACCCAGAATCAGGGTGGACCGATCGGGGATGGAGCCAATCTGGTGGCCATACCTCCGTTCAACATGCTTGAAGCCGCCCGGAGCGCGGCAGGGTTGCTCCAGCGTCTGGATGCCACGGCCAGCAAGCTCGATTCGGCGGTTGCCCGGGTCGACCGGGTGCTCCTCGCTGAGGGTGCCCTCCGCGACCTGACCAACGGGTTCGCCAACTTCAGCCGGCTTTCCGAGCGGGCCGACGGTGCCCTGACGGATGTTCAGCAGTTGATCCGGAGCAACTCGCCCGCGATCGGCCTGACCCTTTCGAATCTGAACGATTTTGCCGTCACGCTGAAGGGAACCGCGACCAATCTCAGCGCCGTGGTGGATTCGAACAAGGCCGCCGTCCAGGAGACCCTCGCCAACCTCTCCGCCGCCTCGGGCGATGTGAAGGCCTTCACTGCCGAGTTGCGGTCGGGGCAGGGACTTGTCGGTGCGGCGTTCAAGGACGAGAAAATGCGCGATCAGTTCCAGGAAATGGTCGGCAATCTGACTGTCGTTTCCTCCAACCTCAGCCGGTACGGGATCCTCTGGAAACCCCGATCCACCGTTCGCTGGACCAATGATGCCCGATACTCCGGTCGCGGTCCGATGCGCTGATCTGGAGTCCATGTCCATGCTCCCCCTCCTGCGCCGTCTCGCCCGGCAATTGCCTGCTGGCGAATTCAACCTCGCCGAGAATGTCCTTCAGGCCCACTCCGGCGATAAATGGTTCGCCACCGCCCGGCCCGATGCGGTCGTCCTGGCCCGTTCGGCCCTCACCATTTCGAAGGTCCTCGCCTTCGCCCATCGTCATGGGATTCCCGTCACCCC
>JBDNHZ010000430.1:0-9953 GCA_041688515.1 Verrucomicrobiota bacterium
GGAAGGGTAGCTGCGAGGGATGCCGAGGCGCTGTCCTTGAAAGCGAACCTCAAAAAAAGAATCGCATGGTCAGCGATGTCGCACTCGTTCAGAAGGCGCCCAAGGTCTAGCGGGATGCCGGATCCTGCCAACGCTTCCACTCCAGACCCGGACGATCGACGCGGAATTGAACCACCCGCACGGTGCTGGCCTCCGTGACGTAGGCCGTGCGTCCATCAGGCCCGCCAAAACAGACGTTCGATGGCTTGGGCCCAAGAACGTCGATCTCCTGCAGTGTTTCGCCGGCGGGCGAGAGTTTCACGACGGTTCCCTTGCCGTGGCGGGTGACATAGAGATTGCCGTCGAGATCGCAGCGCATGCCGTCGAATCCGTGGTCCTCGAAGCGTCGGATCAGGCGCTTGCCTGAGAGCGTGCCGTCGCCGGCGCGGTCGAACGCCCAGAGGTTCCTCTGGACGCTTTCGTTCACGTAAAGAGTCCGTCCATCGGGACTGACCTCGATGCCATTGGTCGTTCCCATTCCCGTGGCTTCCAGATGGGTTTTGCCCTCGGGGGTGATCCTCCAGATCTGGCCGGTGCCGTCCTTCCAGTTGGGATCGCTGGCGTACAGGGTTCCGTCCGGAGCGATGGCCAGGTCATTGGGTTGGTTCATCGCGGGGTTGTGCGCCAGGACGGTGATGGCGCGAGTGGCGGGGTCGATCCGGAGCACGTTGTGTCCGGTATAGTCGGCGACGTACATGATCCCGGCGCGGTCGAAGCGGATCCCGTTGCCGGCACTGCCCACGGGCAGGGCCACGAACAGTTCCGAGCGTCCCTCTGGCGTGACCCGGGCAATGTTTCGGGCTTCGCGGAAGCTGACGCAGTAGAGGTTGCCCGCGCGGTCACAGGCCGGGCCTTCGATGCCGTTGGTGAAGTCCCCGGAGGTAAGGAAGCGGGCGGTGAAAAGGGTTTGATCCCGGTTGGCCGATCCGATGCAACCGCAGAGAGTCAGACTGACGAGGACGGCGGCGGCGGCCGGGTGGAAGGGGCGTGCTGACATGCCCTGTCCCTAACCGAAACCTCCGGATCGCCAAGTCAAAACTAAAGGTGAGAGCTCTGGACAAGCTCCTGGTGGGACGAGTTCCGTGAGTCCGAAACTCCGGGGCGCGGAAGTACCGACTCGTAGAAATCGTCCCTCCGGAGAGTTTGTTGGTTCGATCCGGCCGAAGACGCCCGCAGGCCTATGCCATCGCGGGTTCGGGTTCCACCCACTTGCCGTGTTCCTTGATCAGGTCGACGAGGCGATCCACGGCCTCGGCTTCGGGGATGTTGAACCGGACGGGTTTCTTCCCGACGTAGAGATTGATCTTCGATGGAGCACCTCCGACGTAGCCGAAGTCGGCGTCAGCCATCTCGCCGGGGCCATTCACGATGCAGCCCATGATGGCGATCTTCACGCCCTTGAGGTGTTCGGTGCGGGCCTTGATCCGGGCGGTGACCGTCTGGAGGTTGAACAGCGTCCGTCCGCAACTGGGGCAGGCGACGTAATCGGTCTTGAAGGAACGGCACCCGGCCGCTTGCAGGACATTGAACGCCAGTCGCAGGGATTGGCCGTGCCCCGGTTCGCCGCGGACCAGGATGGCGTCGCCGACGCCGTCGGCCAGGAGGGATCCCAGGTTCACCGCAGCGCGGAGCAAGGCCACGTCCGGTGTGTGGGGCTGGGCTTCCGATTGCAGGCGGTCCTTGAGGAGGATGGGGTTGTTTCGACCCGCCCGCTGAAGTTGGAGTGCCAACAGTCGGAATGCGGCGATCGGCGGGAGTGAAACGTCATCGCGGACCGACACCAGTTGCGTGTCGCAGGGGATCGTCTCAGGTCCGATGGGCTGGCGTGGGTCGAGTTCGAGGAGATTCAGGTCCTCGTAGATGCCTTCCGGTCGGACGTCGGCCTTGGCAAGGATCCGGGGGGCGACGTGATCGAAGGTGTCCTGGGTGACAATGACCCGCACGGTCTGTTCGCCGCCGCAATGAAGTCCGTCGCCGAGGTCGGCCTCGGCCGAGAGTCGGCGCTTGAAGGTGAATGGATCCCAGGGCAGGGGAGCCTCCGGCAGGAGGGTGCCGTTCGGGGTGCCGGCGAGGGACGGGATCTGGGCCAGGAGTTCATTGCAGACGGCAATCTCACGGGGGCTGTCCTCGGTGAGCGAGACGCGGATGGTGTCGCCGATGCCGTCGCACAGCAGGGAGCCGATGCCGATGGCGGATTTGATGCGCCCGTCCTCGCCCTCCCCGGCCTCGGTGACGCCGAGGTGCAGGGGATAATTCCAGTCGGGACCGAGTTCCTCCAGACGCGCCGCCAGGAGGCGGTAGCATTCGATCATGACCTTCGGGTTCGATGATTTCATCGAGAACACGAAGTGGTGGAAGTCATGCGTGCGACAGATCCGCGCGAACTCAAGGGCGCTTTCCACCATCCCCAGCGGCGAATCACCGAAACGGTTCATGATCCGGTCGGAAAGCGACCCGTGATTGGTCCCGATCCGAAGGGCGCGCCCCAACCGCTTGGCTTCCAGAACGAGGGGGGCGAAGGCCTCCTCGACCCGGCCCAGTTCGGCGACGTACTCGGCGTCGGTGTATTCCTTGACGGCGAACTTCTTTTTGTCGGCGTAATTGCCCGGGTTGACCCGGACCTTTTCGACCCATTTGACCGCTTCCATCGCGGCGTCGGGCTTGAAATGGATGTCGGCGACAATGGGGACAAAACAACCGCGGGCACGGAGTTCGCGGACGATGTTCTCGAGATTGGCCGCATCCTTCACCGTCGGGGCGGTGATGCGGACGATCTGACACCCGACCGCGACCAGTTCAAGCGTCTGCTCCACGCACAGGGCGGTGTCCATGGTGTCGCAGGTGAGCATGGACTGTTTGACCACCGAGTGGCGGCCGCCGATCACGACGCCGCCGCGGGCGGGGTCGCCTACCACGACCTCACGGGTGAGGCGACGGGTGACATTCCAGGGAGACGCGCAGTACTTCATTGCCGAGGGCAATAGAGCGAGAGCGGGACGATCCCGTCAACGATGGGGAAGGGTGAGCGGGCATATGTGGGCGTTTGACCGCGCCGCAGCCTTGCGCCGCGCTGGCGATAGGCCAGTGTGGCGCTTTGAAGGACAATTCATGGAAAAGCCAAAGATCGTAGCGTGGTTGAAGCCCTGGTGCGGATGGAGTGCGGGTGTCCGGGCCGTGTTCAAGAAGTATGACCTGCCGTTCGACGAGCGGGATGTCATCAACAAACCCGAGTGTTATCAGGAGATGGTGGAGAAGACCGGCCAGATGAAGCAGCCCTGCGTGGAAATCGGCGGGCGCATCCTGACCGATGTCAGCGGTGAGGAAGTGGAAGCCTGGATGCTCCAGAACGGGATCGTGCAGCCCAACAATCGCGATGCCGACGCTCCCACCAACCAGCCTTGCGCCCATGAAATGCCGCAGGCCGCGCCCATGAGCTTCCGGCGCTGACGGAGGCTGCCCTCCCCGGGGACCGCAGGCGTCCTCGTCCGCTTCGGGCTCGTTGCAGGAATTTGCCGCCGGTTTTCCCAGTCGCCGCCGGTCGGCGCGTTCTGATACTCGTCTTCCGCATGATGACGATTGGTTTTCTCGGTGCCGGCAAGATGGCAACCGCCCTCGCCAAGGGTTTTGTCGCGGCGGGTCGCGTCACCCCTGACCGGCTCAGCGCCAGTGACCCGGTCAAGGCGGCCCGGAACAGCTTTGCGAAGGACACCGGGGGCCGGGTCTCCGCTTCAAATGCCGATATCGTTGCCGCATCCGATCTCCTTGTGATCGCGGTGAAGCCGGATCAGGTGACCGATCTTCTGGCCGAAATTCAGTCCCAGTTGGAGAAGCGTCATCTGCTGGTCTCGATTGCCGCCGGCGTTCCATTGGCCAAACTGGAGGCGGGCGCTCCCGGGGCCCGGTTCGTCCGCGTCATGCCCAACACCCCCGCTCTGGTCGGCGCGAGTGCGTCTGCCTTTGCCATCGGGTCTGAATCCACCCGGGCCGATGCCGAACTGGTGCAAAAGCTCCTGGCTGCGGTCGGTGTCGCGTTGGAAGTGAAGGAGAAGCTGTTGGATGCGGTGACCGGGTTGAGCGGTTCCGGTCCAGCCTACGGATTCATGATGATCGAAGCGCTGGCGGACGGGGGGGTGGCGGCGGGGTTGCCGCGGGAGGTGGCGCAGAGGCTTGCTGCACAGACTTTGCTGGGAGCGGCCAAGATGGTCCTCGAGACCGGGCTGCATCCCGGAGCGCTCAAGGATGCCGTTTGCAGTCCCGGCGGCACCACGATTGAAGCGGTCCACGAACTGGAAAAAGCAGGGCTCCGGGCCGCGTTGATTTCCGCCGTCCGGGTCGCCGCGGACAAGGCCCGGCGACTGGCCTGAGGAAACACCGCTGAGCTTCTTCCCGGAGACCCAATGAGCCTGCTCCCTCCCCCTGCGCCGCAACAAGCCCGGATCATCTGGTTTGCCATCACCGCGCTGGCGGTGTCCGTAGTGATGGCTCTGGTCGCCGGGAGTGTATGGGCCTTTGGGCGATTCCTGCAATTGCTGGCGCCGGTCCTGTGGCCGCTCGCGCTGGGAGGAGTGATTGCCTATCTGCTGGACCCGGTGGTGGACCTGCTGGAGGCGCGGCGCATCTCCCGTCCGCGCTCGATCGCCCTGGTGTTTGCCACGGCCTGCGCCCTGGTGCTGGCGGTCTTCATCAGTTTCGTGCCCCAGGTGGTGGGCGAGGCACGCGAATTTGCCGAAAGGGTTCCCGCTTACTCCCAGAAGCTGCGCCAGCGGTTGGATCTGTGGGCGACCAATCCGCCGGTGGCCGTTCGTCGGCTTCTGACCGTCAGGGACCTTTTTGTGCGGCCAACCAATGCGGTTCCCGAGGTGCCTGTGCTGGCGGAATCGGCACCCGGTTCCGAGCCGGGAAGCGGTGCTCCTGCGACTGCGGGCACTGCCGGGCCCATGTTCCGAGGCGTCAGTCCGGAGGCGCTCCGCTCGTTCACCGTCTGGATCGGCAACCTCCTTCCGGGAGTGGGTTCATGGGCAGCGGACCAGTTCACGCGGGTGACCGGATGGTTCGGAGTGTTGGTCGGGCTGTGCCTGGTTCCGATCTACGCCTTCTATTTCCTCCTGGAAAAGCGGGGGATCGAACTGCAATGGACCGAGTATCTGCCGGTGCGGGCATCGTGGTTCAAGGAGGAGATCGTCTTCTGTCTACGTTCGGTGAACGGCTATCTGATTGTTTTCTTCCGGAGCCAGGTGTTGGTCGCGTTGTGTGATGGAGTGCTGTACACGATCGGCTTTCTCATCATCGGCCTTCCCTACGCCTTCCTCATGGGATTGATGGGGACCCTCCTGACGATGATCCCGTTCATCGGGGCCATCGTCACCTGCACGACCGCCGTGATCGTGGCCTTTGCGGCATCGGGGAGCTGGCAACTGCCCGCCGGGGTTCTGGCTGTGTTCGCCGTGGTGCAGACCCTCGAAGGCCTGGTGATCTCCCCCAAGATCATGGGCGACCGCGTGGGACTCCATCCCCTGACCATCATCGTTGCCGTGATGGTGGGGACCCAGTTCTTCGGGGGCATCCTCGGGGGCGTGCTGGCCATTCCCCTGACGGCGGCCCTCCGGGTGATCATGTTCCGGTACGTCTGGCGGCGTCAGCAGTTGCAGGAGGGTTCCAATCCGGTCGCGGAGGCGAATTCGGAAGCCCAGACCGGTTGATCCGGAACGCGGCAACCGGAGCGGATAAGAATGGAGATCCCTCCGATATACGGGTTGAACAGAAGCCATCGACCAGCGTCTTATTGCGCAGCGCCCGGTGGCTCGTCTGCTGGATTCCCGTTTTTGCAGGCGGCGCATTCTGGCGATACACTGACGCCATGAAGTTCACCCTGATTCTGCCGGCTCTGCTCGCCCTTCCGTTGCTGCGGGGAGATACCCCGCAGGCGGGGGCCTCCTTGGAGCGGTCGGTGGACATCTCGAAGTACACCAACACGCTGTCTCTTTCGGCTCCTGATGGGGCCGGTCTGGTCGCCCAGATTACCGGGCGCGCCTTGGAGCGGTCCCACTTTTCGCGCATGCGGTTCCGGGACGAGGTCAGCTCTCGTTTGTTTGAGCGTTATCTGGAGTCCCTCGACCCGCAGCGGGTTTATTTCCTGCAGTCCGACTACGAGGAGTTCGCCAAGTACAAGACCCGGCTCGACGACCTCACGATGATCGAGAAGGACGTGCAACCGGCCTACGAGATCTTCAACCGGTTCCTCCTGCGCTTCGATCAGCAATACGTCCAGGTCGCCGGTCTGCTGAAGTCGGAGGACTTCCGCTTTGACGGCACCGACCGTGTCCAGTTGAACCGCAAGGAGGAGCCCCGGCCGGCCACGTTGGAAGAGGCCCGGAAGCTGTGGCGCGACCGACTGCGCTATGAGTATCTCACTGAAAAGCTCAATCAGGTGGAGATCCCGGCACTGAGCACGAATGTCTGGAGAAAGGTCGTCGACGTGGCTTCGGATGCCGTCCTGCCGGAGTCGCTGCCGACGACGGTCATGTTGCCCCTTGGCACGAACGTGGTGTCGGAACTGGAGGCGTTGGTGGGCAAGGTCCACTCGGCGCAGGTCGTCGCCCAGGTCAATGACGGGAAGTGGACTGCGCGGGCGCCGGTTCAGATGTATCTGGAAGCCAAGCTTCCCGGCGAACGACACAAGGAGACCCTCGAAAAGCTCACGCGCCGTTACAACCGGACCTTGCGGACGCTGAAGCAATACGAGCCGGATGAGGTTCTGCAGTTGTATCTCGATTCCCTCGCCCATTCCTACGATCCGCACTCGAACTATTTCGGGAAGAGTGAACTGGATTCGTTTTCGATCAGCATGAACCTGACCCTTTTCGGGATCGGGGCGACGCTGCAGAGCGAGGACGGCTATACCGTGATCCGGAACGTGGTTCCCGGGAGTCCGGCGGAGAAGAGCAAGCAGATCAAGGTGGGGGACAAGATCGTTGCCGTCGCCCAGGGCGATGACGGCGAATGGGTCGATGTCGTCGACGAAAAGCTCAAGCGCGTGGTGGAACAGATCCGCGGTACCAAGGGCACCAAGGTCCGGCTCACGGTCATTCCCGCCCGCGGCGATGATTCCGCCCGCAAGGTGGTCACCATCGTCCGCGACGAGGTGAAACTCGAGGACAGTGAGGCCAAGGCCAAGATCGTCGAACTGCCCACCGGCTCCGGCAAGACCTCGCGGGTCGGCGTCATCGATCTTCCCTCCTTCTATGCCAGCTTTCCGGTGGGCATCGGTGGGCGGGGAACCACCCGCAAGAGCACGACCACCGACGTCTCCAAGCTCATTCGGAAACTTCAGAGCGAGAAGGTCGAGGGCATCATCCTTGACCTCCGCCGCAATGGAGGCGGTTCGCTGGAGGAATCCGTCAATCTGACCGGCCTGTTCATCAAGTCCGGTCCGGTGGTTCAGGTGAAGGAATACAACGGGCGCGTGGTGCAGGATGACGACAACGATCCGGCCGTGCTGTACGACGGTCCGCTCATGGTGTTGACCAGTCGGTTCAGCGCCTCGGCCTCCGAGATCGTCGCCGGTGCCTTGCAGGATTACGGACGGGCAATCGTGGTGGGCGATGTCAACACCCACGGCAAAGGCACCGTGCAGACGATTCAGGAATTGGGCATGGTCTTGCCCGACTCACCGATGCCTCCGGGTGCCGTGAAGCTCACCATCCGGAAGTTTTATCGGGCTTCCGGTGAATCCACCCAACTCAAGGGCGTGGTCCCCGATCTGGTGCTTCCCGGCGTAAACAACCTTTTGGAAACTGGCGAGAGTTCGCTGACCAATGCGCTCCCTTGGGACACCATCGCCAGTGCCGATTTCGACAAGCTCAATCGGGTTCAGCCGTTCCTGAATCAGATTCGGGACCGTTCATCGAACCGCATCGCCGGTGACCGCGATTGGAACTACATCCGTCAGGATGTGGAGATCTTCCGGCGCAAACAGGCAGAGAAGCAGATCTCGCTCAACTACGACCAGCGGATCAGCGAACGCAACGAGGACCGCGCCCGCCTGGAGGCCCGCAAGAAGGAGTTGGTCGCCCGCGGGCAGAAGGAACCCACCACCTACGAATTGAGCCTCAAGCTGGCCGAGGCCCCGGGGCTGCCCCCGCCCGTTGGCAGCACCAACAACCTGGCCAAGGCCAACGGACCGGACAAAGTTGCGCCCACTGCCGCCGGCGAAGCCGGTCCCCATCCGAAGCTGGATCCCGATGACGACGGCGAACCCGAGAAGGAGTCGAAGGAGGCCGTCGATGTCCACCTGCGCGAGGCCGAACGGATCCTCCTCGATCTCATCGAACTGTCTGGGGCCGGTGCCAAGAAGGGCGTCGCAGCCTCGGGCGGGAAGTGAGCGGCGGACCGGCTCAGCCGGATCAACGCAGGGAAGGAACCAAGGAACGGGCAGCCTGCCCGTTCCTTGTTTTTTGCCTCCGGCCTAGTTCTGCGCGGGGTCGTTGCGGGTCAGACCGACCTCGCGGGCGATGTCGTGGAATTCCTCCTTCGACACTTCATCAAGTTCCTTGCCGCGGCGCGCCAGCTTCTCATTGATCTTGATGGCCTTCTCCGCCATCGCCTCGTGCGTTTCGGCGGTGCCGCCCACCAACGCAAAGTTCTTCCCGGTGGTCACCCGCTTGTGACCGTCGGAATCGAGTCCGACGCCCAGCAGCAGCGCCTTCCCCTTCGGCTTTCCGTCCTTGTTCGTGTCGCCCATGAGGAAACCCTAGACCTGACGAACCCGAGGGCAAGACTGCGGAGTGCCGGCGATCAAGGTGGGAAGCCGAAGGAGAGTTTCACCGCGGAATACTCGGTGGAGATCGAGCCGTCACGCAGTCGGATGCACAGGGCCGATTCGATGTGGGTCCGATCGCGAAAGCGCTCAGGCAGATCAGTTGCACGGTGCATCAGGAACAGGCCGAGGAGCGGATCCTCGCCCTCGCGCAGGACGACCGGACGCTGGCGGACGATGGAAAGCCCGGCATCCCGCGCACCGGTCCGGACCCGCTGTGCCTGTTCTTCGGGGCGGATGGGAAAGACGCAGGCGAAGACGCCTCCGGGTGCAAGATGCGCCGCGGCCGTCTGACAATAGTCGGCGATGGTTCCGCGCATCTCGAACCGGCAGGCGAGTCGTTGGGGATGCTCACTCTGGACCCCGGCACCGCTGGGGAAGTACGGAGGGCTTCCCAGGATGAGGTCAAAGGTTTCGTCCGGTCTCAGGACATCGGGATCGCGCAGGTCACCCTGGCGGATCTCGTAACGTTCCGTCAGGCCGTTCCACAGGGCGGATTTACGCGCCAGGCGCACACTTTCTTCCTGTGCCTCCACGGTGACGAATCGAGCGCCGGTCAATCGCCATGCGGCAATCATCCCCACGGTCCCGATGCCACTGCCGAGATCGAGGACCGATCGGGCACAGGGGCAGCCGATGGTTCCGTACCAGGCGGTCAGGACGTCGTCGGTGGAGAATCGGTGTCCGTCGACCAGTTGGAACAGACGGAATCGCCCGCTGATGGCGTCCAGGCTCTCGCCGGGCCCGGGTTCGGGACCGTTCCCCAAAGTGCCGGGCGGGATCGGGCCGGGGATGGCCCAGCCCTTGAAATGCGTCGGGATCATTCGATGCAAAGACCGGGAGAATGACCGACCGGGGAGCACGTTCCCAGTCGGCAGTTTTCCATGGAAACATTCGGAGAACTTTGTGGCCGCGGCCGTTTCGGAGGGACGACAAGGGACGAGCTTCGGGACGAGCGCGTGGAGATCCGGAAATGGGTGGAGCCAACGAGCATCCCGAACGTGGCCCAGTTGACGATGCACTGGAGCTTTCCGGTGCCCGGCAGCCGGGATTTCCGATGGCTGCACGATCGGACGCGGACGTACGGGACGACCCGGTA
>JBDNHZ010000431.1:0-5361 GCA_041688515.1 Verrucomicrobiota bacterium
CCCCCCTCACCACCCTCGTTGATCTGGATACGGTCAAGGCCGAGATGAACGTTCCAGAGCGGCATCGCGGTCAGATCCACACCGGCCAGAAGATCCGCTTCAAGGTGGACGCCTTCCCCAAGGACGATTTCGAGGGCGAAGTGTACTTCGTCGCTCCCCAACTGGACCCCGCCACCCGCACCGCCCTGGTCAAGGCCCGCGTCCCCAACGCCGATGGCCGCCTCCGGGCCGGGATGTTCGCCAAGCTCAATCTCACCGTACAACTGCGCGAAAAGGCGCTGGTCATCCCGGAACCCGCGTTGATGTCCAATGGCGATCAACTCTCGGTGTTTGTCGTCGGTGCAAAGACCAATGTCGCGCTCCGTCCCATTCAGGTGGGCTTGCGACTGGCGGGCAAGGTCGAGGTCATCTCCGGCCTGACCAACGGCGAATTGATCGTGGTCGAAGGCCAGCAGAAGCTGTTCCCCGGCGCACCCGTGCGTTTCGGACCCGCCTCGTCGTCCGCTCCGTACCTCGACTGACCCCGCGGTCCAGCCCCCTTCCCCGATGTTCCTCAGCCGAATCTCCATCCAGCGCCCGATCCTGGCGACGATGCTCAATCTGGCGCTGGTGTTGTTCGGGATCATCTCGCTCGGGAAGCTGCCCGTCCGCGAATTGCCGGACATCGATCCCCCGATCGTCTCCGTCACCACGGTTTATCCGGGTGCCAACGCCCAGGTGATCGAGACCGAAGTGACCGAACGCCTGGAAGAGGCGATCAACAACATCGAGGGCATCCGCACCCTCACTTCCGAGAGCCGCGAACAGGTCTCGAACATCACCATCGAGTTCGATCTCAACCGCCAGATTGACCTGGCCGCCCAGGATGTGCGCGACCGGGTCAGCCGCGTCCGCGGTGCCCTGCCTGAGGACATCCTGGAACCGGTGGTCGCCAAGCAGGACGCCGATGCCCAGGCCGTCCTGTGGGTGGCGATGAACAGCGACCAGCACTCGCCGCTGGAACTCAGCACCATCGGCGAACGCATCGTCAAACCCCGCTTCCAGACCGTCGCCGGCGTCTCCTCCATCATCATCGGCGGCGAGAAACGCTTCGCCATGCGGCTCTGGCTCGACTCCGAACGGATGGCCGCCCGCCGGGTCACCGTCCTCGACGTCCAGCGCGCCCTCCGGCAGCAGAACGTCGAACTCCCCTCGGGTCGCGTCGAGAACCTCGATCGCGAGATGACCATCCTCACCCGCGGCGAACTCAAGTCCGCGGACGAATTCAACGAACTGGTGATCCGCGCCGAGGGCACATCGGTCGTCCGCCTGCGCGACATCGGGCGGGCTGAATCCGGTGTGGAAGATTACCGGACCGTGGCCCGCGCCATGGGAAAACCGACGATCTTCCTGGGCGTCGTCAAGCAGTCGAAGGCCAACACCGTCTCGGTGGCGCGCGGCATCAAGGAGCAGGTCGAGCAACTCCGTTCCATGGTTCCCGCCGGCATCACGTTGTCGGCGACCTACGACGAATCCATCTACGTCGAGAAAGCGGTGAACGAAGTCTGGGAAACACTGCTGATCGCCTTCCTGCTGGTGGTGTTCATCATCTTCGTCTTCCTCCGCAATCTGCGGGCCACCCTGATCCCGGCCGTGGCCATCCCGGTCTCGATCGTCGGCACCTTCGCCATCCTGCACGCCTTCGGTTACTCGGTGAACATCCTCACGATGCTGGCGCTGGTCCTGGCCATCGGCGTCGTGGTCGACGACGCCATCGTGGTGTTGGAAGCCATCCACCGGCACATCGAGGAAGGCCTCACGCCTTTGGCCGCCGCCCACAAGGCCATGGAGGAAATCAGCGTCGCCATCATCGCCATCACGCTGTCCCTCGTCGCGGTGTTCCTTCCCCTCGCCTTTCAGTCCGGTCAGACCGGACGCCTGTTCGTGGAGTTCGCCGTCGCCGTCGCCGGATCGGTGGTCATCTCGGCGATTGTCGCCCTGACCCTTTCGCCGGCCATGGCCGCGCGGATCCTGAAGCCCATCAACCGCGAGAAGCACGGAAGGATCTACAACGCGCTCGAACGGGTGTTCAACGGTCTCAGCAACGCCTACGCCGCCGTCCTGCGACCCTGCGTCCGCATCGCTCACGCCCTCGTCCATCCCATCTCCCGCTGGCCCGGCCTGCTTCGGGCCACGGCGGCCGTGCTGCTCGTGTCCACCCTGCTTGGACTCTCCGGCATCCTGGTCTACCCGCTCTTCCAGAAGCTCGAAAAAGACTTCCTCCCCGAGGAAGACAAGGGACGCCTCTTTTGTTTCATGGTGACCCCGAACGGATCCACCGCCGAGTTCACCGACCGCCAACTGCGCAAGATGGAGGCCTTCGTCCAGGAGGTGCCCGAGATCGTCGCCTACGCAGCCATCGTCGCCCCCGGTTTCTCCGGTCCGGGCCAGGCCACTTCCGGCATCCTCTTCGCCACCCTGGCCGACGGCAAACGCCGTTCGATCCAGGAGATCGTCAATGGCCCCGGCGGCCTCCGTTCGAAGTTCATCGGCCAGGTCGAGGGCGGCCTCGCCATTCCCAACATTCCCAAGGCCATGGGACGTTCCTTCGGCGCTCCCTTCGAACTGGTGGTGCAGAACCAGGACCTCGACAGCCTGAACCGCAGCGCCGGAGCCGTCGCCAACCAGTTGCGCCAGCTCAGGGACGCTCGCGGATCCAATGTCCTCCAGAACATCCGCGTGTCCTACGAGGTCAACAAACCCGAGCTCCGCATCGGAATCGATCGGCCACGGGCCGCCTCCCTTGGCGTCTCGATCGAAGACATCTCGCGCACGCTTCAGATCCTCTTCGGCGGGGTTGACCTTTCCCGCATCAAGGTGGCCGGCAAGGAATACAAGGTGATCGCCCAACTCGAACGCGCCTCCCGGCTTACCCCGCAGGACCTCGACAAGGTCTTCGTCCGCTCCCAGGCCGGCGAACTGATCCAGCTCGCGAGTCTGGTCAATCGCGAGACCGGTGCCGCCGCCAACGCCATCAATCACTACGGGCGCCTCCGCTCCGCCACCGTCTCGGGTTCGCCCATCCCGGGCGTCACCCTCGGCACCATCGTCGGCCTCGCCGAGGACATGCTGGCCCGCGATCTTCCGGCGGGAACCACCTACGCCTGGACCGGCGAAGCCCGCGACCTGCGCGAGTCCAACACCGAGGTCTGGTGGATCTTCGGCCTCGCCCTGATCATCGTGTACATGACGTTGGCCGCCCAGTTCGAGAGCCTCGTCCATCCCTTCACCGTCATTCTGGCGGTGCCCCTCGCCCTCATCGGTGCCTTCGGTTCCCTCCTTCTCCTCCATACCCTCGGCCTGACCGGCACCATCCCGGTCCTGCCCTCGATGAACTGGAACCTGTTCTCCCAGGTCGGCGTCGTCCTGCTCCTCGGCCTCGTCACCAAGAATTCCATCCTCCTCGTCGAGTACGCCAACCAACAGGCCGAGAAGGGCGTCGATCCCGTCGAGGCCATGGTTCAGGCCGGACTCGTCCGGCTCCGTCCCATCCTGATGACCGCGCTCTCCACCATTGCTGGCATCCTCCCCATCGCCATCGGCTTCGGTGCCGGTGCCGAGTCCCGCCGCCCCATGGGCGTTGCCGTCGTTGGCGGGATGGTGACCTCCACCGTCCTCACGCTGCTGGTGATCCCGGTGGTGTACGTCCTCTTCGCCTCGCTCCAGAAGCCTCACGCTCAGGCCGAAGCCACGTCCCCGGCCCCCGCGCCCGACGCGGCCGCCGACGCCCCGGTCTCCGCCTGAACCAGGATTGGCCCGAATCCGATCGTGTCCCCGGATCCGCATCTGATGCCCACGCTCCTTGCGGCGGTGGCCACGGGGGTTGCGTTGACGGGCGAAAGCCGACGGTTGCCCGCACAGAACGTCGTCGCTCTCCTCCTGATCACGCCGCTGCTGGCCTGGGGAATGGAGTGCGCCGCACGAGGCTTCGATCCGATCCCCGCCACGTCGGCGATTCGCCACGTCGCCATCACCACGGCTGCGCTCCTGACCGCCCGCTCCCTCGCGCGATTGCCCGGCCCGGGGCCCGACCATCTTTACCTTCGGACCGTGGCCTTCGCTCTCGCGTTTGTCGCGGCCGCCCACTGGCCCCAAGGGTTCGCCCCGACATCCCTCACCGCCGCCTTTGTCCGCGGCCTGCTCGTCCCCGTCGCCCTGCTGATTCTCGCGCCCTGGTGGATCAACAAGCGACTGCAGCCCCGACCCATGCCGACGGGCTACGCCCTCGCCGGCCCGATCCTTCTCTTCGCCCTGGCATGCCACTCCGCGATCCACGGTCTGCTCCCGGCGGCCTTCGTCCAGGCCACCACCGCCAGCGTCGCCCTCGGCTGGTTCGGCGTGGCGCGCGGCCGATGAGATCAGCCGGAGTGGATCGGACGGAGTTCCCAATGGACACAGCGAACCCCGCCGACAACGCTCCTCGACATGAAGGCATGTGCCGAATGCGGCCTTGTGAACCCGGACGAGGCCGAATCCTGTCCCGCCTGTGACGGTCGTTCCTGGGCTCCCTTGCCCCCCGGAATTCCCGGTGCCGCCCCCCTTGCTCCGGTTTCGGATCCGATCCGGACCAGCGACGCGACGGACGGGGAGGATACGGTGATCTGCCCGGCCTGCACCGAGCCGAACCCGGGCTGGTTGACCCGGTGCCGGCGCTGCCATGGTGCCCTCTCGGGCGGCGCCACCGTGGTCGCCGGATACGAAGCGGGCGCAGTCCAACAGGGCGTCACGATGACCCGCGGCCACCGATTCTTCGCCTTCACCCTCTGGCTGCTTTCCATCCCCTGCACGCTCTTGTCCTTGGTGCACTTGTTCTCGGTCATGGCCAGGTGGGACCCCGAGGCTGGCCCGATCCAATTCGTCTCCGCCGTGATCCTGCTGGGCATCACTGGCACGGTGACTTGGTTCGGCGGACGCTATTGGATCTTCCGAAAGACGTAGCCGTATCGATGCAGTACAGATCGCGCGCAAAGCCGCGGGGAGCGCGGAGCGCGGCCGAAAACGCAGGATTCGGAACCGCGGAAACGCGACCCAAAGGGTGATCGGTCAACCGTTGCCGGAGGTCGGGCTTTCTCCGCGTCTCTGCGTCTCTGCGGGATCGCCGCCGGTCTTACCCGTGGTCCCATTCCCGATGCAGTCGCCCGTGTCGACGAGGGCATTTCTGGCCAGCGGACCCGCCGTCCACCACCGCCCACGAATTTCGCGAAGCGACCTCGAGTGCGCGTGGCGTCAGACACCGCTTTGGTCGCGGGATCCTCGGACGCCTTGGACGTGCCCATGCCCCCGCCAGAAAGGATTCCTCACGCGAAGGCTCGAAGAGGGACG
>JBDNHZ010000051.1:0-18114 GCA_041688515.1 Verrucomicrobiota bacterium
ACCATGATCGTTCCGTGCATCGCACCGAAGGAGTTATAGAGGTCTCCGGACATGATCCCGCCCTTGGCAGTATCACCCAGGATGGCTTCCAGAATCGGGCCGAAGAAAGGAATCGGTTGGCCCGGCTTGGCGAGCTGGAACCGCATACACATGACCAAGATGAATCCAAAGAGAAGAAACGCGAGCGAGGTCAGCCCGTATTGGATCCCGATCATCTTGTGATCGGTGCTAAAAATGTATTTCTGCCAGAAGCCGGGCTCGTGGTGGTGATCCACGGCATGCTCGTGAGCAGCGCCGTGCGTATGACTGGTTGCTGTGCTCATGGAGGGGGTCTCAGAAATTCAGGGCTCTGCTCTTGGTTCAGGGATGATTCGGTTGGACCGGCTGCAGGGAAAGGGGCGGGGCAATTGGGGCACCCGCCACCGCAGGAACGGTGTCGGAAATGCTCAGATTGCGCGAATGAACAACCCGGGTCTTGTCGGCGACGAGCACCCCAAGGACGATCGGGAGGTAGAGGATACTGGCGAAGAACAGCCGGCGCGCGGATTGGCGACTCATTTGGGCTGCAAAAGCAATCGCACACCCAAGGAAGGCAAGTCCCAGAACCAGCGCACATGCCGCGTACCAGCGGCCTGCCAACCCCAGCGCGACCGGGCTCAGACTGAAGGCAAGCAACGCCACCGTGTGCCGCACGGCGGTGGCTCCCGTCCGGGACCCCTGAGGGTCAATCACTGGAAGCATGCGGAATCCGCCCCGTGCGTAGTCCTCACGGTAGATCCAGGCAATCGCCATGAAATGGGGAAGCTGCCAAAAGAACAGCAGGGTGAAGAGCGCCCATCCGCCTGCGCCCAGTCCGCCGGTGGCGGCCGTCCATCCCATCAGCGGAGGCAAGGCTCCCGGGACAGCACCGATCAGCGTGTTCAGGGTCGTGACCCGCTTCAGCGGTGTGTACACAAACACGTAACTCGCGAGGGTCAGCATTCCCAGCAACCCCGTTAGAGGGTTTACAAAAAAGGTGAGATCCAGCATGCCCGCGATGGAGAGGGCGACGCCGACGGACAAGGCCGTGCCCGGCTCGATTTCACCGCTGGGAAGGGGTCGCTTGGCGGTCCGCTGCATCTTCGCGTCCACCTCACGCTCCCAGTATTGGTTCAGCGCGGACGCTCCGGCCGCCAGCAGACCGGTCCCGAGCATGGCGTGCCAGAAAGTGGCCCCGCCCAAACCCTCGACGGACCCGAAGTGAAATCCCACTGCGGTGGTGATCAGCACCAGAGTCGTCAACCGCGCCTTGAAGAGATCTGCCCACACAGTTCCCCAAGAGCGCACAACAGGCGCCAAAGCGACGGCCGAAACGATTTCTGTGGGGGCCTTCAAAGACATACGCGGTCAGAGAATCCGGCACACACCGGATTCGGCCGGAGTTTTTAGAAGGGCCTCCGCTGGGGAGCAAGGCTGGAATGCCATCCGGAATTGGTGTTCAGCCACGAAGCGTGCGACGGCGAGGAGCGCGCCACACGCCAGGGTGAAGGCCCCAACCGAAACATGCACCGTAGCAACATCGGCCGCCTTGTTGGTCCAGACGGTCGCCGCACCCAGGCAGAACTGGACCCCATACAGCGCCAGCCACCCTCCCAGAACTTTCCGCCAGAGCCGGGATTCGCGTCTGCACGAAACCCAGAGGGCGACAGCGCCTGACAGCAGGAGAACCGCAACGAGGCGGTGCATCATCTGCAAGTGGATCTGAAACGCGGTGACGGGGGCATCGTCCACAATGCCCAGGCGCTTCTGGTTCAGTCCCACGAGAAAGGCCTGATCCGTCGGAGGATAGAAATGTTGATACGCCAGCGGGAAGTCGGGGATGGCCAAGCCGGCGTGCTGATGGCGCATGGTGGCGGCGATCATCAATTGAAGGAGGGTCAGGCCCGTCAGGCCCGCAATCCACTTCCCGCGACGGGCGGAGGGAGCCTCGAACTGGCCGGACGCCCAACCCGGATGGGTCAGCAGGGCGATGACGGCCAAAAGGCCAAGGAAGATCTGGGCGGTCATCGCATGGAGCACACCGAAGAAGAGCGAACCGGGGATGCCGAAAACGTCAACTCCGTTCAGCAAGACTCGTTTGCCGCCGAGAATTCCCTGCACGATGACCAGCACCGCCGCGGTCCAAACGAGAGTCCGGATCGAGGTTGCCCGACGCACCGACGACGACCAGACCGCCAGGATGAGCGTGAAGAAGCCCAAACCACTTGCCACCAGACGATGCAGGTGCTCGTGGAAAATCCCCCCGTCCCAGAGCCGGAAGGGGAAGAAGAACATGTTGTAGCCGTAAGTCGTCGGCCAATCGGGCACGGCCATCCCGACCCCTTTTGAGGTCACCAGACCGCCAATGGAAACGACCATCAATGCCCAGAGGCCGGTAAAGACGGCGAACCAGTGCAGGGCGCGCGAGGCACGGGGCTGGGAGGCGACCAAAGACATCAATGGAGGATGCAGCAAGATCAGTTATCGACAACTCAGGCTGTTCGGAATGGGGCGGCCTGCAATGAAGATCGCCGCGGGAGTGATCCCGCGGCGATTCCCGACTTCCATCTGGCCAAGGTTACTTGACCTCGAGTGTCGCCTTCAACTCGGCACCCGAATCCTTGACCTCAAGCTCCTGGACGATCTCGCCGGCCTTCAGATGCTTGAAGGCGACCGTATACTTTCCAGCGGGAAGCCCCTTGATGGTGAACTTGCCGTCCTTGTCAGTCACCGCGAAGTACGGGTTCGCCACCACCCCGATGTAGCCGAACATCCACGGATGGACGTTGCACTGAAACTTCACGAAGACCTCTTGGTTTTCAAAGGTCTTGTCCACCGGCTTCGCCGCGCCGCCTTGGGCAAAGTTAAACGTCTTGTTGCCGGCATCGGACTTCATGAAATTCACATTGTGAAGGAAGGGATCGCTGTTCCGGATCTCCACCGTCTGCCCCGTCTGCGCAGCCATCACGTAGGGTTCGTAGAGGCAGGCAACCTGATCCATGATCGCCTTGGTGGCAGGCACTTCGAACTTCTTCCCATCCAGGCCACCCTTCACGTAAACCACGACGTTTCCGAGCCCACCGTCCGCACCGACAACATAGTGGCGGGTGGTGACCGGACCTTTGGCGACCTTGCCACAGTTCGGATCCGCGTTCAGCGGCGTGATCGGCTTCTCGGGGGGAGGCGTTCCCTTGAGCGTAACAATCCCAGTGACGTTCCCTGCGAGGACGGCGGCCGACCCGGCAACGAGCGCGGCGAGATGAATCAATTGCTTCATGGCTATACTTTTTGAATTTTCTGCTAAAAGGCACTTGACGCTAATAGTGAGCAAAACGGGCTGCAAGCGTTTCGTGAAACTTTTCACAAGCGTATCTGGCCGACGCGGCCAACACCCACCGAATTCACTCGGCCTTCAAAGCGAGACGGCGAAGGATCCTTCCCATCTCCAGAGCCGTCGACGCCGCTTCCAACCCGCGGTTGGTCTTTGGCTCCAGGCAACGCACCCGCGCCTGATCTTCGGTCCGCACCGTGAGCACTTCATGCACACAGGGTACCCCGGTCTCGATCTGCAGGGTCATCAGGGCCGCCGTCACCGCGCCCCCGATGTGCTGGGCATGGTCTGTTTCCCCCTGCCAGATCACCCCAAGGCAGATGATGGCATCCGGTCGATCCGTGGTCCGGCGGGCGAGACAGGCCGCGGTGACCGGGATCTCAAATGCGCCAGGAACGCGGATCTCCTCGAGGACAGCGCCAGCAGCTTGAAGGTGTTCCCTCGCGGCGGTCAGCATCCCGTTGACAAAACGTTCGTTGTATCGGGACGCGACCAGCGCGACCCGGAGACCGGCGCCCGAGCGGCGACGTGGCTTTTGGATCTTGAGCATGACCCATCCTACAAGGCGTGGCCCATCCGTTCCCGCTTGGTTTTCAAGTACTTCTCGTTGTGCGGATTGGACCCGATGCGAATCGGCAACTGTTCCAGGATCTCGAGGCCGTATCCCTGCAATCCTACCACCTTCTTGGGGTTGTTGGTCAGGAGGCGGATCGACTTCAAGCCGAGGTCGACCAGGATCTGGGCTCCAATGCCATAATCTCGAAGATCCATTCCAAAACCGAGGCGCAGATTCGCCTCCACGGTATCGAGCCCCTGTTCCTGAAGTTTGTAGGCCTTGATCTTGGGAACGAGTCCGATGCCCCGGCCCTCCTGCCGCATGTAGAGGATGACCCCGCAACCCTCCTTGGAGATCCGTTCCATGGCCGCATGCAACTGCGGGCCACAATCGCAGCGGCGGGAGCCGAAAACATCCCCGGTCAGGCACTCACTGTGCACCCGGACGAGCACTCCCTTCTGGCCGGCGGGATCGCCTTTGACCAAGGCCAGATGGTGCTGTCCGTCCGACTTGGAATCGTATAGGTGCAATGTAAAATCCCCATAATCCGTGGGCATCTGGATGGATTCGACGCGTTCGACCAGTTTTTCTCGGGTCCGACGGAACTGGATCAGGTCGGCGATGGTACACAGCTTCAGACGATGCCTCTTGGCGAACCGGCGCAATTCAGGCAGGCGGGCCATGGTCCCGTCCTCGTTCATGATCTCGCAGATGACACCCACCGGTCTGAAACCCGCGAGTCGGGCAAAATCCACTGCGGCTTCGGTATGCCCGGCGCGCCGGAGCACACCGCCCGCCTTCGCCCGGAGCGGAAAAATGTGCCCGGGCTTGCGAAGGTCCGCTGGCGTCGCCGTGGGAGCACACATCACCTGGATCGTCCGGGCTCGGTCGGCAGCGCTGATCCCCGTCGTTACGCCCGCGGCCGCGTCCACGCTCACCTGAAAGTCGGTCTTGAACGAATCCTGATTGCGGGAAACCATTTCTTCGATCCCCAACTGCTGGAGGCGCTCTCCGGCAGCCGGAACGCAGATCAAGCCCCGTCCGTAGCGGGCCATGAAGTTCACGGCTTCCGGGGTCGCCCGCTCTGCAGCCATCAAAAGATCCCCCTCGTTCTCGCGGTCCGCGTCGTCGACCACCACGATCATCCGGCCCTCCCGGAGGTCGTCGAGCGCGGATTCGATGCTGTCAAAGGCGGCAGGTCGCATGAAGGCCGAGGATAGAAACGACGGGGAGCCAGCGCCAAATCAATCGCATCCTGATCCGCAACCGTCCCGAGAGGATCGCCCCAATGCACCCCGACCCAGCCGGGATGGTTGCACCACTTGCCCCGGTGCTGATAGGGTTCCCCACAGGCCGGGCCCGGGTTTTTCCCAAGGGTCAACACGCCGAAACCAATCGTGGCCGTCTATACCGCTAGCAATCGTCACCGCCGGGCCCGCGTCAGCGCGGGTCTGCTGATGTATCGCATTACCGGCGGGCAGATCGAGGTGTTCATCGCCCATCCGGGCGGGCCGTGGTTTCCCAATCGTGACCACGACGTCTGGACGATCCCCAAGGGAGAGCTCGAGCAGGGGGAAGATCTGCTGGCCGCGGCCGTTCGGGAATTCGAGGAGGAAGTGGGGATCAAACCCAATGGCCCCTATGTCGAGCTCGGTTCCATCCGCCAGAAGGGCGGCAAAACCGTTCATGCCTGGGCGTTCGCCGGAGATCACGACGAGTCCCAACCCATCCAGAGCAATCTCGTCCAGATCGAATGGCCCCCCGGCTCCGGGCAGTGGGCCGACTGGCCGGAGATCGATCGGGCTGGATTTTTCTCGGTCCTGGCGTCCCGTGAGCGCCTGAAGATTTCGCAGCATCCGCTCCTCGATCGGCTCATCCAGTCGCTCGCCGGCTCACTTGGCCCCCACTCGTGACGCGCCCCGACGTCCCGGGCGACCCCTCATTCGCGATTCCAGAAGTCGATCACGAACACGTCGGCCAGCACGGGCTTGACCAACTTGCCGAACTCGACGTGATCCGGATGGACCAGATACGCGTCACGATCCTTGTCCGAGTCGAAGGTCAGGATAAATCCATGGGTACATCCCTTGTTCAGACCTTCTGGACTGTTGTTCAGCCCCGATTCGTAGGCCTGAATCTGGGGGATCTTTCCCTTCAGCGCGGCAAAGGCATCCTCCACCCGCTGAATCTCCAGCTTGGTTGCACTTTCCTTGAACTTGAACGCCACCAGATGCCGGAGCTTGGCCTTTCCCTTCTTCGGGGACGAGGCCACCACCGACATCGTGAGGAACGCTGCAACAAGGGCCGCTACCAGAATGATTGCCAATTTCATCGCCGTGGATCCTGCGATGCTCCCCTGAGGCAACGCCAGCCCGGAAGGCGGGAAAATGCTCGTCGTCCGTTTCGGGAAGGCTTCTCGAAGCCGCGGGTTCCCGGGTCCAGTTCTCGTTTCCGAACTTGTGCCGGAACCGAAAGGCTCTTTTCCTACCCGGCCCGTGAGTTTGCCATCTCCTCTCCGTCAATACAGTCCCGGTCCAGGGCGGGGATCCGGCCTGCTCGGGAGCAGCGAAAGAAAGAATGACCCAGGGTCCTTCGACCGTGTTGACCCGGTCAAAAGCATCTGTATGATCTCCGCCACACAGTTAACACAGCGCTGAATGCGTCCTTTTGTCACCATCGCCGTCAACGCCTTCATGGAGTTGGTTCGCCAGCCCATTTACCTCCTCCTGCTGTCCAGCTCCGGTGCCTTCATCGTTTTCCTCGCAGCCATTCCCTACTTCGGGTTGGGCGAGGATCCGAAACTGGTGAAGGACATGTCACTGGCGGTCACCCTGCTTTCGGGACTGCTGGGTGCCGTCCTCTGCGCCTCGTCCTCCGTGGCGCAGGAAATCCGTCTGGGCACCGCCCTTACCGTTCTGGCCAAGCCGGTCAGTCGCGCCGTGTTCATCCTGGGCAAGTACGCCGGATTGGCTGCAACCCTCACCCTTCTGACCGCATCGAACTTCGTCGCCACCATGCTGGCGAGCTGGATGGCCTTCGACGCCTACGGTTCTGCAGATATCCAGGCTTTGACGCTGTATTTCGGAGGGGGCATTGCCGGGTACGCGGTGGCCGGGTTTCTCAACTTCTTTCTCCGCCGGACGTTTGTCTCCGACGCGGTTTTCGGGTACACGCTGGCCACCACTGTGGCGACCATTTACCTGATGGGATTCACCCAAAAGCAGCTGCCGTTTGGTGAGATGGCCACTGCCGATTGGCGATTGCTCCCGGTGGCCGTGCTAATCCTGTTCGCCTTGTTCATGCTGGCTGCACTGGCGCTGGCCTGTTCAACCCGTCTCGACACCATTCCAACGCTGGCGGTGTGCACGGCGTTCTTCGCGTTGGGATTGGTCTCCGACTACGTCTTCGGCCGCCCGGCCAGCGCCGGACACTGGTGGGCTCAGGTGTTGTACGATCTGACCCCCAATTGGCAGCAGCTCTATCTCGCCCAGGCACTGGAGGACAACGGCAAGGTCCCCTGGGGCTACGTGGCCCGCGCCGCGGGTTACGCCGCGTCCGTGATCGTTGCCGCACTGGCCGCGGCCCTGGTGCTCTTCGAAGACCGCGAACTCGGCTGATTTTCCCCGCCCGACCCTGAACATGGAACAGAACTACAATCGCACCGGCCTGATCAACTGGCTCGTCCTGATCCTGGCTGCCGCTGCCGCCGAGACCCTCTCGCAAATCACCGTCTCCACGATGGGCGAGGTCACCGCGGCCCTCCTGCTCCTCGGGGCCCTGGTGGCTCTGGTGGCCTGGTTTCAGATGCGTCTCGCCGCCCGTGAGGAGGCAGAACGCCTGGAAATGGAGGATCTCGCCCGTCATCGGGCGGATTCCTCGCTCTTTGCCGAATCCGCCGAGGACGCCTTCCCCGCCCGTCGTTCCCGGATCTCCTTCGAGCGCTGGATCGTTCCCGCCTTCACCATGCTGCTCTTCGCCGCCCAAGCCGGCGCCACTTGGTGGTTTGTGAAGCGATATCAGGAATGGCCGACCCCGCGGATGGATCCAGCCACGCTGGGCAGCGCGTCGTTCGCTGGCATCGGCCTGATGCTGCTCCTGCTGGGCCTCTACGCCGCCAAGCTCTCCCGCTACGCCGGAATCCGACTGCTTCGCCCCGGGGCAGCCCACCTCGTTCTGGGCGGACTTTTCTGTTTCATCACTGCCGGTGCGGAGATCGCGGTGTACGCGGGATATCCACGGTGGGACCGCCATCTGACCCTGATCGGCATCGGTATTCTGGGTTTGGTCTCCCTCGAGACCCTGTTCGCCCTGGTATTCGAGGCGTATCGGCCGCGGGTCAAAGGTCGCGAGGAACGCCTGATCTACGAGAGCCGGTTGGTGGGTTTTCTCGGCCAACCGACGGGTCTGTTCTCCACTGCCGCCCAGGCCCTCGACTACCAATTCGGATTCAAGGTCAGCGATACTTGGTTCTACCGTTTCCTTGAGGGCGCGATTGCCTGGATCGTTCTCGCCCAGGCCGGTGCCCTGTTGCTTTCGACGGCCGTGGTCGTCATCGAACCTGGCGAACAAGGTCTCCATGAACGTTTCGGCAAGCCGGTGGCCACCCTCGATTCCGGGCTTCATTTCAAGTTCCCGTGGCCGATCGACTCGGTTGAACGCATCAATACCCGGGCCGTCCAGACCTTCAACGTCGGCTTCGTCGCCGACCCGGCTCTCGAACGGGAAAACACCGTTCTCTGGACCCGTTCGCACTACAAGACGGAGTTCAATCTCCTGGTCGCTTCCCGTGACCAATCCACCAATTCCTCCGATGCCGACCAGACGGTGCCGGCCAACCTCCTGACCGTCTCGATCCCGATCCAGTTCATCGTCACCAACGCGGCGAGTTGGGGATACAATCACGCCCAACCGGCCCGCCTCCTCGAACAGATCGCCAACCGCGAAGTCGTCCGTTACCTCGCCTCCGTCGATGTCGATCTGATCATGTCAAGCGGACGCGCGGACGCTGCCCGTGAACTGCGCCAGCGAATGCAGGCATCCGCTGCGCAGGCGGGCCTCGGAACCGAGATCATTTTCGTCGGCTTGCAGGACATCCACCCGCCGATCGGCAACAAGGAAATCAAGGTTGCCGCCGCCTACGAGCAGGTCATCGGCGCCGAACAGGAGCGGGAGGCGCGCATCCTTGAGGCGGAAGGCTTCGCCAATGAAACGCTTCCTGTCGCCCGCGCCACCGCTGCCATCACCGTCAATCAGGCAAAAGCGGATTCCGCCGTCTACGTCAACGATGCCGCTGGCCGTGCTGCCCGTTTTGCCCATCAGGTCACCAGCTTCCGTGCTGCGCCGGATGTCTTTCCCGCCCGCAACTACCTCGAGACCCTCCGGGTCGCGCTGGTGAACACCCGCAAGTACGTGGTCATGCCCACCAACACGCATGACGTCATCACGCTTGATCTGACCGAGAAACTCCGCCGCGACGTCCTCGACATCCCACTCGATCCCGTGAAGGGCAAGGAGGAGAAGAAGTAGCCCCCGCCCGCCCGAACCCACTGCCCCGAACCCAACACTTTCATTCCACCCGACATTTTCAATCGATGAAGAAGAACCCGCTTACGCTCCTGGTCGGCTCACTCCTGCTGATCGTGTTCCTCGCGCTCCTGTTTTGTTTCCAGGTGCGGACCACGGAAGTCGCCGTCGTCACCACCTTCGGACGTTACTCCCGCAGCGAGACCAACGCTGGGATCTACCTCCGGGCCCCGCTCCCGATCCAGAAGGTCTATCGCTTCGACAAGCGCCTTCAGACCTTCGAGCGGAAGTACGAACAGCAGTTCACCCGCGACAAGAAGTCGCCCATCCTCAGCGTTTACGTCGGTTGGCACATCGCCGATCCCCGCAAGTTCCTCGAATCCTTCAACGGGGACATGCTCAAGGCCGAACAGGCCCTTGAGAACGTCGTGCGCGACGCCAAGAACTCGGTCATCGGCAATCATGACTTTTCCGAACTGATCTCACCCGACCCGGCCAAGGTGAAGTTCGACGAGATCGAAGGGGAAATGAAGACGGTCATGGCCGCCACCGCCCTCTCCGCGTACGGCGTCTCGATCGACCTCGTCGGCATCAAGGAACTGGGGCTTCCCGAAGGACTGACGGCCAAAGTGTTCGAGCGCATGAAGAGTGAGCGCGAAAAGCTGGTGAAGAAGTACCAGGGCGAAGGCACGGCCGAGGCCAATCGCATCCGCTCCGAAGCCGAACTGCGCCGGAAGGAGTTGATCGCCCAGGCCGAGAACGAGGCCCAGCGCATCCTCGGCGGCGCGGAACAGGAGGCGAGCAAGCACTACCAGACCCTTCAGCAGGATCCCGACCTCGCCGTCTTCCTGCTCTCGCTCCGGTCTCTGGAGGGTTCCCTCAAGGATCGCTCCACCCTCATCCTCGACGAGCGCACTCCGCCCTTCAATCTGCTCAAGGGCGATTCCATCTCCACCTTCCCGGGGCTCCGTCTCCCGGCCAACCGCTGAACCGCCATGGCCGCACCTTCCTCCGGTAATCTCAGGCCCACCAACTCCCCCCTGCCGAGCGAAGACGCTTCGTCGCAGGCGCTGAACGAGGCTCTGGGCAGTTCGCTCCTTCTGGTCCGCATCCTCGCGGTCGTCCTCGCCGCGGCCTTCGTCTTCTCCTGCGTCTTCACCGTCAACCCCAACGAAGTCGCGGTGGTGCTGCGCTTCGGCAAACCCGTCGGCGACGGGTCCGAACAGATCAAGCGCCAGGGTCTGCACTGGGCGTTCCCCTATCCCATCGATGAGATCGTCAAGGTCCAGATCGGGGAGTCCAAGAGCATCCGCGCCACCGGTGCCTGGTATGCCATCTCCCCGGAGGACGAGGCCGCAGGCATGCAACCCCAGGGCAATCCCTCCCTCGCCCCCGGCGTCGACGGCCATGTCCTCACCGCCGATGGCAACATCCTCCACGTCCGGGCAACCCTCCGGTACAAGATCGTCAACCCCGTCGCCTACGCCTTCCAGTTCTCCAACGTCACCAACCTCCTGCGTGACACCCTCGACAACTCCATCCACTGGGCTTCCGTCCGCTATTCCGCTGACGATATCATCTACAAGGAACGCGTCGCATTCCGCGATTCCATCCGCCAACGCGCCAGTGACCTGATTGAGCGGCATCAGATCGGCATCTCCCTCGACACCCTCGACGTCGAAGTCGCTGCCCCGATCTTCCTCAAGGCCTACTTCGACCAGGTCATCGCCGCCCAACTTTTCCGCAACAGCAAGATCGCCGAGGCGGAAGGCGAGTATGACCGCATCACCCGGGAGGCCGAAGGCGAAGCCAAGCGCGCCCGCGACGTCGGCCTCGGCCTGTCCAACGCCCTCGTGCAGGCCGTCTCCGCCGATGCCCAGTTCTTCTCGCAGCAACTGGTGGAATACCGGAAGAACCCGATGCTCCTCCGCGAGCGCCTGCGCATCGCCACCGTCGGACGTGTCCTGACCAATGCTCAGGACAAGTTTTTCCAACCCAGCCGCATCGAGGAACTCCGCCTCAACCTGAGCCGCGAACCCGAAACCCCGCGTAAGCGCGAAGAAGCCAACCGCTGAGGTTCTTCCCCTCGAACCGACCGCACTCCCTTTCCTTCAACGTCCATTCCATCCCGCCATGCAAGTCACCTCCCTCCTCAGCCTCGACGAGGATCCGAAGAAGCACCCGAATGACCGCGACTGCGGTCATGACCACGGTGGGCTCGATCACTCCCACACCAATGTGAAGCTGTGGCAGACGCTTCTCGGTGCCATCTTCATCGTGAACTCGTTCGCCATCGATTTCCTCTTCGAGAAAGGTCATACCGTCTCCGAACTGTCCGCCCTCGCCGGAGCCGTCGTCCTCGGGTGGCCCATCCTCGTCGTTGCCTTCAAGGACCTCCGCCTGGGACGCCTTTCGATCAACGAACTGGTCGCGCTCGGCGTTCTGGCTTCCGCCGCCACGGGTGACTTCAAAACAGCCGGGATCGTCGCCTTCTTCATGCTCCTCGGTGAGATCATCGAGACCCGCACCGCCGCCGGTGCCCGAGCCTCGATCCAGTCCCTCATCAAGCTGACGCCCACCAAGGCCCGTCGCCTCACGGACGGCCGCGAGGAGGAAATCGCCGCCGCAGATCTTCGCGTCGGCGACACCATCCGCATCCGCCCCGGCGACAACATCGCCGCCGACGGCCTCATCCTCACCGGTCAGGGCTCCATCAATCAGGCCAACATCACGGGGGAATCCCTGCCGGTGGACAAGGGACCCGGCGACCAGGTGTTCGCCGGCACGATCAATCTCAACGGGGCCCTGGAGGTGAAGGTCAACAAGGCCGGCCAGGACACCACCATCGGTCGCGTCCGCGAACTCATCCTCGCCGCCGAGAAGACCAAGCTGCCCTTCATGCGCATCATCGACCAATACATGGGCTACTACACGCCCCTGGTCCTGGTCATCGCCGCCCTCGTTTGGGCCTTCACCCGCGACCTGAACCGCGTGATCGCCGTGCTCGTCGTTGCCTGCCCCTGCGCCTTCATCCTCGCCACACCCACCGCCATGGTCGCGGCCCTTTCCGCCGCCGCCCGCCTCGGCATCCTGGTCAAGAACCTTGCCGATCTGGAGGCCGCCGCCCGCATCACCGCCTTCGTCTTCGACAAAACCGGCACGCTCACCACCGGGAAACTGGTCGTCTCCCGCCTGAACCCCCTGGCCGACACCGCCCCCGCTGATCTCCTCCGGGCCGCCGCCTCTGCGGAACGGTTCTCGAATCATCCGACCGCCAAGGCCGTGGTCCAACTCGCCGAGGAAGCAGGCGTTCCCCTCGCCGACATCACCGACTTCAAGGAAACCGCCGGCAAGGGTGTCACCGCCCTGGTGGACGGTCAGCGCATCGTCGTCGGACGCGCCGCTTTCCTCCGCGACCAGGGAGTCCGCGAAGACTTCATGGCCTCGGTCGACCTCGACGAAACCGCCGGCTTCTCCCTCCTCTTCATCGCCCGCGCCGGACAGTGCATCGGGTGGGTCGGGCTCCAGGATCAGACCCGCGCCGAAGCCGCCACCGCCCTCAAACAACTGCAGGAAGCCGGCATCCGCCGCATCGCGATGGTCTCCGGTGACCGTCGCCAGGTGGCCGAACGCGTCGCCCTCGAAATCGGCATCACCGAGGTGGTCGCCGAATGCCTCCCTCAGGACAAGGTCGAGTACGTCCGCGCCATCAAGGCCAAGGGCCATCGGGTCGCCGTCATCGGCGACGGCGTCAACGACGCCCCGGCCCTTGCTGCCGGCGACATCTCCATCGCCATGGGTGCCGCCGGATCCGAGGTCGCGGTCAACTCCGCCACCATCGCGCTGATGAACAATGACCTCCGCCGCCTTCCCTTCCTGGTGAAGCTCAGCCGCATGGCGCGGGCGGTCATCAACCAGAACTTCCTCTTCGGCGTCGTCTTCATCATTGGCGGTCTGGCCGCCGCCGCCATGGGCTACCTCAACCCCATTGTCGCCGCCATCATGCACAACGCCGGATCGCTGATCGTAGTCTTCAACAGCGCCCGTCTGGTCCGCATGGGTGAGGAACTCGAACCGTTCCTGGCGGGGTCGGCACCCAGCTCAGGATCGAACTCTGCACCGGCTTCCGGCCGGCAGCTTGCCACCGTCGAGGCCTAGCCCCCGCTTGCTGAAGGAGGTCGCCTTGATAATATCAGCCTATGAATGCGACGGATATCATCGCCCTTGTCGAACAACTCCCCTCCTCCGAGCGACTCAGGGTGTTGACCTACTTCCGCCAACAAGATCAAGCGCCCATGTCGGAGCTGCCGACACCCGGGGGCTCCGTGGACGACCCGGCGTTCCAGGCGGCTGCAACACGAGTCTTCGCCGAACATCGAACCTTGTTCGAGTTGCTCGCCAAGTGATGACGACTCCGCGGTTCCTCAGCCTGAGCCAAGTCGAGTTCCTGCACGCAGTTTCCCTAGAGCGATTCGGTGGACTCGCGGGCACCCGGGAATCGGGGCTCGTCGCATCCGCCCTTGCCTCAGCCGAGAACTCCTTGTGGTATGGGAAGGGGGACCTATTCGACGTGGCAGCGGCCTACGCCTTTCACCTCGCCGAAGCACAGGCGTTTCTAGACGGAAACAAGCGCGTCGGAGCAGCGGCGGCTCTCGTTTTCCTTGATTTGAATGGGTTCAGCACACCCGACTCCGCGGATCGCAGCATCTATCTGGCATTGATCGCCGCTGCCGAGCGCTCCCTCGATAAGCCCGGCCTCGCCGCACTGCTCCGTTCGTTGGCCCCTCCCCTCCCCTCTTCGCCATGACCACCGCCTCCGCCCTGCCTTCCTTCTCCCGCCCCGCTCCCTCCGACGAGGTCGTGGTCCGCGCCGTGGGTCTTACCAAGGTGTTCAAGGACTTCTGGGGTCGGCCCAAGGCCCGCGCCGTCGACAACGTCGATTTCGAGATCCGTCGCGGCGAGATCTTCGGCCTGCTCGGACCCAATGGCTCCGGCAAATCGACGACCATCAAGATGATGCTCGGTCTCCTCTACCCCACCAAGGGCCACATCACGGTCTTCAACCAGTCCCCGCGGGACGTCCGCACCAAGGCCCGCATCGGATTTCTTCCCGAGGAATCCTACCTCTACCGCTACCTCACCGCGGGCGAGACGCTCGACTTCTTCGGATCCTTGTTCCAACTCGACTCCGCCGAGCGCCGCCAGCGTACCGAGCAATTGATCGAGATGGTCGGCCTCAACCAGGCTCGCTCGCGAACCGTTGGTGAGTTCTCCAAGGGCATGCAACGCCGCATTGGCATCGCCCAGGCCCTCATCAACGATCCCGACCTTATCATCCTCGACGAACCCACCGCCGGCCTCGACCCGCTCGGCTGCCGTGAGGTCAAGGATCTGATCGTCGCCCTCGCCCGCCGCGGCAAGACCGTCATCCTCTCCTCCCATCTCCTCGCCGATGTCGAGGATCTCTGCGATCGGGTCGTCATCTACTACGGCGGTCGCATCCACGCCCAGGGCACCCTTCACGAACTCCTCGCCCGCCCCGATCAGGTCCGCATCACCAGCCCGATCGTCTCCCGCGAGACCACCGAAAAGGTCGTCTCCCTCCTTCGCTCCGAGGTCGGTGACAAGGTCCGTCTGGATAACCCCACCCAGAACCTCGAAAGCTACTTCCTCGACGTGGTCGAGAAGGCACGGGCGCAGGGCCAGACCAGCGGCGCAACCTCCGGAAACCAGGTCGCCCAGTTCATCCGCGGCGGTGCCGCCGAGGCCGCCACCAGCCAGGTGGATGCCGTCCTCGACCGTCTGACCCGGCCGGCCGCCAGCCCGACCAACGAATCCCTCGTCTCCACTCCGGTCAATGCGGCCCCGGTCGACGAATCCAAACTCGCATCGCTCATCCGGACAGCCGAACCCGCCGCGCCTGCCGCGCCCACCACAACCGGAGGAGCGACGCCCGAAGCACCCGCGGCCGCCCCGCCCGCCGCTGCGCCGAAGCCCGTCGACCTCTCCCAGGCCAACGACAAGCTCTCCGGTCTCCTCGGCCGCAAATAGCCCGTGCCTGACATGAAGCGGCGCTACGAAATCTACACCGACGGCGTACAGAACCGGATCGCCGTCCCCACTGGCTTTTCCATGCTGGCATTCCTCCTCGGCCCCGTCTGGATCCTGCTCCAGCGCCTGTGGGTCGAGGGCATTGCCGTGCTGACGGCCGAGGCGCTGCTCGCCTCGGTCCTTTACGTCAACCGCGTCCCCTGGCCCTTCCACGTCGGTCTCGGTCTCGGCTTCGGACTGGCAGTCGGCTTCTATGCGCGTCATCTGCGCGAACGGTCCGCCGAACGTCGGGGCTTCGAATACACCTGCACCGTCGATGCCCGTGATGGTGCCACCGCCCTGGCGATGCTCGTCCAGGTCGGCGGGGTCCCCCTGCCGGAATGGCGCGCCCGTCATCTCGCCGGTGTCCCCGATTTCGCGCCGAAGAACCTGCGGGCCATCTTCTCGGTGGCCATCCTCACCCTCAAGGCGGCCATCCACTACCGCTTCGTCCTCGTCCTCCTTTTCCTCCTGATCGGCGCGGTGTTCGTGCTCCCGGGAATCATCAAGCACGACGGAACGGCCACCGGATTCTCCCAGATCCTTCTGGCCTACACCCTCACCGCCATCACGGGGCTCCTCGGCTTCTCCAGCCTCTGGCTGGCCTGCGGCACCCTGGCACGCGACATCGAGGACATGTCCCTCTTCCTCGTCATGGTAAAGCCGATCCCACGCTGGCAGATCTGGCTGGGAAAATGGCTCGGCATCATGGTCCTCAACGTCGCCATGGTCGCCATCTCCGGTACCATCGTCTTTGGCCTGCTCCACGCCCGCGCCCGCCAATTGCAACCCGCCCAACTCGCCAAACTCCGGAACGAGATCCTGGTCGCCCGCGAACCGGTCGGGGCCGAGATCCCCAACATTGATCCCGAGGTTGAAAAGGAATTCGAACAGCGCCGGCGCGATCCTGCCCTTTCCCAGATGGACCCTCTGTTCGTCAAAAAGCAGGTCCGGGCCCAACTCGAAGGCCGCCTCCAGGCCGTGCCCGCCGGTCAGTTTCGCCCGCTTCCCTACATCTTCAATCTCGGCCCCGACGCCCGCGAACGGTTCAAGGATCAATCCCTCTTCGTCCGCATCCGCTTCTTCACCCCGGAATACGTCGGCATGGATGCCTCATTCGACCATGGATGGGAGATCGGCGGATCCAAGCAACGACCCGCCATCCGGATGGTCAACAACTTCGGACCGGATGTTCCCAGCGAGTTCGCCATCCCGGGCGACCAGATCGAGCCGGACGGCCGTCTGGTGCTCCGCTACGCCAATCTCGGCGCCCTCACGGTCGTGGTCCCCCTCCAGGACGGCATCCAGGTCCTATGTCCCGAGGCCCCGTTCGCCGTCAATTTCGCCCGGGGCCTGGGCGTGATCGTCTGCTGGCTGGGCCTGCTCACCGCCGTCGGGCTGTTCTCCGCCTCGTTCCTTTCCTTCCCCGTCGCCTCCTTCGTCTCCCTCGCCATCCTCGTGGTCGGCCTCTCGTCGGGCACCCTCAAGCAGGTCGTCGAGCAGGGGGGCATCATCGGAGTGAGCAGTGAATCGGGGACCATCGTCGAACCCTCCCTCTTCAACCGCGCCTCGGTCGTGGTCTACGGCAGCGCCTACTGGGTCCTCAATCAGGTCTCCAGTTTCTCCCCGGTCGACGCCCTTGCCACCGGACGTTCCATCACCTGGCTGGACCTCGCCCGGGCCGGCTTCGTCGTCGTCGGCATCGCCGGTGGAGCCCTCGGTGCCGCCGGCATGGTGATCCTCACGCGGCGGGAAATCGCCCTCCCCACATGAACCTCCGCAAAGCAGGCCTCATCGCCATCGCCGTTCTCGCCCTGGTTGCGGGCCACTTCTTCCAGGTCCGCCTCAACGACGACCGGGACCGTCTCGGCCTCACCCGTTCCACGGTCCTGTCCAATGCCCCGCCTGTCCTCGCTTTCACCACCGTCGCCCTGGGCGGCTTCCGCGGGATCATCGCCAACGCCCTCTGGATCCGTTCGTCCGAACTCCAGGACGAAGGCAAACACTTCGAGGCGGTCCAGCTCGCCGACTGGATCACCAAGCTTCAGCCCCATTTCTCCGCCGTCTGGGTGCACCTCGCCTGGAACCTTTCCTACAACATCTCGGTCAAGTTCCCCGACCCCGAGGATCGCTGGCTGTGGGTTCAGCGCGGCGTCGAACTGCTCCGCGACGAAGGCCTCAAGTACAACCCCCACGCCATCGACATCCATGCCGAGCTCGCCCGCCATTTCCACCACAAGATGGGAGCGAACCTCGACGACGCCCATCTGACCTACAAAGCCCATTGGGCCGAGGAAATGCAGGCTGCGATTGGCTCTGGTCACCCGGATTACGAAGCGCTTCTGAATCCCAAGACTCCCGAGGACAAGGCCCGCGCGGAACTCCTGGTCACCAAGTACAAGCTTGAGCCCGCCCTGATGAAGCTCGTCGATGACACCTACGGCCCCTTGGAATGGCGTCTGCCCGAAACCCACGCCATCTACTGGGCAACCCGGGGACTGCGCGAGGGACGGGGTGCGGGCGATGTCCGGATGCTGCGACGGAACATTTTTCAACCGATGATGATGGCCTTCCATCGCGGCCGTTTCATCACCAA
>JBDNHZ010000052.1:0-18212 GCA_041688515.1 Verrucomicrobiota bacterium
CCACCCCCTTGGTAACCCCCACTGGAACGGCCTCCGCCTTGATACCCGCCGGAGCGGTAGCCACCGGACTGGGGGCCCCGCTCGGAATGGCCGCCGGAGGCATCCGGGCGGGCAGGACCGCCCTCATCGGGCCCACGCTGGGGGCGACGGGGACGACGGGAAGATTCGGCGGAGGGCGCAGGTCGCGAGGGCCGACGGCTGTCCTGGATGGCGGCGGCCCAGAAGGGCTGCTGGCCGGGGGGCTTGGAAGTACTCATGGTTTGGAAGGAGGAAGAGTCAGTTTGAGCCGTTCGGCATGCACGCGGGCGACGACGCCCATGTAGTTGTCGGAATCGGAAAGGCGGGCTGCCTCCCGGATGTGTTCATCGCGCTCCTTGGGGCTGCCGATGGCTTCAAAGTAGAGGCCCAGATAGAGGTGGGCATAGAACTGTTGGTCGCGTCGGTCGGCGGCGTCGTCGGCAATGGCCGCGACGCGCAGGACCTCCTGAGGGGTAGCCTTGCCGGCGAACAACTGCTGGATCTCCTTCATGGGAACCCGTCCGTCCCGTTCCACCTGGATCAGTTGGGACCGGGCGTTGGTGATCCCCTTCTCTCGCGCGGTGCAGAGGAAGTGCCAGGCGGCATTCTCGACGTCCTGGGGGTTGACCGTCTGGTGCACCTCAAACTGCTTCCGGCCGTCGGTAAATCGTCCGACATAATACAGAGCGATCCCACGCTGCCAGTTCTGGGGAAGCATCCGGGGGGCGAGTTCCACCGCCGTGTCGAAATCAATGACCGACTCCTCCACCTTGCCCAGACGGAACCGGAGTTGGGCCCGCTCCTGACGCAGCCAACCGGAGTCGGGTTCAAGGGCGATGGCCTCGGTCAGATCGGCTTCCGCACCCGGGCGTTGCCCGACCAGGACGCGCATCTGGGCGCGCAGGCTCAGGAGCCGGGAGTTCTTGGGATCCACCTTCAACGCCGCGGTGGCCGCCTCCAGAGCGTCATCGGTCTTTCCGGAACGCCAGAGTTGGACCACCGAGTCGAGGGTGTTGGTCGGCGCGGCGAACACGCCGACGGCCGACAGCACCGCGGCGCATGCCGTCAGGAGCCATCGTTTCATGAAACGAACTCTAGCGCGCCGACGGGCCACACGTCCAAGGGTTCCCATCCGAGCAGGCGTCGGGCCGGTTCCGGGTCGAAGACCCCGGACCGAACGGGACGGCTGGTAGCGAAGACGAGGTGAAAGCCAGGATCCAGCGGGTGCACGGCAGCAGCATGGAAGAATCGGCCGGCATCGCCCGGGCTCAGGTAGGTGTCTTGGGCGATGGCTTCCCTTTCGATTTCACCCACCTGAACGGCGTCGCGCGGGCACCAGCCCACCCGGACGGCGAGCACCGGGATGCCGAGGTCGCGGGCGTAGGAATAACCGGCGGATTCCAGGAAGACCTTGGTGGCTGCGTACCAGCGCAAGGGCGAGATCGCGTCGGCGATTCGAACTGGCCAGGGACCTTCGCGAGACTGTCGCAGGTTGACCTGGATGCTGCTGGCGAGGATCCAACGCCCGACCCCCGCCGCACGGGCGGCCTCCAGGACCCGGTGAAGCCCGGTAAGATTGTTGGGGACGAGCTGGGAATCGAAGTCCGCATCTTCGGGGGTCGCCGCCAGGTGGATGAGGGTCCCCGCCCCGTCGAACACCTGACGCAGCGCTTCCCCGTCCAACAGGCTGAGTCCACCCACCGGATCGAGCCCGGCGGTGGGACGGAGATCAAATGGACGGACCGGGCAGCCGCCTGCGAGCAGGGCCGGAACGACGGCCCGCCCGAGGCGTCCACCTGATCCGGTGACAACGATCGGCTTCAAAGTTTCCGGGGCGGGACAACCCTTCCCCGACTCGGATTCCATCAGCCTTGGGCGACCAACTGCCGGAGCACGAAAGGCAGGATGCCGCCGTGCTGGTAGTACTCGATCTCGATCGGCGTATCGATGCGGCAGCGGACGGGAACATTCTCCACGGTACCATCACGCCGGGTGATCCGGAGTGTCAGATCCTGCTGGGGCTTGATGTCCGAGCCGAGGCCGACGACGTCGTAGTTCTCGGTTCCGTCGAGGCGCAGGGTCTGTGCCGTCGTGCCTTCCTTGAACTGGAGCGGGAGCACCCCCATGCCGACGAGGTTCGAACGATGGATCCGCTCGAAGCTCTGGGCGGCCACGACTTTCACCCCCAGCAGGTTGGTGCCCTTGGCGGCCCAGTCACGGCTGGAGCCGGTGCCGTATTCCTGTCCGGCCACCACGATCAGGGGCGTGCCGCGCTTCTGGTATTCCACCGAAGCGTCATAGATCGAAAGCTTGGTTCCTTCCGGCTGGAGCAGCGTGTTGCCGCCTTCCTCGCCCCCCAGCATCAGGTTCTTGATCCGGACGTTGGCAAAGGTGCCCCGGGTCATGATGCGATCATTGCCACGGCGACTGCCGTAGCTGTTGAAGTCTTCCAGAGTCACCCCGTTTTCGACCAGGTATCGGCCGGCCGGGGACGATTTCGTGATCGAACCCGCCGGCGAGATGTGGTCGGTGGTGACCGAGTCCCCGAAGATCCCCAATGCCCGTGCGCCGGTGATTCCGGCAATGAATCCCGGTTGCAGCGCAAACTGGGTGAAGAACGGCGGCTCCTGGATGTAGGTGGATTGCTTGTCCCACCCGTAAACCAGCCCGGTGGAGGCGGGGATCTCGTTCCACTTCGGGTTCTGGCCAGCGAAGTCGGTGTAGAGCCTCTGGAACACCTCGGGCTTGAGCGCAGACTGCATGGCGTCGCGCACTTCGGCCAGCGTCGGCCACAGATCGGCGAGGTAGACCGGATCCCCATCGGATCCGGTTCCAACCGGTTCGCAGGTCATGTCGATGTCGACGCGGCCCGCGAGTGCGAACGCGACGACCAACGGGGGCGACATGAGAAAGTTGGCCTTGATCGACTGATGGACCCGGGCCTCGAAGTTGCGGTTGCCGGAGAGAACCGAAGCGGCGACCAGATCGTTCTTCACTACGGCGTCTTCGATCGGAGCGGCAAGCGGACCGGAATTGCCGATGCAGGTGGTGCAGCCATAGCCAACCACCTGGAAACCCAATTGGTCGAGGTAGGGCTGGAGTCCCGTCTTGGCGAGGTAATGACTCACTACCCGGGATCCGGGGGCGAGCGAGGACTTTACCGCGGGATTGGGGCGCAATCCCTTTTCCACGGCGCGCTTCGCCAGCAAGCCGGCCGCCAGCATGACGCTGGGATTCGAGGTGTTGGTGCAACTGGTGATGGCCGCGATCAGGACCGATCCATGACCCAGCGTGGTGGTCGCCCCGCCGGCAGGAACGTCAGCACGACGGGTCAGGTATTCTCCACGGGCCTTCCCGAATCCGTTGTCGGTGACGCCCCTGCTGAACGCCTGGAAAAACTCGCGCTTCATGTTCCCGAGTTCGATGCGGTCCTGAGGACGTTTTGGCCCGGCAACCGAGGGCTGGACGGTCGAAAGATCCAGCTTCAATACCTGCGAGTAATCAATTTCGCCCTCGCTTGGGACTCCCCACAGCCCCTGGGCCCGGTAGTAATTCTCGTAAGCCTTGCAGTGTTCCTCACTGCGACCCGTGGCGCGCAGGTAGTTCACCGTCTCGGCATCGATCGGGAAGAAGCCCATCGTTGCGCCGTATTCCGGGGCCATGTTGGCGATGGTGGCACGATCCACCACCGGCAGCGCCGTTGCGCCCGGTCCGAAGTACTCAACAAACTTCCCGACCACCTTCGCCTTGCGAAGCACCTGCGTGAGCGTCAGGGCCAGATCGGTGGCGGTCACCCCTTCGCGCAAGGCACCCGTCAGGTGGACCCCGACGACGTCCGGGGTCAGGAAATACACCGGCTGACCGAGCATCCCCGCCTCCGCCTCGATGCCGCCCACGCCCCAACCGACGATTCCCAGGCCATTGATCATGGTGGTGTGGGAATCGGTCCCCACCAGGGTATCGGGATAGTAAACCCCGCCCTGCTCCAGCACGCCCTTGGCGAGATACTCCAGGTTGACTTGGTGGACGATCCCGATCCCGGGCGGCACGACCTTGAAGGTGTCGAAGGCCTGCATGCCCCACTTCAGGAACTGGTAGCGCTCACGATTGCGCTGGAACTCCAAATCCAGATTGCGGCCAAGCGAATCCGCGCTCCCGGCAAAATCCACCTGCACCGAGTGATCGACCACCAGATCCACCGGCACGAGGGGTTCGATGATCTTGGGATTCTTGCCCAGGCGCTCGACGGCAGAACGCATGGCGGCGAGGTCTACCAGCAGGGGCACTCCAGTGAAGTCCTGCAGGACAATCCGCGCCACCACGAAGGGGATCTCCGCTGTGCGCGACTCGACCGCCTTCCAGGCGGCCAGTTCACGGATGTTCGCCTCCTGAACCTTCAGGCCGTCGCAGTTGCGCAACACCGATTCGAGAACCAACTGGATCGATACTGGCAGCCTGCTGACGGGTTCCCCGAGGGCTTGGCCCAGAGCCGGCAGCGAGTAGTACTGACCCTTCTGACCATTCCCCAAATCGAAGGTCTGAAGGGTGCCCAAAAGATTGTGCGGCGTGCTCATGCGCAGGTACGTGTGCAGGTAAAAAAAGGAATCGCCCGGCGGATGCCGGAAAGTCGCGGAAGCCGATTCTGCGTTTCCTGCCCGGGAGCGTCAAGCAACCGGAACGGACGAAGAAGGCGCCGGCCATCCGCAGGCCTGCCGGGGTGGGACTGACGGCACGACCTGCTGAAGGATGACCGGCGCCAAAATCTTCAAGTCCGCCTCGCGGCGGCAACCCGATCCCGGATCCAGACCGAGACCTCCTCGACGGCAAGCGGCTTTTCCCAAACCTGTTCCACTCCGAACGTCCGAGCCCGACGCACCAACCCCGAGCCCACGCTCATGATTGCCACCGGCAGCGACCCGACCCCGACCAACGCCTTGAGAGTCTCCCAACCGATGGCTCCGTCCGGACAAACATCCACCAAGGCGCAGTCGAACGATCGCGCCCGACAGGATCGCCGGGCGGCATCCGCATCGGCGACGGCTTCGACCTCGAATCCCTGGAACCGGAACGCCTCGCCCAATGCCTCGCGGACTGCGTCATCTGAATCCACCAACAGCAACCGACCTCCGCCCGGGGCTGTCACTGCACTGCCCTGAGTCACGGGGTTGCCTTGGGAATTCATGTTACGACTCCGCCTTTCAAATTGAGAGACGCAGCAGTGGAACCTCACCCGCAGGGGGGCTAACCCTCATGACGAACCAACCGTTCGTCGTTATCCCCATCCCCGAACGCGACAGGCGCCCGGGGCAACTGGCAAGGCAGCACACTGCTGCGCGCCGGATCGACTAGCGAACCGACGTTTCCCCTGTATGCGATCGGCATGCCAACGTTTCGATAGGCCAGAAACTCCGCAATTCCCCGGTTTTCGAGTCTCACCCTTCCCACGACTGCCCGTGGCCGGGTCATTTGCTGTCCACACCAGGCCAATCCCTTTCCACCCATCCTCTGCGCTCCCAGCTTGGACAGAGCCCATCGGCGAAGGCACGCTTCCCCCGTCACATGCAACGCAGGGTCTTCCTCTTTGTCGGCGCGATCGTTTCCGCCGTTGCGGTGCTGGTCTGGACGGGCTGGACGGCCTGGAGGGCGGCAGACCAGTTGGGTAGCCGGATCTCCCGGCAGGAAGTGAGCAGCTTTCAACTCGGCGACACCTTCAGTGCCGACCTCCACGAGCTGCGATCCTTGTTCCGCCGTTACGAGGCGACCCGGGATCCCACCGCCTGGACCGCCTTCGCCGAATCCCGCGAAAAGCTCAAGGAATGGCTGGGTGAGCAGCGGATGTCCATCCATCGCCCAGGCGAGATCCAGATCCTGGATGAGCTCAGTCAGACCTTTGAAACGTACTGGGATGAGTCGCTCCGTCTGCGCGGCGTCATCCGGGGCGGTGCCACCCGCGAAGAAGTGGGCCCCCGCATTGCTGTCCTCGGAGATCTCGCCGCCGACATGGCACAGGACACCCGAAGACTGCTTCGACTCCGGGAGGAAGCCCTTCAATCGACCATCGCCGACGCGCGATCGCGCTTGGCCCGATTGGTTAAACTGCTCATTGGAACCTTCCTGGCCATCCTGATTCTCGCGGCGTCCCTCGCCATCCTGGTGTACCGCGATCTGATCCGCCCGCTCCGGATCCAGTTGGTCGAGACCCGGGGGATGATGGAGCGGCAGGAAAAGCTGGCATCCCTCGGCGTCCTGGCCGCAGGCGTCGCACACGAGATCCGGAACCCCCTGACCGCCATCAAGGCCCGACTCTTCACCCAGCAAAAGCGGCTGCCGCCGCAAAGTCCCGCCGCGGAAGACGCCGCCATCATCCACTCGGAGATCAACCGCCTGGAACGGATTGTCCGGGGCTTTCTGGAGTTCGCACGGCCGGCAGAGCCAAGCCCTGCGACCCTGTCCCTTCGCACCCTTCTTTCGGAGGTTGTTCAGATTCTGGGCCCCGGCGCCGAGAACGAGAACATCACCCTGCTGATCGAGCCGGGGACCGATTTGCGGGTACGGGCCGATCCGGCCCAACTGAAGCAGGTCCTGATCAACCTGGTCCGGAATGGAATCGACGCGGCTGGCCCGGGTGGGCAGATCCGACTTCAAGCGGGCACGGCGGAACGACGCCTGGGCGACACCCTCAGTCCGGTGGCGCTCATCGAGGTCTCCGACAACGGCCTGGGCATTGCCCCGGAGGCGCTGGAGCGGCTCTTCGACCCATTCTTTACCACCAAGGCCGACGGCACCGGGCTTGGCCTCGCCATCGCCGCCCGTATCATCGAGAAGCACGGTGGCCTGATGGAATACCAGACCCGGCCTGGCAACGGGACCACCTTCGCGATCGTCCTTCCTCTTGCCCCATGAGTTCTCCGAAACACCTGCTTCTGATCGAGGATGACCCGTCGCTCGCAGCGGCACTCGCCACGGTGCTGTCCGCGGAAGGCTTTTCCGTTGAAGTGGCCCGGCGCGGCGATGACGGCTGCCGTCGCGCCGCGAACGGGAGCTTCGATGTCATCCTGACCGACTTGCGGTTGCCAGGACTCGGCGGACTCGAAGTGATTCGCCGACTCCACGCGGAGCAACCGGGCACGCCCATCCTCCTGATGACCGCCCACGGGACGACCGAGACGGCCATCGAAGCCATGAAGGAGGGGGCATTCGACTACCTCCTGAAACCCTTCGAGATGGAGGAACTCATTGCCGCCACCGGCCGAGCCCTTGCAAGTCGTCGCCTTCAGCCAAGCGCACCCACTCCCGCGGACCCTTCCCCGGTGCCGACCGCGCTGATCGGCAAGAGCCGACGAATGCAGGAGGTGTACAAGGAGATCGGGCGGGTCGCCGCCAAGCCGGTGACGGTCCTGATCCGAGGCGAGACGGGGACGGGCAAGGAGTTGATCGCCCGGGCCCTCTATACCCATGGAGACCGGTCGCGCGGCCCGTTCATCGCGGTCAACTGCGCCGCCATTCCGGAGACCCTTCTGGAAAGCGAACTGTTCGGGCACGAACGCGGGGCCTTCACCGGGGCCATCGAACGACGCATTGGACGCTTCGAACAGGCCGACCACGGAACGTTGTTCCTCGATGAGATCGGCGAGATGGGTGCCTCCACCCAGGCCAAACTCCTGCGCGTCCTCCAGGAACGAACCTTCCAACGGATCGGTGGGCGCGATCCGATCCCTCTCGATGTGCGGATCATCGCCGCCACCCATGTCGACCTGGAGGCCGCCATCATCGCCAGAACGTTCCGCGAGGATCTCTTCTACCGGCTCAATCAGGTTTCCCTCTTCCTCCCTCCCTTGCGGGATCGTCCCGAAGACATCCCGCTGTTGGCCCTCCACTTTGCCCACAAACACGGCGAATCCCTGAGTTTCAAGACTCCGGTGATCCATCCCGCTGCCGTCCGGGTCCTCTGCGAACACCCGTGGCCAGGAAACGTTCGTGAACTCGAAAATGTCGTGCGGCAGGCACTTCTCCGCACCGGAGGTTATCCCATCGCCGACATCGACGTGCGGGAGGTCCTCAGAAAGGCCACCCGCGCAGCCACGGCACCGGAAACCGTTCAGGGAATGGTCTCGGAAGCACTGGCCGCGGCGGAGCGGGGAGAGAATCCGAACGCCTACGACCGCCTGGTTGGCCTGCTCGATTTCGAGATCCTGTCCCAAGCCATGGCCCGGGCCGGGGGCAATCAGGCGCAGGCCGCCCGCTGGCTGGGGATCAGCCGGGTTACCCTTCGCGAAAAGCTCCGCATCCACGGGTTGAAAGCACCCGCCGAACCGGACGACCCCACCTCCGGGTCATGAAGAAGGCGCCGGGAAAACCCGGCGCCGTCTCATGCGCATCCATGACGAAGCGGAATGGGGAAGTGAGCGGCCAGACCGTTCTTCCCAATCAATCCCGCCGGATTCCGACAACGCTCCGGGCTAGAGCTTCTTCACGCGGACATTGCGGTAGAGGACCACCGACTTCGGATCGTGGGCCTGGAACGCGAAGGTGCCCTGGTTGAGCTTGCGCTCGAAATCCTTTCCTGCGACGCGACCGGCTTCCTCGGTGAACTCATTCACCAACTTGCCGTTGAGATAGATCTTCACCGTGTTGCCCTTCACCACGATGTGGTGCGTGTACCACTCGTTGTCCTTGACGTGGATTTCCTTCACGTCCTGAACGGAATACACGCTGCCGGACTTGCGCCAGTCGCCCTGGGTCTGGTTGACTTGGATCTCGTAGCCACCCCACGGCCAACCCGTGTCCAGATACTTGGTGTGGATGTAGACGCCGCCGTTGGAGCCCGGCTCCGTCTTGATGTCGGCCTTGAACTCAAAATCCTTAAACGGAGCCAGCGCGCCGATGTAGAAGCAGTGGCTCCGCTCGCCACAGGCCCGCAGCGCACGATCGACGATCTTCCACGAAGACGGATTCTCGTTCACGATCCAGCCGTCCCAGGTTCCGTCGAAGATCACCGTGAATCCCTCGGCGTCCGTCTTGCCCAGTCGTGACCCCGGGGCACCGGGCGTGACGAAGGCAACCGACCCCATCTGAGCAGGTACGGGCTCGGGCGTATGCGTGTGGACGGTCTTGGGGGAAGAGGCGCAACCCGCCATCAGGGCGGCTGCAGCAACGAACGGGAAAACGTGTTTCATAATAGAACGCCGTCATCTTTGCCGACCCAGCGCCGCTGGCAACGCCGAAGTACACCGCCCTGCCCCACTTCAAACTCCCATTTGCCAAGCGAAGCCCCTTTGACTCTCATCAGGTCCAAGCATGCAAATCGAGAGCTTCAAGGTCTTCTGCGACCTCGCTGAAACTGAGAGCTTTACCAAGGCCGCCCAGATCAACGGCATCACCCAGTCGGCCGTTTCGCAGCAGATCTCCTCCCTCGAACGTCAGCTCAAGTGTCTCCTGATCGAACGTTCCAAGAAGAAGTTCCGGCTCACCCGCGAAGGCCAACTCCTCTACGAATACGGCAAACAGGTCATCCAATCCTACGAGTCCCTGCTCTCAAAACTTCAGGAGGTGAAGGACATCGTCTCGGGCACCATCCGCGTTGCCACCATCTATTCCATCGGGCTCCACGACCTGCCGCCCTACCTCAAACGCTTCCTCCGGGCCTATCCCACCGTCAACGTCCACGTCGAATACCAGCGGGCCAATCAGGTGTATGACGACGTCCTTGGCAATGTCGTCGACCTGGGTCTCGTCGCGTATCCCAATCGCGATCCGCGCCTCGAACTCGTTCCCCTCCGCAACGAGATGCTGTCGGTCATCTGCCATCCCAACCATCCCCTGGCCAAGCAAAAGTCCCTCACCCTGACCCAACTCCAGGATCAGCGGTTCATCGCCTTTGAACCGGACATCCCCACCCGCAAGGCCATCGACAAATTCCTGCGAGACCACGAGGTCACCGTCCGCACCGTCATGGAGTTCGACAACATCGAGACGGTGAAACGCGCCGTGGAGATCGAAGCCGGCATCTCCATCGTTCCCCATGCCACCGTCTCGCAGGAAGTCGCCAAGCAGACTCTCTGCTCCATTCCCTTCGTCGATACCGAGCTTCACCGTCCCCTCGCCGTCATCTACAAGAAGAGCAAGGTCCTCAGCCCGGCCATGCGCCAGTTCATCCGCATGCTTCAGGAAGCCGCCTGATCCACCACCCAAAGGGATTGATTACGGACTCGCAGAGCTCGTCCCTCCAACGCTCGTCCCTCCAGACGGCGCGCCCATGGAATCCACCACCCGCAGAAGCGTCGCGCGCCGACTCTCGGCCAGCAGTCGCAGCAATCCGAGTTCCTCCAGGAAACGGGGTGGATCCGCCCTCACCCCTTCCAACGTCTCGCCGCTGTAGCAGTCGGCCAACAGCCCCGTGAGCGCCTTCAACGTCACGGCGTCGGAGTCCGAGGCGAACCATCGTCGGCCATCGCGCTCTTCCGCGATCCACCACAACCGCACCTGACAACCCGCCACGCGATGGCCATCCGTCCGCAGGGATTCGGGGAGCGCCGGACGCACCCGGGCGCGGTCGACCACCCACTGGAACCGCGCCTGCGGATCCCGCAGGGCCCAGAGCTGGGCGATGATCTCGGTTCGCCGCTGGCGCACTTCGTCCAAGGTCATATTGATGCCCGGGCGATCCCCCTTCATTGCCGTGGAAACATTCCTGTCCTCGGCGGAGACGGTGGCATCGCGTCCTGCAACAGATCCACCAGGCCCCGGTGAGTGACGAACCAAAACACACCCCCGGCGAGGGTCATGCCGACCGCCGGGAGGGCGAGGCTCCAGGGACCCACCCAACCATCGGCCAAGGCACCTAGAAACCCGCCGACGGCGAAGGCGGCGAAGACCAGGCCAAGGAAAAGCAGCTTCCACCGCTCGATCTGGCGGTGTCGGATCCAGTGCCCGATCAGGACGCCAATATCGGTCACCAATCCGGTGACGTGCGTGGTCCGGATGACGAGGCCACAGTAGCTGCTGGACATGGCGTTCTGGAGTCCGCAGGCCATGGCTAGGACGGGCAACCCGAAGCGGGACTTCAGCAGGATCAGGACGGTCGCCGACGCCAACAAGGCACCCTCGGCCAGCATGGCGATGCCGTATCGCCTTCCGGGTACCAGTTGAAGGGCACCCACCACTACCCCGGCCAACACGGCCCCCAGGATGAACCCCACCACGATGGCCCCGGAGACCCAGGCATCCCGGAATCGAGCCTGGGCCAGGTCCTGGCCGAGATGGGAGACGGCACCGGTCATGTGACTGACCGGCGTTTTGAAGAACCCCAGCGCCACGGCATTGATGAACCCTGCATTGGCGGCCAGGAGGAGCGCCCCGGGCAACAGGTGGCGCACCTGACGGAACACGGTCTGCCGATCGACTGACTGTGGAGAGGAATACGGCATGCGAGGATCGGGCTTCTATCCCGTCACCAAGTCAGCATCTTCCCTTTCGAAGGCGGCGTAAAGCGACGGGAGCACCAACAGGGTCAGCAGCGTGGAACTGACGATCCCTCCGATGACCACCGTTGCCAGCGGCCGTTGCACCTCGGCACCGGCACCGGTGGCGATTGCCATCGGCACAAATCCGAGGCTCGCCACCAGCGCCGTCATAAGCACCGGACGCAAGCGCATCAAGGCACCCACGATGACCGCGAGCTTGAGCGAACGTCCCTCGGCTCGCAGTTCGTTGAACTGGGTGACCAGCACGAGACCGTTGAGGACGGCGACCCCGCTCAGCGCAATGAATCCGACGGCGGCGGTAATCCTGAAGGGCTTGCCGCGAAGCCAGAGCGCCAGCACGCCACCCGTCACCGCCAACGGAATCCCGGTGTACACCAGGATCGCCTGCCGAAATGAGCCGAGGGCGAGATACACCAGCAGCAGGATCAGCACGCCCGCACCGGGCACGACGAACATCAGGCGTTGCTGGGCCTCGCGCAGATTCTCGAACTGCCCACCAAACTCCACCCGATAGCCTTCAGGCAATGGCACCTCCGCCGTCACACGCGCCTGAGCCTCCCGAACCCAGCTTTCCATGTCGCGCCCGCCCAGGTTCACGAGCAGTGCGGCTCGCCGATGCCCCTCTTCCCGGGCGATCGGTTCCACCGCCGACACCTGCTCAAAGTCTGCCAGACGTCCGAGCGGAAGCATGCTGTGCCCGTCAACGCGAACCGGAAGTTCCCGCATCGCATCCAGATCTCCACGAAGCTTCTCGGACAGCCGAACCACCAGGTCGGACTTGCGGTTCTCGCGGTAGATCGAACCCACCACCTGCCCCCCAAGGGCGACCCGCACGACCTGGTTCACCGCTTCCGCAGTGAGGTTGTACTTCTGGAGGGCTTCCTTGCGTGCCTGGATCATCAGCACCGGGGATCGACCCTGGGTCTCGAACTCGACTTCCCCCTCCCCTTCGTGGGTTCCCGGGATCTGTTGGAGAATCTCGCGGATCTTCGCCGCCGTGGGTTCGAGCACGTCGTAGTCGGTGCCGATCACCTTGACCGAGATGTCGGCCGGGACGCCTTCCAGCAGTTCGTTGAAACGCATCTCGATCGGCTGGGCAAAGACGAGGGTCTGCCCCGGCTGCCCAGTCTGGATCACGGCATCGATCTCCGCCGCCAGTTGCTCCTTGGTCCACGGAACGCCATGGGTGCGCCGCCACTCCGAACGCGGCTTGTAGGACAGGTAGAGATCCGTCTGGCTCGCCGCCAAGACTTCGTCGCTCCGCCCCTGACCCGTGAGTCGTCGCCCCAGTGCCGCCTCGCGGCCCCCAGGCGTCGCACCACGTTCTCGACCATCACCACCGCGCCATTGATCAGCAGGCCGAAATCGATCGCTCCCAGACTCATCAGATTGTCCGAGACACCCCCCTCGCCACATGCCGATGAGGGCGGCGAGGAACGACAGCGGAATCGCCAGGGCCACGATCAAGGCCGCCCGCCAGTTCCCCAGCAACAGCAGGAGAACCACCACCACCAGCAATGCACCTTCGACCAGGTTCTTCCGAACGGTCGCCACCGTCCGATCCACCAATTCCGAGCGGTCGTACTGCACCCGCAATTCGATTCCCGGGGGCAATTGCGCCTGAATCCGGGGCAGGGAATCCCCGACCCGGCGTGCCACGATCCGGCTGTTCTGGCCGGCGAGCATCATCGCCGTTCCCAACACCGTCTCGTGCCCATTCTCCGTCGCCGCCCCCGTCCGGACCGCAGACCCGATGATCACATCGGCCACGTCCCGGATCCGGATGGGTTCCACACCGGCCCCGAACCGGATCGGGAGCGCGCCAATGTCGGCGACGCCTTCGAATCGGGTGACCGACCGAATCACGAATTGCTGCCCGTCGCGCTGGATGACGCCACCGCGGGATTCGATGAGGCATTCTTCCACAGCGGCAGGGGGACCTGCACCCCGAAGGTCAGTGTCCGATCCAGGTTGCTCCCATCTGGATGCGCGTAGGCCGGACCGACGCTGAAGACGGGCCAACGCTCGTTCTTCGCCAGAGCCACCCGGTATCCCTGCTGCGCCACTTCGGTGAGCCGTGACCGGAGCTCCAGATGATTGGTCAGGGCCGAAGCGAGCAGGTCCATGTTGGTCGGCAGTGCCACGAATCGCGGTGCCTCCCATCCGAACTCCAGGGGCGCATCCGAAGCCCGCGCCAGCAGCAGGTTCAGTTCGACGCGTTAGGCGCCGGCTTCCAGTTCCCGATCGACCGCACGGCGACGAAGCCCGAGTTCGGTGGCTCCCAGGATCCGGATCTCCAACTGCGGGGTGATCCCGGCCGGATCGCGTTGGACCAATACCTCCCGCAGCGCACGGAACCGATCGGCCACCTCGCGCGCCACCCGCGCCTTTTCGGTCGCGCCGGCCATGGACAGGGCCAACTCGCGTGCGCGTTCACCCAGTGCCTGACGAAACCGTTCCAACCCGAGGCTCGCCAATGCGACATCCTGATTGGCGATCGCCTTGCGCAGGGACAATCGCCCGGGCCATTCAAAGACCAGACCGACATCGACCTCTCGACCGGCGCCAACGCGGGCAAGGCCAGTGTGCGACTGCAATTCACCAAGCCCACCACAGCTGATTTCACCGGCATCTTCGCCGTAAGCGGCATTGAGATGGCTCCCAATCCTTGAGCTCGCGGGTGGCCAGGGCCCCGATGCAGCCGTTCGAACTTCAAGGGTCGCCGAACGGACAGCCATCACCTACCGGGTGATCGAAGGGTGGATTCCAGAAGCCCGGTTTCACCCTTCTTCTTTGCGGTCTTTGTGTTCTTTGCGGTCAAATGAAATGTGGTTTCCAGGGTGCTAGTGCATCAGCCGTATCGATGCGGTTGGCAATGAGGGAGGGCTCACATGGAGGCGCGGAGACGCGTAGAAAGAGAGCCCTCCGAGACCGACCTGAGCTGCGTCACGGTCCCGGCGTAAAGCGGTAGAGGACTGGCGCAGTCCAAGACCTGGCGGACTCATCAGCGGCCTCGTCGGTCGCGAAGCACCTTGGAGTGCGGAAGCCCTCTACCTCTTTTCCCCCGAGGCTTGATGGGGATGTTCCGTCAGACCAACGTGAACCCCAGGCAGGCATTGATGCGCTGGACCAAGGCCCTCCGCCGAACGGCGGTCACCATCCCCCGCTGCCGATACAGCTGCTCCTTCTCCACCAGATACATCAGGTCGCACTTCACCAGCGTCTCCCAATCGAGTCCGTCCGCGCCGTTCAGCACGACTTCATTCTCACGCGCCGGACGGCTGGCCTTCTGGCTGGAGCCGATCAACACATTGACCAGCGGCGCCCGCGCGACACGGTCGGGGTGGCTGATGATCACCGCCGGATGCGGCCCCGCGTCGGCAAAGTCGCAGGTCCAAATCTCCCACTGTTTCATTCCGGTTCGACCTTCAGGCTGGATGCCCGGGCGGTGCGGCGCTCCGCCTTGTTGTCGGACTTGGTGTAAAGGTGCCGGAGCGAGCCGGGCGGAAACGATACCGCCGCGAGGGATTTTTCCTCGGCATCCAGGATCCGCAGTCCGGCCCGGACGACTTCGCTGGAATTGTTGTAGCGTCCGCTCGAAACCAATCGCGCGATCAGCTCCTCGAAATGCTTCGTCAACGCGATGTTCATGGCCGTCACGCTGGAATAGATGCTATCTATTGTCAATTCGGGCATCGTCCATCCAACCACGCAATCCATGAATCCAAACCGCGAAGAGCTCCTGTTTCAACTGGCGATGACCAAGCCGGTCAGTGAACGCGGATCGGCCTTGCTCTGGTCTCTACGCGACAATCTCCAGCGCCTTGCGCCCGGCCGACTTCGGTTCAATCAGCGCCGCGATCCGTTCGTCCAACGTGGCGAGCACGCCGCCTCGGCGAAGGGCGAGTCCGAGCAGATACGCATCCGTCACCTGCTGATGGCCGACGAGCCGCACGTCGGCAAAAGCGATGGCTTCAGCAAAGGGCACTTCATCCGGCCAGAACGCATGATCCTTTGCCGCCGTGTTGGCACCCAGCACGCCGACGGCTTCGCGCGGCGTAACCGCATCGCGGGAGAAGGCGGGGTTCGACACGATGCGGACGAAGCCTGCCTCGGTGAGCGGACAGGTGGCCCAGCCTTTGGCCCGGCGCCGCGCAAACCAGTTCACCGCCAGATCGTGCCGTGCGTGGCTCGGCCAGAGCAGCGCGATCAGGACGTTGGTGTCGAGGAGATAGCCCTTCATGCGCCCTCCGCTTCGATGCGGCGCACGTCATCCGTGGTGACCTGGGGCGAATCGGACGGCAGTTGGAAAACCACGAGGCCGCCCTTGCCCTGGGAAGGCGTGGGCGCGTTGAGGCCGCGGCGCACGAGGTCAGAGACGGTTTTACCCAGCGACAGACCGCGGGCCTTCGCCTGGCGGGCCGCCAGTTCGGCGATGTCATCGTCCAGATTCAAGGTCGTCCTCATACAGGAACGATGCCAAGTGGATCATCTGATGTCCAATCGCAATCCCGGCATCAAATTAACCTTTTGGTGCTGAGACGACCCATTCCATGTCCCCCACTAACGAGGAAGCCCTGTTTGCCCTGGCCGTGGCCAAGCCTGCCGCCGAACGTATCGCCTGGCTCGACCGGGAATGCGGACGCGATGCCGCCCTGCGCGCCCGCCTTCACGCATTGCTCGCAGCGCATGAGCAACCGGACACGTTGCTGGCCACTCAACCCGAATCCGCCCGGCCCACCCTCAAACTCGATCTCGTCGATAAAGCCAACGCTCTGACTGAGAAGGCGAACGCCCAAGGCGCGCTCCATTTCATCCAAGAGGATGTGTTGAGCCAGGCCAGCCCTGGTTTCCAGCCCGACCGCGATCTCAAGGTTCGCACCTTGCTCGACCGGGTCGGCGACCGGGTCGGCGACCGGGTCGGCGACCGGCTCGACCGCGCGGTCGGACGACCGCCGCTGGTCGAGGCATCCATCCGGCAAACCCGCCCAAGCTGCCCAAGCTGCCGAGTGGCAAAAGAAACTGGCCGAGTTCCAGCAGGCCGCCAAAGCGACGGAGAAGAACCAGCCATAGACCCAAACCGCAAAGAAACCCTGCTTGCGCCGGGCTGGATGGTTTCAGATGGCCACGAGGCTCAGTCCTTGAATGTGCTCAAAGTGACGGCGATTGAACGTGGCCACTTTGCTCCCACGCACTCGCGCCGTGGCCGCAACGATCAGGTCGTAGTAACCGGTCATCTTCCCGGCGGTTTCCAGTTCCGCCCAGATGCGGGCGTGTTCGCGGGCGATCTCCGGGGTGTAATCAATGACGGGAAGCTTGGCGAAAATGACTTCGAGGTAAGCCAGTCGTCGTGCTCGATCGTCGCCGGTGGCGCGCTCCACGCCGTGCCACAGTTCCGCCACCGTGATGGCAGCGACTTCAAACTCCTCCTCCGGCTGGCGAGCCAGCCAACCGGCCAGATCAAAGCTTCCTTTCTCGCCGCAGATGATGACGTCGGCGTCGAGGATTACCGCCATCGGTCCTCCGGAGGCGACAACGCCGCCCGCGAGTCTCGGAGGTCATCGGCCCAGGCGCGGGCTTCCTCGGTCGAGAGTGCAACCCCGGTCAGCGCGCGGGCGAGGTCTGCGCCCGTGCAACGCGGTGACTCAGCAGGAATCAAGCGAGCGATGGGTTTCGTGGCATCCAGCAAGACGAATGTCGTGTGCTCGCGCCGGGCGCGCCGGGCCCATTCGGTCAAACTTGAGCCAGCGTTCTCCAGCGAGATGGAGGTTTCCTTCATGGTCGGAACCTACCTCAGTCCCGCCCGCCCTGCCAAGCTCGGCGAACTGATCAACTGATTTCATGACCCCCCGTCTCACGAAGAAGCTCTGTTCACTCTGGCACTGGCAAAACCTGCCGCCGAAAACGCCGCATGGCTGGACCGGGAATGCGGACGCGATGCCGCCCTGCGCGGCCGCCGGCACCACCTTATAGGCGGCCGTAAGGATCGCGAAACACTCGGCCTTGGAATGAAGAATGGCCCTGCTGTTGTTGAGGTACGGGTCCGCCAGAGCGTGTCGTTCACAATCCACCATCAGCCCGTGGACGATCACGTTGGAGTCAACGAATCGCTTCATTGATGCGCTCGTTTCGGAGTTGTTCGATCGCCACCTCGGCCGGCGTTTCAGGAACCGAGTCGCTCCACACCAGTCGACCTGACTTGGACCTGACCAATCGCCCATGGATGCCGAACCTGTCGGCCGTGAGTGGTATCAGCAGCACGCCCTCGGGCCGGACCTCCAAGGCGAAGACTTGGCCTTTCCGAAACCCCAGGCGACCCGGAAACTTCACTCTTTTCCGTTCGTCGAGGGTCACTGTGGGACCGTGGACAGGCGTCATGTATGGGACACACCCACAATGCAGACCCGGGTCAAGGTTGCCGGGGGCGTGTCGGTTCTCGTGGGCGCGTGTGTGTTGGCGTTCCCCAGGTTCGACCCGTACAGGATCATGGTCCGATCCAGCAGGTTCGAATCTCCTTCGCGCACCTGCTTCAAACCACCGGCCAGCCCGGCGATCAACCGCATGTGCCACTCATCGATGGCCCGCAGTTGGGCGAGCTTTCCGGTCGATCGCCCATGATGCGACAGGTTGTGATAACCGTCCGTGATCTTGGTTCCCTCCACGTCGATGGCCGGCGAGTTCACACTGTCGAGCAGCAGGGCAATGGACCGG
>JBDNHZ010000053.1:0-11142 GCA_041688515.1 Verrucomicrobiota bacterium
CCCCCGCCAACCACCGCCCAATTGCCATCGCGGAGGCCAACGGACCAACCAGGGCCTCCGTCCTGCATGAAGTCCACCGCTGATTCCACCGAAGCCATCGCGGCCTTGCGCGAAAGCGAAGCCCGGCTCCGGGCGGTATTTTCGACCGCCGTCGAGGGCATCCTGACGATTGACGACCGCGGCCGGATCGACTCGGTCAATCCTGCTGCTGAACGGATGTTCGGCTGGTCGGCTCCGGAGTTGATCGGACGGAATATCAGCACGCTCATGCCGGAACCCTACCGGGCGCAGCATGACGGCTACCTCGCCAACTATCTCTCCACCGGAGAACGCCGGGTGATCGGCATTGGCCGCGAAGTGTTTGGTCAACGGAAGGACGGAAGCCTGTTCCCCATCGATCTTTCAGTGGGCGAGTTCTCCGTCGGGGGGCGGCGACTTTTCACCGGAATCGTCCGGGACATCACTGAACGCCGCCGTCTCCAGTCGGAGGTCCTGCGCATCGGGGAAATGGCTCAGCAACGGATCGGACGGGATCTCCACGACGACCTTTGCCAGCAACTGGCAGGGATCGAATTCCTCTCCCAGTCCCTGGCAAACCGTCTGCAGGAGGCCGGCCGGCCGGAACGCGATGCCGCCGAAGAGATTGCCCGCCTGATCCGGTCGGCGGTCGGCTACACCCGGGATCTGTCGCATGGCATGTCGCCCATGCGCCCAGAACCAGACGGACTCCTGACCGCGCTTGAGGAATTGGCGGCGCGGACCGCGCATCATTTCAAGGTGGAGGTGGCATTCCGCAGCGACACGCCCGTGGCCGTTCCAGATCCAGAGGTGGCCACCCATCTCTATCGGATCGCCCAGGAGGCGATCTCCAACGCCATCCGCCACGGGCGGGCAACCCGGATCGAGATCGGGCTGGCGGCAGTCGGCGAGCGGGTTCATCTCGCCATCCGGGACAATGGTCGGGGTCTGCCTCGCATGCCGAACCGGAAGAAAGGCATGGGCCTTCGCATCATGCAGTACCGCGCAGGGATCATCGGAGGATCCCTGGTCATCCAGAACGAACCCACCGGAGGAACCACGGTCGGCTGTTCCGTGCATCTCCGTCGTCCCACCCCTGCCAAGGAAGAATCCACTCTCCATGAAACCAAGAAGCGGAGCCGCCCCCGTCGAAAAGCGGGTCCTGCTGGTCGATGACCACCCCATCACCCGGCAGGGCCTCGGATCCATGATCGGGCTGGAGCCGGGACTCGCGGTCTGTGGCGAGGCCGAAAACGCCTCCGAAGCCCTGACCGCGGTACAGAAGCTCAAGCCGGATCTCATCGTGCTGGATCTGAGCCTCCCGGGACGGAGCGGACTGGAGTTCCTCAAAGACCTGGTTTCAGCCCATCCGGGACTGCCTACGCTAGTCTTGTCGATGCACAACGAAACGCTCTACGCCGAGCGGGCCATCCGCGCCGGAGCACGCGGATACCTCATGAAGTCGGCGGGTGGAAAAGCGGTGATGGAAGCCATCCGGACCATCCTTCAAGGCCAGATCTATGTCAGCCCGGCCGTCTCCGCCCGGATCCTGGAATCCCTGCGGGAGCCTCGGCCCATTCCCAAGGGCGGGGATGGGCGGGTCCGGAGCCTCAGTGACCGCGAGTTCGAGATCTTCCAGCTCATTGGGCAAGGCCTGGGGACCCGCGAAATCGCCGGCCGACTTCATCTCAGCGTCAAGACCGTCGAAGCTCACCGGGCCCGATTGAAGGAGAAGCTCGGAGCCAAGAATGCGCCGGCCCTGGTGCGGGAGGCGGTCAGTTGGGTGGAGTCGCAGGCGGGCGTGTAAGCCGGAACTCTCATTTGACGGATGTCCCCCAGCGTGGAACACACCCCGGGTGCAATCGCTGCTCGAAGTCCGGGGCCTGACCAAGATCTACCGGAGCGGTTCCCACGAGCTGACGGTGCTCGACCGGGTTTCGCTCTCGGTGCTCTCCGGCGAGACCTGCGCCATCGTCGGTCCATCCGGCTCGGGCAAGACCACGCTGCTGGGTCTGGCTGCCGGCCTGGATACCGCCTCTTCCGGTTCCGTTCACCTCGCCGGCAATGATCTTGGAAGTCTGGATGAAGATGCCCGCGCCCGCGTCCGGAACCAGCATGTGGGGTTCGTGTTCCAGAACTTCCAACTCTTCCCCACATTGACGGCTCTTGAAAACGTCCTGGTCCCCCTCGAACTGCGCGGTACTAGACCCAATCCGGCAGAGGCGCTGAGATTGCTCGAACAGGTAGGACTGAAGGATCGAATGGACCACTATCCCATCCAACTTTCCGGCGGCGAACAGCAGCGGGTTGCCATTGCCCGGGCCTTCGTCACCCGCCCCGACCTCCTGTTCGCCGATGAGCCCACCGGCAATCTGGACGGCGACACCGCCCGCCGCGTGATCGACATGCTCTTTGAACTGAACCGGACCGCGAAGACCGCGCTGGTCCTGGTCACGCACGACCTGGACCTGGCCCAACGCTGTGGACAGATCATCCGACTGCGCAACGGCCAGCGCGTCACCGTATGAACCTTGCCGTTGCCCTCGCTCAGGCCTGGGTCTGGCGCTTGGCCTGGCGGGACTCCCGCTCTTCCAGACGCCGACTTGCCCTGTATTCCCTGAGCATCTCGCTCGGGATCGCCGCTTTGGTCGCGGTGGGTTCCCTTGGAGCATCAGTTCGACAAGGAATCGACGAGCAGGCCAAATCCCTCCTCGGTGCCGATCTTGTCCTCAGTTCACGCAAGCCCTTTGGCGAAGCCGAAAAGGCCCTGATCCAGAGCCTTGAGGGCGAGCGCAGCGACGAAGTCAGCTTCGCGTCCATGCTGCTGTTCCCCGGGAACGGGGGCACCCGTCTGGTCAATGTCCGGGCATTGACCGGCGCGTTTCCCTACTACGGACGGCTGGAGACGGAACCGCCGGAAGCCGCCGACGCCTTTCGCCGCGGCGAAGGACTGTTGGTAGAGGAGAGCGTGGCGCGCCAGTTCGAGGTCGGGGTCGGCGACGCCGTCAAGCTCGGCGAATGGCAAACCCGGATTGTCGGACTCCTCCGGCGGGTTCCCGGCGATTCCGTCGCCTTCGCCAATCTGGCCCCGAGAGTTTACCTCGCGGGTGAACGACTTGCGGACACGCAGTTGATCGGGCGTGGTTCGCTGGTGCGCTATCGCACTCTGATTCGACTCCCCGGCGATGCCGCCGACGCGCGGCAAACCATTGAGGGGCTGCGGGAGCGATTCCGGGAATTGAAGCTCGATGTCGACACGGCCGAGAAGCGGAAGGAGGACCTGGGCAGGGCGGCGGAGAATCTCAACGGGTACCTCAATCTGGTGGCGTTCATCGCCCTCCTCCTGGGCGCGGTAGGCGTCGCCAGTGCGATCCAGGTCCACGTGCAGCAACGCCTGCCCCAGGTCGCCGTGCTCCGCTGCCTCGGGGCACCCATGGCCGCGACCTTCGCCGTCTATCTCGCTCAGGCCCTCGCCCTCGGCGGCCTCGGAGTCAGCCTTGGGATCGGCCTCGGTGCCCTGATCCATCGACTGGTCCCGGCGGTGCTGGCAGATGTCCTTCCGTTCCCGATCCACGTTCACTTCTCCTTCGCCGCCGCCGCCCAGGCCGCCGTCGCCGGGCTGGGAGTCGCCACCTCGTTTGCCCTCCTCCCGCTGCTGGACGTTCGGCGGGTCTCTCCGCTGGCCGCCATCCGGGCCGCCTACGACAGCCCGAGGCAAAGCCGCGATCCGATCCGCATCCTGGTGATCGCCGGCATCTCATTGGCGGTCTTGGGCTTCGCGCTGCTGCAGACCCGGGATTGGCGGCACGGCCTCGGATTCGCTGCCGGCCTCGGATTCGCATTCGTTGTTCTGGCCGGAGCCGCCCGGATGCTGGTCTGGTTGGCCCGACGCTGCCGGCCCGACTGGTTGCCCTTCGCCTGGCGGCAGGGCTTCGCGAGCCTGCACCGGCCCAACAACCGCACCGGCACCCTGCTCGTCGCCCTTGGGCTTGGAACGTTTCTTCTGCTCTCGCTGCAACTGACCCGCGCCTCGCTGGTTCGATCATTGGAGTCCCCCGACACCACCCGACGACCGAACGCCATCCTCTTCGACATCCAATCCGACCAACTTCAGGACGTCACCCAGGCTCTGGATCGCCTGGGATTGCCGGTCATGGAGGAGGCGCCCATCGTGACCATGCGCCTCCGGCACCTCCGCGGAACCCCGGTGGGACAGCTCACCACCAACACCCGTGCCGGCATCCCGGGCTGGGTGCTCCAGCGAGAGTACCGCTCCACCTGGCGCAGCGAGTTGGCGGGTTCGGAAAAACTGCTCCGGGGTGAATTCGTTCCCCGCATCACGCCAGAGGAAACCCCGGTGCCCATCTCGGTCGAGTCCGGCATCGCCAAAGACCTCGGGGTGGACCTCGGAGACACGATGGGCTTTGACGTCCAGGGCGTCCCAATCGAGTGCCGTGTGGCGTCCATCCGCGAAGTCGACTGGCGACAGGTCCGGCCCAACTTCTTCGTCGTGTTCCCGGCCGGGGCACTTGAAGCTGCACCGTCCATGCACGTCATCGCCGTGCGGGTGGCGGACGCCGCCGAATCCGCCCAGATGCAACGCGAGATCGTACGCGAGTTCCCGAATGTGTCGGTGATTGATCTCCTGCTCGTCCTGCAGACCTTGGAAGGCATCGTCTCGAAGGTCGCCCTCGCGATCCGATTCATGGCCCTGTTCACCGTCGGCACCGGGATGATCGTCCTCGCCGGATCGGTGGTCACCGGCCGTTGGCAGCGGATGCAGGAAGCCGTCCTCCTTCGAACCCTGGGGGGCTCGCGTTCGACGGTGCGCAGGATTCTGGTGGCGGAGTATGCCGGGCTTGGTTTGCTGGCGGCCATTGCGGGATGCCTGCTGGCTACCGGCGCGGCATGGGCACTGAGCCAGTTCGTCTTCCGCATCCCGTTCTATCTTCCGGTTGCCGAAGTCGCACTCACCCTGATCACAGTCCCATTCCTCACCCTGACCGTTGGACTGGCTGCCAGTCGCGGCATCAGCAATCACCCCCCACTGGCGATCCTTCGCAATGAAGGCTGACCCTTCCAGTTCGCCCGGGGATTGCACCGAGTCCATCCGATCCCGATCCTCCGAAGCCATGGCTGCCACGCCCACTTCACCGGACCGACTCGTGTTTGAACGCGAGTGGTGGGCGCGCGGCACGCTGCGCGTGGCGGGGATCGACGAAGCCGGGCGTGGCCCGCTGGCGGGTCCGGTGGTCGTGGCGGCAGTCATCCTTCCGGCGAACTGGGCCGATGCCGGAATCCCCGAGGAATACCGCGAGCTCAATGATTCCAAGCAACTCAGTCAACGCGCCCGTGACCGCTTCTTCGAACAACTCATCAGCGATTCCCGCGTCGCCCACTCCATCGCGGAGATCGGTCATGAGGTGATTGACCGGATCAATATCCTCGCCGCCACCCACCACGGAATGAATGAAGTGCTGAAGCGGCTTTCTCCGGCAGCCGAACACGCCTTGGTGGACGGTACCCGCGTCCCCTCCCTCACCTGCCCTCACACGGCCTTGGTCAGAGGTGACTCCCGCAGCTATTCCATCGCCGCGGCGAGTGTCCTCGCCAAGGTCACCCGGGACCGTCGGATGATTGAGGCCGATCGATTCTTTCCCCAATACGGATTCGCCCGGCACAAGGGGTATCCTACACCCGATCATCTCGAAGCCGTGAAACGGCATGGGCCCTGCCCGATTCATCGCCGTAGTTATGCCCCCTTGCGCCAACCCGACCCGGAACTCTTCCCCAGGTGATGCGTTGGCTCCGACGACTGCTCGGCCGGATACGTCGGCCCGAACACCTCGAAAGGGGGGCATTGGGAGAGCAGGCGGCAGCGGAGCACCTCCGTGCGGCGGGCTTGAAGCTTCTGGTCGCGAACTACCGCGGTGGTCGAGGTGAAATTGATCTGGTCCTCCGGGATTCGGACTGCCTGGTCTTTGCCGAGGTCAAGACCCGCACCCAGGGCCAGTGGACGCGTCCAGCTACGGCAGTGGACGCACGCAAACGCAAACTCCTTTCGGCCACTGCACTCTGCTACCTGCGCGAGGCGGGATGTCCTCGAACCCGAATCCGGTTCGATATTGTCGAGGTCCTGCTTCGGGACGGATCCGTGAAGGAAGTGCGTCATCTTCCCAATGCGTTCCCGCTCGAGGGGAACGCCATCTATCCCGTTTGATCGCATCCAGCTTGACAGATGCGGCAGGAGATCTGGGTGTCCAGATCGATCCCGAGAAAAGCGATGGGGCCTGCGAGTAACCGCAGGCCCCATTTTGAACCTAAACCTCCCCCTCAAGCGGCGAACTGCAGAGACTCACGTGCCTTGAGGCGATCTCGAAGCTTCCGCAAGGCCGCTGCCTCCAACTGACGGATCCGCTCCCGGGTCAGTCCGAACTCCACCCCAATCTGCTCCAAGGTGCGAGGCTCCCCTCCGTCCAAAGCAAAACGTTCGCGGAGGATCCTCTGCTCCCGGGCATTCAGCGTGGCAACCAACTCCCGGATGAGTTCGGCATTGGTCTCATCGGAGACGTCCGCCCAAGGCATCCGAGCATTTTCGTCAGCGATGACATCCGCCACCCGTCCCGCCTCGGGATCGTTCCCCAGCGGAGCATCCAGAGAAGTGGCACCGACCGCTGCCGCTTCCCGCCACTTGCGAATATCTTCGACATCCACTTCCAAGACGGCGGCAAGTTCCATCTCCGTCGGCGCACGCCCCAGATCGGATTCCAGCTTCGACTCCGCCTTCTTCATCCGGGCGAGCTCCTGCACGACATGGATCGGCAACCGGATCGACTTCGACTGGTTCGACAGTGCCCGCTTGATGGACTGCTTGATCCACCAAGCGGCATAGGTGCTCAGCTTGGCACCCTTGGTCGGATCGAATCGTTCGACGGCGCGCATCAGACCGATGTTCCCCTCATTGATCAGGTCGAGCAGCGGGAGACCGTAATCCTCATATTCGCGGGCGATCTTCACCACCAATCTCAGATTGGCCTTGATCATGTGCTCGCGGGCCGACTCGTCGCCCGCCTGGATTCGTCCAGCCAGGACGATCTCTTCGGCCGGAGTCAGTAGCGGGGTTACGACAGCCTCGCGCAGGTAGAGTCGGAACGATGTGTTTTCGTCCCAGGGCCCGCGCTCAGGACGGGCATCGGTCACGACCTCCACCCCCTTGGCCGCACGGCGAACCGTGGAAGTGGTCCCCGTCGGAGCGGGAACAGACCTCGGAGACTCCTCCGTAACCGTCTCCACCGGCACAACCCGCGCCGCAACCAGGTTGGCGAGTGGGATCGTGAATTCTTCCGGAGCTTGTGGGACCGGCGAGGAAGTCTTCCGTTCAGGAGTACGACTCTCGTGTCCCGGAGACAGACTCTGACGCGATCCGGTGACCGCCTTCGATCGGGAGGGGCGCTTGAGTGTCAAGGGCGCCCGGTTGGCCTTCGATCCCGACTTCCGCAGCTTGGTATTTGCCTTTGCGTTCATCTGTTTGCCTTTCTTGCCGCTGGTCGGCATCGGTGCAGGTCCCTTTGCAGGCTTGATGCCAGAACCTTTCGTCCTCGATACATCGTCCAACCCCCAAAGGTTACCGGACAACCTGCGTAAGTGTCAGACAGAGTGCCCCCGGAGGCGTTCACGTCTGGGCGCCTACAATTCAAACACGTGTTTTCCATCCAGACGCAAACTCCGACGGAACTGCCTTTCTCCGAATGGACGACTCGACGGGGATCGGACAGATGAATTCGGAAATTGTTTGCCGGTCTGGCATCAGCGCGAGCGTCACTGAGCCACACTGTCCCACGAAAAATGTCCCACGGCGCACCAAACGTCCCAGTGGAGTCGCCTTAAAAACAATCAGCCGCCAACTCTGGGTTGGCGGCCGATGGACAGGCACTGACTCCGCTGGCGAACTGGGTCAGGCCAACCGTACCCGATCCGGAGTCGCGGCTCCGGAAGCGGACCGTGCGGCAAGGCGCTCCCGCACCTGCGAGACCAGATTCCCCACGGTCAACCCGTGGCGCTGGCGCAGGTAATCGACGGTTGAAGCGTGTTCCACGAACACATCGGGCCACGCCAATCGCACCGTCGGTGTGGCGATACCGCTTTCTGAAAGCAGCTCAAGCACTGCGCTTCCATAGCCGCCCATGGCGACATGATCTTCCAGCGTTGCCACCACGTCCGCTGCACCGGCGAAAAATTGATGGGTGGCGGCATCCAGGGGCTTGAAGAAACGGGGATTGATGATCGCGACGTCGCAACCATCCTTTTCGAGCTCCACGGCAGCCTCCCGGGCAAGACGGAGCATGTTGCCCAGACCGAACAGGGCGACCTTGCGTCCCCCTTGATTGCGAAAGCCCTGGATGACTTCGGCCTTGCCGATTTCGACGACGCCGGGAACCTCCTTGATGGGCACGCCCTCCGCCGCTCCGCGGGGATAGCGAATGAAGGAAGGATGCTTCTGGAGGGTGGCAGTAAACATCATGTCCTGAAGTTCATCCTCATCCTTCGGGGCCATCCCAACCACATTGGGCAGACACCGGAGGTAGGAAATATCAAACAGGCCGTGATGGGTAGGGCCGTCATTGGCAGAGAGGCCCGCGCGATCCATGCAGAAGATGACGGGGAGATCCTGCAGGCAAACATCGTGGTGGATGCAGTCGTATGCGCGCTGCAGGAAAGTGCTGTAGATCGCGACCACCGGCCGGAACCCCATGGTGGACATGCCGGCAGCAAAGATGACGGCGTGTTCCTCGGCGATTCCAACGTCGTAGTACTGCTTGGGCAGGGCCTGCTCCAGGAGCTTGAGGCTCGTGCCGCTGGGCATGGCGGCGGTGATACCGACCACCTGTTTGTTCTGCCGGCAGAGCTTCACCATCGTCTTGCCGAACACCTCCTGCCACATCGGGGCCGAGCCCGCCCTGGCGGCTGCCGGTTGCCCACTCAGGATGTCGTAAGGCCCGAGTCCGTGGAACTTCTCGGGGAACTTCAGAGCCGCCTCGAAGCCGCGTCCCTTCTGGGTGAGGACATGGATGACCACCGGCTCGGTACAAGTCTTGGCAAACTCCAGCGTGCTGATCAGCAACGGAAGATTGTGTCCATCAATCGGCCCGAGGTACCGGATACCGAATTCCTCAAACAAAAGGGGGGAACCATGCCCACCGCGACCATCTGAGTCCGCGCCGGGGGCTGGCTCCAGAGCTAGGCTGCTGGCGATACCTTTGATGGCCTCCTCGGCCTTGGCACCGAGCATGGCGACCAACTCGCCCTTCGGGAGCTTGCGAAGCCAGGCGGTGAAATCCTTGGCCAGTCGGTTGTAGCGCGGACTGGTCGTCAGCTTGCCGAGGTAGGTGGCGATGGCACCGACGTTCTTGGCGATGCTCCACTCGTTGTCATTGAGGATGCCAATGAACTTCTTGGTGGTGCAGGCGATGTTGTTCAGGCCTTCAAACGACACGCCGTTGGTCAGGGCGGCATCTCCGAAGATACACACCACATCCTCGTCGGTCCCCATCTGATCGCGGGCCGCGCACATGCCGAGTGCGGCCGAGAGAGCGGTACCGGCATGTCCGGCCCCGTAGCAGTCATGCTCGCTCTCGGTTCGCAGGGCGAAGCCGTTCAACCCGCCGGTGGTGCGGATGGTTCGGAACCGGTCCTTTCGGCCGGTCAGGATCTTGTGAACGTAAACCTGATGGCTCACATCCCAGACGAACTTGTCGTGAGGGGTGTCGAAGCATCGGTGCAACGCGAGGGTCAATTCCACCACGCCCAAATTCGGGCCAAGGTGTCCCCCATTGGTCGCCAACCCATCGATCAACTCCGTCCGGATCTCCTGAGCGAGGTCAGTGAGTTGGTCCAGCGTGAGTTTCTTCACGTGAGAAGGCGAATCCACCATGTCTAGGTAACGGCTCATGCAGTTTCTGAATCTGTCCCGGCAAGTCCCGGGTCAAACGACCGGGCGACCGAATCGCCCGCCAAATCTTTTTCCAAGCGTTGCACCTTCAACTCGGCCTCGGCGAGGCGCTCTTGGCAGTGCCGAAGGAGGCGCGTCCCCTCTTCGAACCGCTGCAAGAGCGTTTCCAAGGGCAGATCAGTGGACTCCATTGAGTCCACGATCGTTTCCAGTTTTTGTACGGCCTCCTCGAACGGCAGCGGCTTGGTTCCGCCCGCTTCGGAGGTCTGGGCGGTCTTCGGCACGCCTCGGAAACTGGTGTAAACCGGCAGTTTTGCCTAGTCCCGTTTTTTCCCTCGCAGGAATCCGGGCACTTGAAACTTGGATCCCGACGCTTCCCGCCTACCGTCATCGCTCATGTCGAAAGTCAGAACCGTCCAGGCCACCCCCGGGACTGGCCTTGGGTGCATCCGCCTGCGGGGCGTACGGCAGAACAATCTCAAGAATTTCGATCTCGACCTCCCGACGGGGCGACTGGTTGTGATCACCGGGCTCAGTGGGTCGGGAAAAAGTTCGCTCGCCTTCGACACCCTCTACGCCGAGGGCCAGCGCCGCTACATCGAGACCTTCTCGCCCTACGCACGCCAGTTCTTCGACCGGATGGACAAGCCGGCGGTCGATCGGATCGAGAACATCCCGCCAGCCATCGCGATCGAACAGCGGAACGCCGTCCGCACCACCCGCTCGACGGTCGGGACGATGACGGAAGTCTGCGAACACATGAAGGGTGTCTGGGCCCACCTTTCGCAGTTGCACTGCCGGCAGTGCCAGCATCCGGTCCGACGCGAGTCACCGCAGTGGATCTGGAAACAAGTCGCCGGGCCGGGAACAGCCGCAACCCCAGTTTCAGGCGTCGTCCGGCGGAGACCTGAAAGGTCCGTCCAGACGCTGGCCGACGCATCGACTCCCTACCGGTCCGCCGATCCGGTTGCCGAGTGGCTGATCACCTTCGACCTGCCGTTGTCAGGGAAACTGGCGCTGTCCGAGCAACTCGAACTGCTCCAGAAGCAGGGGTTCCGGCGAATCCTCATCGACGGATCGATCGTCCGGATCGAGGACCTGCCCGCCCGCTTCGGCCCCGCCTCCGGGTGCCCTGCTCCGACGACGCCCTCCCTGCTGACGGTGGTCGCCGATCG
>JBDNHZ010000054.1:0-18073 GCA_041688515.1 Verrucomicrobiota bacterium
CCGCCCCCCGTCAGTGGAACCAGAACGTTGCGACTGTTGCGCCAGTTGTCGGTGGGCGCCAAGGCGTCGTTGAAATCGGTGGAATACAGAGCCCACGCCAGCGCGAGCTGCTTCTGGTTGTTGGCACAGGCCGCTCCGGTGGCCTTCAACTTCGCCCGTGACAGCGCCGGCAGCAGCATCCCGGCAAGAATGGCAATGATGGCAATGACCACCAGGAGCTCGATGAGCGTGAATCCGCGCCGACTTTGCGGAGGAGAAGTCTTCATGTTGGCAGGGGAATTTCTTGAGATCGATGTGATGAGAGTCCGTGCCCGCGGGATAGATACCTTTTGCCCGAGGACGAAGCAGTTTGTCTGAACCTTTCGTTCCGGGCAACTACTCCAAGATGCTCCCCGGTTTGACAGGCTCGCGAAGCCGCACCGATGGTCCGCCCATGACCCGGACGACTGCGGAGTTTTACTCCCGCTGGCTGGAGCGCGTACGCTCGGCCCCCACTTTCCAGGAAGACCGAACCCCACCCGAACGTTGGCTGCAACACCTGTGGCGGCATCAACGTCTCCATCGCGAGACGCTGCGCACACTCGACGGACGCGCCGTCCGCGTCCTGCACCCCGGTTTCTGGAACCGCTCCGCGGGACCCGACTTCAAGGGCGCCATCGTGCAGTTCGAAGACGGACCCGCGTGTTCCGGGGATGTCGAAATCGATCTTCAACCCGCGGGATGGACCGGGCACGGGCACGCGGGGAATCCGGCCTACCGACGGGTGATCCTGCACGTGGTCTGGCAGGAGGGGATCAATCCCTCGGGAATCCCGGTGCTCCCGATGCAGCCGTCGCTCGATTCCCCCCTGGAAGAGCTTGTCCCGTGGCTCCTGGGCGAAGCCCCCGGCCTGATTCCGGCCAACGTCCGGGGCGGATGCTCGGCACCCCTTCGCCGAATGGATGACCCGGCCCTCGAAGCCCTTCTGGAAGATGCCGCCCGACATCGACTGGCCCGCAAGGCCACGGAACTCGGGGCGCGGGCACGGCACATCGGATGGGACCAGGCGCTCTGGGAGGGATTGGTGGGAGGCCTGGGGTATCGCCACAACACCTGGCCGCTCCGACGCCTGGCGGAACTCGTCCCGCTCGTGGGCGCGCCCGGCTCGGTCCCGGTCGAGGAAATCCAGGCGCGACTCCTCGGTATTGCCGGCTTCCTTCCCCCGGATCTGACCGCCGGTACGCCGCCCTACGTGCGCCGGCTCTGGGATCATTGGTGGCGGGAACGAGGTCAGTTTGTTCACCGGATGCTTCCACCCGAGGTCTGGCATTTGAAGGGGCTTCGACCGGCGAATCATCCCCAGCGCCGCCTGGCCCTCGCCGGGCATTGGCTCAACGTGCCGCGCCTCGCCAACCGCCTGGTCCAGGCGGTCCTCGGATCCGATGACGCGGAATTGGTGAAGGTGGCCATGGAAGTCCTGCGTCCGGGAAACGATCCGTTCTGGGAAGGGCATTGGACCCTGGGATCGCGGGAAGGCACCGCCAGTCCGCTCCTCGGAGAGGCGCGGGTGACCGACTTGGCGATCAATGTGATCCTGCCGTGGCTGTGGGCCCGGGCACGAATGGCCACCGGCGGTGATGCGATTGCCCAAGTGGAGCGCCGTTACTTCCGCTGGCCTGCGGGGGAGGACAACGCCGTCCTGCGCATGGCACGACAACGATTGATCGGCATGGAACCCCGGCGACTGCCACGCCGGGCCGCACTTCAGCAGGGGTTGCTCCAGATCTCCGACGACTTCTGCTCCGCAACCGATGCCCTGTGCAGCGGCTGCGGCTTTCCCGCCTTGGTGGAGGCGTGGCGGTCCAACCCCTGAACGGGAACCCGTCCCGGGACCACGGGTCGGAGGGACGAGTTCTGGAGGGACGAGTTCTACGAGTCCCCATCACCAACTTCCCCGGTTTCGGACTCGCGGAGCTCGTCCCTCCATCGGAGCCGAGTCCGCGCCGGGCGGCAGGCCTACATCCCGGCGGGAGCGTTGGTCTCCGGCTTGGGACGGAAGGCGGCGGCAACGCTGCTCTTCTCCCATTCCTCGGTGAACCACTGGGCAAACGGATTGCCGGAGCGGCGGCCGCGGGCCTCGACCAGGAAGGCCGGAAGGCCAGCCTTGAGCACCTCATCGGCCACCGGCTTGCGCTCGTTCAGGAAGAGGACATAGCCCCCATCGCGCGACAGAGTGAAACCGCTGACACCTGAAGGTTCGAGGGCGAACGCGGTGTCCTTGAGCGAGCCGAGATCCACATAGGCCGGCAGGCCCGGAACCATGGTCATCGAAAGACTGAAGGGAGGAAGCCCGACCACCGCATGCTTCTGTTCGGCCGCAATGGCGTCGAAGGTCTTCCCGGCCGCGATGCCGTTGGTGACGGTGTTGCGGAAAGCCTGACCGGCACTGCGGGCCGCCTCCAGAGCCAGGAACCGGCGATAATCTTCGGTGACACGCGGTTCGATGCTCGTCAACGGCGGGATGCTGGAAGGGATCCGGGTCTTGACAGCGATGATGTAGGCTCCATCGGGTGCGGTCACCGGCTCAGTGAAGGGAAGCTCCGGCGTCAGCCGCTGGAGATCGGTGTTCAAATCGGCGATCCCCTCGAGACCGAAAGGCCGCTCTCCGCGGGCGAAGGGCTGGGTGATCTCCACCTTCAATCCGCGCTTGGCCGCCACAATTTCCAGATTCTCGGGCTTGGCCGGATTGAGCTGGGCCAGATCATTGTACACCTCGGTGGCCACCTCAGCGGCACGGGCCGCGGCGTTGGCACGGATGGCGTCGGACCGCAGCTTCATGAGCGCGGCGTCCTTGCCCAGCACCACGCCCTGATCATCGACAAAGGTGTTGGTCGGGCGCGACGCATAGGCCTGCTCCAACCGGTTGGTCAGATCGGGAATCTTGGCCAGTTCCGCCTCGGCAGTCGCCAGGTGATTGGTGCCGGAGAACTTGAGGTACGAGAGCACCAGCTTCTCCTGAATGCGGTAGTTCTGGGCCCGATTGGTGTAAAAGGTTCCCAACCCTTCCGGGGTGATGGTGACCGAAGTGAGGAAATTGGTGCTGAGGAAGAACACGGCACTGGCCGCGGCTTGCTCGTTCTCGCGACGGTACTCCGCCTCCGCTTCCCGCGGAGTGATGAGGGCATCGGGAATTGAGAGCACATTGATCAGGAGCGATTGCTCCACCTGACGACGCAGGATCGAGAGGTAGTCTTCTTCGCGCCCGTTGAACGTCTGGATCCGCTCGATCAGCGTGGGATAGGTCGACTGGCCGGTGGCCGGATCCTTGAAGGCATCCCGGATCACACTCGCGAGGACGTCGTCATCGGCAACGATTCCCAGCGAGCGAAGCTTGAAATCAATGAAGGCCAACTGGGCCGCCGAGGACTCGCGTTGATCCTCGGTCAGGGACCGGGGACGCTCGGAAAGCCGGTCCTGAAGGAGAAGTTGACGATAGGTGGCCTGGATCTCGTCCCGCGTCAGTTGGTGACCGTCAACGTCACCATACCGACCTCCAGAACCGCTCAACATGCTGGTGAGCGAAGAAGGACTGTTTCCAGTCCAGGCGACGAAACTGAGGATCACCACGACGACGACGATCCACCAGAGAACCGCTGAATGCTTGCGAATTGTGCCGATCATAGTGCCTGCGTGAGCGGGCAAACCTACCGGCCGGAAGGAAACCGGGTCAATGGGCGATTTGAGCCGCGCCCGAGGGAGAAATGGGCAGCCAGCCCATTCCTCCCCTCTTTCCCGGCATCATTTCGGCTCAGCGCGCCGCCGTGACCGCCGATCCCAACTTGCGGATGGTCCCGATCACTTCCGACCGCACTTCAACTCCATCCGCTGATTTGATCGAGTACCGGACGCTGAACTGGTCGGCCGGCCGCAGGCCGTCCACCACCAGGAACACGGTCTTGCCATCGGCAGACAACCGGACGGCGGAAACCTCCAGCTTGTCGTGACTCTTTTTGCCCTCGGTGAGAACCGAGAGTTCATCGGAGCCGTATCCGCCGGAGTAGCGGTATTTCCACATCTCGACGGCGTAGCCGGCGGTATCCTGGGCGGAGGCAGGATCCAGCGGGGTGCTGAAGGTGAGTTGGATCCCGTTGCTGGCGACGTGCGCCTTGACCGGCATCCGGACCGGCTTCCCGGTGTAACGGACCCGGTAGACGCCGCCGTCGCGGGTCGCCGCATTCTGCCAACCCTTGAGACCGCAGACATACAGTTGCCCATCCAGGGGTGAGAAGCGTCCGCGCATGATCCCGCTCTGGAACTTGAGGTTGAAGGGCACCATGGAAGCCTGGACATCGCCATCCACCTGATCCAACAGCACCGCGTATAACAGGCACTTGCCGTAACTCATGAACAGCGGTGCTCCCTTCCAGGGGCCCCACTTGTCGCTCGTCACATAGACCTGGCCACCACTGGAATTGTCCCAGCGCATGGGTAGCCAGCAGATCGGAGTGTCGTACTCGGTCGGAATCGGCATGGCACCGTCCCATCCCTTCAGGCCCGCCTTTTGCCGGGCCTCGGGATCGCTGGGGTTCATGCGGATCTCGCGGCCATCCGGATAACGCAGGGTCAACTCCCGCTGGGCGGCGGGAACCATTCCCAGGAACGCTCCCTTGCGGACGAGATTCAGCTTCGAGGACGGCATCCAGTGGCCCTGATTGTCGCCCACCAGCACCGTGTCATCCGGACCGACCGTCATCCCGTTCGGGGCGCGCAAGCCCGTGGCAAAGACCTCCATATTGCGGCCATCGGGGGAAATCTTGAGGATCGTGCCCTGGTGAGGAGAGGACACCGAGGGCTCCCAGGGCGCACCCTTGGCGTAGTAAAAGTTGCCCTTCGAATCGGTGTGTAGATCGAGGACGAACTCGTGGTAGTTCGGCGTGACAACGGTGTCGTTGTTGAAGTTCTCGTACAGGTCGGCTTCGCCGTCGCCATTGAGATCCTTCAACCGGGTGATCTGGTCACGACCGGCGACGTAAACCTCCCCCTTCACCACCTTCAGGCCCAGGGGTTGGAAAAGCCCGGTGGCAAAACGCTTCCACTTGAGCTCGGAAAGCGACTCGTTCACCCCGGAAACCACCCAGACATCGCCGTGAAACGCGCAGATCGCCATGCGTCCGTCCGGAAGGAAATCGAATCCGCCCCAGAACGTGCGGGTGTTGTACACATTGGGAAAGGGCTCGGTGATCGTGTCGACCACGTAGGGGCCGTCTTCGGTACCCACCTTGCCCTGGGTGGTGATCGGGGTCGTCCAACGTGCCGGCCCGCCTTTGGTCCACTGGGACGGAGCCGCCACCTTCACCGAGCGCAACCCGACGAAGAGGGAAGGGGAGGAAGAACCGGAAAGGGCCACGCGAAACGCCCGCCCTGACTTCGGCTTGAGCAGTTTGAGCAGCAGCCTTCCGTCCGGGGAAACCTCCAGAACGGTTCCCTTGGGAAGATCCTGACCCGCCACCGAAAGGGAGCGTCCGCCCTTCAAGGTGAGCGTCACGGGTCCCTTGGCGTCCTCCATCTCCGCGCGGAGACTGCCCTCCACCTGATCGGCCAGAACCACCGTCGCCGGACCGTCCACCCGCTGAAATTCAAACGTCCGGGTGAACAGGGTCTCCCCTTCCACCACCTCGACGCCCGGCGTTTCGAGAACGGTGGCGCGTCCGACGGTGTACTTGAGCACCACGCGATCGCCATGGACAAAAACGGCCTCATGATGCGCCCAATCCTTGGGCAAGGGCCCCTGGTTCCGGACCCGCGGATCCGCTGCTTCCGGCTTCGAACTCGCCCATCCAGGGGCATTGGTCAGGCCGAAGACGACGTCGCCCTTGACCGAGGGGGGAGGCGGCCATTCGATCTTGGTCAACGTATTGCCGAACTCGAGGAAATCGCCGGTCCAGGCGGCCGCGAGCCGCATCGTGTCGAGGTCATAGATCACGTGGCTGCGTTTGTCGGCTCCCAGACTGACCGCCAGCCCCTTCATGGCGGCACCGCGATCCTTGCCGAGCAGGACGGTCCCAGACCAGAACGGTCCACGGACGGGTTCTTCGGCGGGATTGGCGGCCTGGAGGAGTGCCGTGGCGACGCTGAGCAGCAGGAGCGAACCCGCCCTCCGCCAAGCCTTCACAATAGGGTGATGTTGCATGCGCAAATGGTAAGAACCCAAAGCTTCGCCATCCACGCTCCGACGGCAAGCCATGCTTCATGCCCGTATCGGAGCGACGAACTCTTGGAGCAACCCGTTCTTGGACGACCTCCGCGAGTCCGATAATCCCTCCGCAATGGGAACTCGTGGAACCTCCGGCGTCTCGGACTCATGGAACTCGTCCCGAAGTGGGCGAGGACACCCGCGGTCCCAGGACGGACCGTGCCGGGAGGCATGCAGCGCCCCCCGAATCTGGGATGGCGTTGAGCGGAATCCCGGATCAACCTGGAATCAGACTCAGTCCCGTTATTCCATGGCACCCCGCAAAACTTCAGCGCATCAGAACGGTTTCACGCTCATCGAACTGCTGGTGGTGATCGCCATCATCGCGATCCTCGCCGGGATGCTCCTGCCTGCGCTCTCCAAGGCCAAGGGCAAGGCCCTTGCCACCGCCTGTCTCAACAACTGCCGGCAGATGAGCCTCGCCAGCCGTCTTTACGCGCAGGATTACAACGGGAAGTTCCCCTGGACGTTCAGCCTCACGGGCAACCAGCAGGACCGGAAATCCTGGTACACCTACATCATGCCCTATCAGCAGGCCAAAAAGGTCCTGCTCTGCCCCGTCCGACCCAAGCGCGTCGGCATCAAGACCACCTCCAGCCCATTCCTGGTCAGCACCGACGGCGAGGTCGCCTACCCGATCGACGGCACCGTCGGCAATTACGGGGCCAATTTCCGTCTGGGCGGCTGCTGGTGGCCCGGCACCTGGGAATACAAGGGCATCACCGAGGAATCCGTCCGCAATCCGTCCGGCACCGTTCAACTGTGCGATGGCGGAGTCGCCGCCACCAACAGCAGGGATCCTCAAAGGGCCGTCACGGCCACCTCCAAGAAGAAGCCCGGCTGCTGGATTGTCCATGATCCCGGCAATGACGCGCCCTGCACCGGTTGCGTCGCCTCTCCGGATGACCCCAACTGGGGCGGACCCGACCCGCGCCATGATTTCCGTTCCAACGTGATGTTTGTGGACGGGCACACCGAGAGCCTGCGCCCGAGCCAATGGTACTACTCCGGGACGCCTTATCTCGATCCGCTCCGCGGCGGGCCCTGAGGCGGGCGCATCCTCGCCCGCCGCTTCCCTGGACGAGTTCCGCGAGTCAGTACCTGCCGACGTGAGGAGGCGGACATCTGCTTGCTTCATTTCGTCTGGGATCCGCCCCGTTACCTCGTCAGCAACCCCTCGGCCCTCCGAAGCGCCCCCCTGAGCTCCCTTCAAACAGCCGGATTGCCTCGCCTTCGAACGTCCCTGTAGGTTTGGCGGGTGTTGACGGTCCATTGCCTGCCCAACCGCAGCCCTCGGGGTTTCGGTGGGAAGTCCCGTGTCCGCTCGCGGCCATGAACGATTCCACTGCGCTGCGGATTCCGCTCTGTGTCGATCTGGACGGCACGCTCATCGTCGGGGATTCGCTCCGTCAGGCGGTTTTACAATTGATCCTCCGTCGGCCATGGCTGCTGCTGCCCCCGGCAGCGGCCCTTTTGACCGGCGGCCGGACTGCCTTCAAGGAATCACTGGGAGCCGGTTATCTGCCGGAACCTGCCCGGATGCCCTGGCGCCAAACCGTTCTCGCCTACCTCTCGGAACAGGCTGGTCTCGGACGCCGCCTGGTTCTGGCTACCGCTGCGCCGCGTCGTTTCGCCGAGGCGGTCGCGCGGCATCTGGGGCTGTTTGAGTCGGTCATCTCCAGCGATGCGCGAAACAACATCAAGGGCACCCGCAAGGTCGAGGCGATCCGCACGCATCTCGGCGACGGCCCCTTCGATTACGCCGGGGACAGTTGGACGGATCTCCCGGTCTTTGCCGCCGCACGACAAGGGATCGTTGTCAGCCGTGATGCACGGCTGATCGAGAAAGCGCGCTCGTTGACCCGGATTGAAAGGGTCTTTCCTGAATGAGTTCCCCCGACGCCGGACAATGCTGCTGGGTCTGCGGGAGTCGAGACGCCCTGGTCTGGAAACCGAGATCCATCGATCGTCCGCTCGCGCCCGCGGACTTCCAGATTACCGATTCCCGCTACGGGCAGACGCTTCGACTCCTGCGCTGTCAGAAGTGCGGATTCATCTTCGCCGACCAGACCGAGGTGGCAGAATTGGTCGCGCTGTACGAGAAGCTCGATGACCCGGAGTACGAATCCACCCAGGACACCCGGTCGCTCCAGATGGAATGGCTGCTGGACCGGACCCGGAAAGCCCGGCCGAAGGCCCGAACCTGGCTCGACATCGGGGCCGGGGCCGGTCTGCTCGTTTCCCTGGCCCGGAAGCGCGGTCTGGAGGCCACCGGCGTTGAACCGAGTCACGCGCTGGTCCAGGCCGCCCGTAAGCTCCACGGGATTGATCTCTTCCAAGGGATCTTCCCCCACCCGAAACTGGACGGCCGGCGCTTCGACGTCATCTCCCTGGTGGACGTCATCGAACATGTGTCCGATCCGGTGGGACTGCTGGCCGCCTGCCGCGCCGCGCTCAATCCAGCGGGTGTCGTGCTGGTGGTCACCCCGGATGTCGGGAGCCTGCTCGCCCGACGGTTGGGCCCACGCTGGTGGCATTTCCGGTTGGCCCACGTGGGCTATTTCGATCGGGAAAATCTCACCCGTGCGGCGGTGCGGGCGGGGCTGACGCCGGCAAGTTGGTTCCGGGCTCGGTGGTTCTTCCGGGTCGAATATCTGGCGGAACGTCTGGCCATTTACCTGCCCCTCTCGGGTTGGAACCGATTCGCCCTGCGCATTGCCCCGCTGGCCTGGCTGTACCGCCGGGTCATTCCGCTCAACCTGTTTGATTCCTGGGTCACGCTCCTCGGCCCCGACGACAAAGGACGTTCATGAACCCGGGTTCCCCCTGCCTCCGCGGGCACCTCGCCATCCTCCGTGCCGATCACTGGGTCAAGAATGTGTTCGTCCTGCCGGGCGTGCTGGTCGCCATGGCGTTCGGTCATGTGGCCCCGTCGCTCTCCATCGCCGTCAATCTGGTGGTGGGCCTGGTCGCCATCTGCATCGTGGCCTCCAGTTACTACACCCTGAATGAAGTGCTCGACGCTCCCTTCGACCGGGGGCACCCGATCAAATCGAAACGGCCCGTTCCCTCCGGTCAGGTTCACGTTCCTCTGGCTTACGCTCAATGGCTGTTTCTCGGTGCCCTCGGGATCGGGCTGGGCTGGAGCCGCAATTCCCTCCTTGGGGCGACCCTCCTCGGGCTATGGATGATGGGATGCCTGTACAACATCCCTCCGATCCGGACCAAGGATGTGCCCTACCTCGACGTCCTTTCTGAAGCCCTGAACAATCCGCTCCGACTCTTGGCCGGATGGTATGTCGTGGATCCGGGCCCGCTGCCCCCGGCGTCGTTGCTGCTGAGTTACTGGTTCGTGGGTGCCTATTTCATGGCGATCAAGCGCTTCGCCGAGTTCCGGGAAATCGACGACCCGGCCGTGGCAGCCGCTTACCGGAAATCCTTCCGTCACTACAACGAACGCCGGCTCCTGACCTCGGTCCTGTTCTACGGATCGGCGGCGATGCTCTTCCTGGGTGCCTTCACCATGCGCTACCGGCTGGAACTCCTGCTCGCCTACCCGCTGGTCGCCTTGGTCATGGCCATCTACTTCGACATCGCGTTTCAGGAGAACAGTGCTGCCCAGGCTCCGGAGAAGCTCCACCGCGAACCCCGCCTGATGGCCGCCGTAGTCGCCTGCGCCCTGGCCGCCGGCATCCTGTGCTTCGTCGATCTGCCCTGGCTCCATCGGCTGGCGAGCCCGGATTTCCCCACCATGAACAACCCTTCGCGTCCGTAATGGAAACACCGTCCCAGTCGAGCCCTCTTCCTTGGCGTGCGCTCCGCTGGGCTCTGCTCGTCGGGCTCATCCTGCGCGTCCTCTTCGTCGTCAAACTCGATCAGATTCATTACGTCTATCCGGACGAGGAATCCTATCTCGATATCGGGGCTCAGATCCTTCGGGGCAACGGGTATTCCATGACCGTGAGCCAGTTCGAGGGATTGATCCGGCCGGGTGAACCGACCACGTACTGGGGCTGCCTCACTCCCCTGCTCTCGGCGGGGCTGCAGTTTCTGGTTGGGCAGTCCTGGCTCACCATCCGCCTTATCCTTGGGGTCACGTCTCTCGTCGCCACCTTCTTCCTCGCTCTCCAATACGCCCGATCCAGCCTCTCCCGCCCCGAGCTCATCCTGCTCGGGTGGCTCATCGCGCTGTACCCGAATCTGCATTTCCTCGGCAGCTTTCTGATGACCGAGACCCTGTTTGTTCCCTGGACCCTTGGCTCTCTCCTGCTTCTCCAACGGGCCCGCCGCTCGGGGCGCTGGACCGATGCCACGGCTTTGGGGCTGGTGTTCGGGCTCGCCCACCTGACCCGGCCGGTGCTGATGCCTTTTGAGGTGGCAACCCTCGGCTGGGCCTGGTGGCGTTCCGGTTGGAGTCGCCGCTGGGCGCTTCAGGCCGGCCTTTGCCTCGCCACCACGGCGCTCGTCATATCTCCCTGGGTCATTCGCAACCGAGTCCACTATGGGGCTTTTGTTGTGGAAACGAAGTCCGGCTTCGGCATGCACCTCCAGAACAGCGCCGAACGCCACGAATGGCTCCGCACCGGCGCCCTGCTCTCCACCAATATCGCGGTCGTAATGCCGGAAATGACCGGCCCCCACGAATACCACCGGAGCAAACTCTGCGGCGAACGCTTTTGGGAATTCGTCCGGACCAAGCCCGAACTCTATCTCGATCTCTGCCGATGGCGGATCAAGGATCTGTACGAGCTCAACCCCCGCTGGATGACCCTTCCTCAAGTCGCATCCCCGCTGGTGTCTGCCGCCATGCTCACCTTCTACGCGCTCGCGTTGACCGGCCTGGTCGTTGCCCTCCGCAAGGGACTTTTGCCGGAAGCCATCCTGCTGGTTGGGTACATCTCCGCCCTCTCCATCGCCACCATTGCCGCCCCGCGCTATCGCGCTCCTGCCGATCCTGCCCTCCTCATGCTGGCCGCCACGGGAATCATGGCGCTCGTCCGATGGATCTGGCGCAGGCCAGCGGATACAGGCGGAGCTGGATTACCGCCCAGGGCTTGAGGGATCCGGGGTGCCGGCGGCAAGCCGGGCGAGGCGACGCTGACGGAGCTCTCGGAGCACCTGACACCACCACACATCCGGAACCTGAAAAGGTGGATGAACCAGATCCGTCCGCCCTGCGTGGGAGGCCGGGCGATCCGCGAGTCCCAGCACGATGGCAGACTCCTGCAGGCGGCTGACGAGGTGGTTTCCTCCGGGATGGTCGACTGCCAACCTACGTTCGACGGGAAGTGGATCGGTCAGGATGCAGGGAAGGGTGACGAGCGCCCCCAAGGCGTAAGATGCCCAGCCCAGACGTGACCATCTGCGCGAAGTTCCGAGCGGGAGGGTTCCATAAGGAATCGCCATCAATGGGACTGCAAAGAGCAGATACCGCGGTCCCGCGGATGTACCGCCCTGCCAAAACGGGAAAAGCGCCAGAAAGCCAATATGAGACACGATCACCAGAACGAGGACGACCAACAGGAACCTCAATCGCCGCATCATGGGCAGCAGGCCGATCCCAAACATCGCAACCATGGGGGTGGCGTACCAAAGCAGTCCGGAACTGCTCCCCGCGACCATTCCAAAGACGCGGTCCAGCCAGTTTCCAAGTTCAAAACTCGGGGCGATGGAATTCGGGTATCGCTCCAGAAATGGGGAGCCAAACCGCGCCTGATTGTACCACAGGACAACCAACGCTGCCGGAGCGGCACCCGCCGCAAGACCCAGCCCAGATCGGACCGCGACCCGCAGCCGAGCCACCGGCTCCTCCTGCCAGCAGGCCCCGAGGATCCAGGACATTGCGATCAAAGGGGAAATTACCTGCGCCTGCTTCCGGGCGAGAACCGCCAATCCCAGCCACATTCCAGCCATCAATTCTGATCTGAGATCCCTGCGCACCAGCCACTCCCGGAATGCGAGCATCAGGAAGAGCGCCATCCAGACGTCACTCCCTGGAAGTTTGCTGTAGGTCCAAAGCATGGAACCGGTCCCCATCAGCCAGATTCCACTCACCATGCGCGCCGTCCCCGCACCGAGCCGACGCCAGAAGTCGCACAGAAGGGCGATGATCCCCGTCATTGCGAAAGGGCCACAGAAACTCACCATGAATTCCTCGCACCCTTCCTGGGAAAGGGGTGCGCCAGCGGCATTGAGGATTCGCCCTGCCCAGACGAATGGAATCCAGATCACCGAGGTCAAGACGCCGAACTGACTCACACGGGTTCCGTTCACGCCTTCCGCGGCCCCTTCGATGGGCGACAACGCCAAAGTCCCAGTCAGCATGGACCTCGTCTGGGCCAGCATGATGGAGGAATCGGTGTTTCCCACCCGCCCCTGGGCGGTGGCCATGAACAGCAGCCACAACCAGAGCAGATGAATCCAAGGAACCGCCGGAAGCAGAGGATTTCCCTGGGGCCATTCCGAGCGCGCCGGATCGCCAGACTGCGGAGCCCCGTCCGAAGCACCGATCGATTGGTTTCCCCTGAAAAACACGCCTTCACCTACCACCCGCTTCGGGGTTCGGCTGCAAAAAAGCTCGGGACACCGCCACAGACCCGAGGGCTTGGTCGGCCGCATGGCTCGAAATCACCCTCCGACCCGGAGTACCCCCTGCCAAACACTTTGACGGTCCTTCGCAGGTTTCTTACGTTCCCGCCCGCTCGCTACAAGGCCTTTCATGATCAGTCTGCTCATCAAAAAGATCTTCGGCTCCAGCAACGACCGTGAGGTTCGTCGGCTGCGCCAGGTCGTCACGAAGATCAACGAGTTCGGAAAACAGCTCGAAGGGCTGCCGGACGATGCCCTCCGCACCAAGACCGCCGAATGGAAGGCCAAGCTCTCCGCCATCGAGGACGACGCCGAACTCCGGGTCGAGGTCGACGCCATCCTCCCCGAGGCCTTCGCCGTCGTTCGCGATGCCTGCCGCCGTCTGTCTGGATCCAAGGTGATTGTTCGCGAGCATGAACTGGTCTGGAACATGGTTCCGTTCGACGTGCAACTCATCGGCGGCATGGCCCTTTATCAGGGCAAGATCGCCGAAATGGCCACCGGCGAAGGCAAGACCCTGGTCGCCACCCTCCCGGTCTATCTCAACGCCGTCACCGGCCGCGGCGTCCACGTCGTTACCGTCAACGACTACCTCGCCTCCCGCGATTCCGAGTGGATGGGCCACGTCTACCGCTTCCTGGGCCTCACCGTCGGTTGCATCCTCCATGATCAACCGCCCTCCGTCCGCCGTGAGATGTACGGGGCCGACATCACCTACGGGACCAATGCCGAGTTCGGATTCGACTACCTCCGCGACAACGGCATGGCCACCCGCAAGGAAGAGCAGGTCCAACGCGGGCATTACTTCGCCATCGTCGACGAAGTCGATTCCATCCTGATCGACGAAGCCCGTACCCCCCTCATCATCCCCGGTCCGGCCGTCATCTCGGTCGAACACAAGTTCCGCGAGTACAAGGAACAGGTCGCCCGACTGGTCCATGCCCAGTCCGAGCTGTGCGCACGATTCCTTCGCGAGGCGGAGCCGCTGCTGAAGAAGGCCCGGCCCGAAGACGGATCGAACCCGCCCAAGAACGCCGACGAACACGAGCATCAGGCGGGCCTCCTGCTCTACCGCGCCAAACTGGGCCAGCCCCGCGCCGAAGCCCTTCTCCGGCTCTTCGAAGAACCTCGGAACCAGCAGCTCGTCCAGCGCATCGAAGGCCATTTGCTCGCCGACCAGTCCAAGAAGGACCTCTACGCCCAGAAGGAAGAGCTCTTCTTCGCCATTGAAGAGAAATCCCACGAAGCCGACCTCACCGAGAAGGGTCGCGCGTTCATGTCCCCCTCGGATCCCGATGGCTTCGTCCTGCCCGATCTCGCCACCCTTTACCACCAGATCGACACCGGTCCCGAGTCCGATCCCAAGGTGCGGATGCAGGCGAAGGCCGCCATCCAGACCGAATTCGAGGAGCGCGCCTCGACCATTCATGCCATCTCCCAGCTGCTGCGCGCCTACTGTCTCTACCAGCGCGACGTGCAGTACGTGGTCCAGGAAAACAAGGTCATCATCGTCGATGAACACACCGGCCGTCTGATGGCCGGTCGCCGCTGGAGCGACGGACTCCACCAAGCCGTCGAAGCGAAGGAAGAAGTCGAGATCGAGCGCGAGACCCAGACCCTCGCGACCATCACCATCCAGAACTACTTCCGACTCTATTCCAAGCTGGCCGGCATGACCGGGACCGCTGAGACCGAAGCGCAGGAGTTCTTCGACATCTACAAGCTCGGGGTCCTCAACATCCCCACCAACCAAGCCTGCATCCGCAAGGACTCCCACGACACGGTGTACAAGACCCGCCGCGAGAAGTTCGGCGCGGTGATCAACGAAATCCGAAAACTCCACGCCGAGGGTCGCCCGGTCCTCGTGGGAACCATTTCCGTCGAAACCTCGGAAATGCTGGCCCGTGCGCTCAAGAACGAGGGAATCCCACACGCCGTCCTCAACGCCAAGTTCCACCAGCAAGAGGCCGAGATCATCTCGATCGCCGGTCAGCGCGGTGCCGTCACCATTGCCACCAACATGGCCGGACGCGGTACCGACATCAAACTGGGCGAAGGCGTGGCCGAGATCGGCGGGCTCCACGTTCTGGCCACCGAGCGCCACGAATCGCGGCGCATCGACCGTCAGCTCCGCGGACGTTGCTCACGCCAGGGCGACCCCGGTTCCTCGCACTTCTTCATCTCACTCGAAGACGATCTGATGCGGATGTTCGGCTCCGAGAAGATTGCGAAATACATGGAACGAATGGGCCTGGAGGAAGGCCAGGAACTGGAGCACCCGCTCCTGAACCGTTCCATCGAGCAGGCCCAGAAACGCGTCGAGCAGCACAACTTTCAGATGCGCAAACGCGTGCTGGAATACGACGACGTCATGAACAAGCAGCGCGAAGTCGTCTATGGCTTCCGCAATGAGATCATCCGGTCTCACGACGTCCGCGACCGGCTCATGGACATCCTCGAGGAAGTCGTTCTGTCCAAGGTCCAGGAATTCACCAGCGCTGACTCCGATCCCGCCGAGTGGAACCTCCGCGGGCTTGCCGACTGGGTGAACCTCAACTTCCCGGTCGGCATGGCCGAGGAAGAGTTGCCGAAGGTGGCCAAGGCGGGACGCAACCTGCCCGTCGCCGGTTCCTTCTACGACGGTCTCAAGGAAGGCCAGTACGCCTTGGTCGAGCACGTGGGCCAATCGATCCGCGGAGCCTACGATCTCAAGGTGAGCTTCGAACGTCCTGAGGCCCTCGCTTCGGTCGAACGTTACACCATCCTGTCCGCCATCGACCGGCTCTGGCAGGAGCACCTGTACGCGATGGATTCCCTGCGCTCCTCCATCGTGCTGCGCGCCTACGGCCAGCGGGATCCCCTCATCGAGTACAAGTCCGAAGCCTTCAAGTTGTTCGACGAACTCATGGTCAACATCAAGACCGAGATCTGTCATAACATCTTCCGGTCCGCCTCCAGCCTGATGGCGTTTGAGCAATTCCTGGTAAACCTGCCGAAGCTCCAGATCCATCAGTCGGTCACCGCTTTCGGTGGCGATACGTCCGGTGCCGATCCACTCCCCGGGAGTGATCCCGCGGCAGGAAAGGGGGGCGAGATGGTCTTGGAAGCCGCCTCGGCCCTGGAGAAAGCACGCCCCGTCAAGACCACCCCTCGGGTCGGCCGCAATGACCCCTGCCCCTGCGGCAGCGGCAAGAAGTACAAGTCCTGCTGCGGGCGCTGACGGGAGCTCAACGGGTCCTCGGAGTTCATCCAGCACCGCAGCGGATTCCTTGTCGGGAAACGGATCGCTCCAAATCAGGGACAGACCCACGCATCACGGACCCGTGATCAGTGCCTGGAAGTCCGGCGACTCAAATCGCGGCCGGGGCTCCAGATCCTCGGACAGGCGCTTGGCTTCGATTACCGGGGCGACCGCACCCGCCCGGCGCTTGATCGACGGATTGATCGCGGTGACCTCCATCCAAGGACCCTCCTGCCGCATGGCCCGGAGATCCGCTGGGGTGAAGATGCGGGAGTATTCGTTGATCGCCTGTTCGACCCGCTGACGCATCGGCAACGGCGGAAAGGCCCGCGCCACGCTGAGTCCCAGTTGCACCCGGAGCTCCGCCAACCGGTCGCGGATCTCCTCGTTCTCCACCGCCCCTTTCCGGACCGAGACGTCGAGCTCGGCGATCCCCTTCTGCAACGCGGCCAGAGTTCGGTCACCCTGGGCCGCATCCACCGGGTTGTCTGTGCTGTGCCGGTAGAACCAGAGGAGCTCGTCCTGCAGCCGCTTCAGGGCGAGGTCCCGCGCCGTCACGAGCTGCTCGGGCTTCACTTCGTTGAAGGCTGCCTGCGCCAGATTGAACCGTCGCTGGGTCAGCAGCAGCATCGCCTGACGGAGGCGCAAGGCGGCGATCGTCTTTGGCTGGTCCGGATGGGCGGCGATGAATTGGTCGATCGCCTGAACCGCGTTGGTGCCCGAAGCCGCCCCGCCGAAATCGGTGACGCCCAGGGTTGCCTGCAACGCGGCGGCGTTGGACGTCGCAACGATTTCACGGACCTGCCGGGAAGTGGCACAACCCACCACAAGAGCCAGCCCGGCCAGCAGGGACAGGAGCTGGGTCCAAGTGCGGGATTCGAGGATTTGGAACCGACGAAGGGGCGTGTTCATTTTAGGCAAGGCGTGGAAGTGCATCGGCCAGGGTGCTGAAGACCTTCTTGAAATTCTCACTCTCCGGGTCGAGTTCCCCCAACTCGCCGCGCAGCAGGCGCAGGATCAATTCCGCCAGGATGACCGGAATCTCCGGGGAATCCAGACGTCGCCCAAGCTCGCTGGCGGCGCGGGCGAGGCCCGAGTCGAGCACAGCCGTCACGTCTTCTCCCACCTGCTTCAAGGTGCGGGATTCGACAAATCCCAGTCCGTTCCGCGCGAACGCAGCGAGAACACGTCGGGTCAGGTCCACCAGAGCGGCGCCTGCCACCAGACGTTGCTTGTCCTGGGCGCAGGCCCCGACGATGACTTCCACGAGGCGGGTGACGACATCCGGTTGGCGGCGCGCGAACAGCACGGGATTGCGCAGCATGGCTTCGGCAATCACCGACACCAGCTCCGCTGCCTCGACCCCAGACAACGACTTGGCCTCAACCCATCGGGCCAGCGCTCCCGAGACCTGGGCGAGGTGTGGCCCAAAGCGGGAGTCCACCAGTTCCGGATGCTTCGCCAGTCCCGACAAGGCGGCACCGACGGCAGCCGAAGCGAGCGGACGGATGTTGAAGCTCTCGACCTTCGCCACGGATCCCAGGATCGCTTTCACCAGGTCGAAGGCCACGGACTTGTCCTGCGGCAGGAGCAACTCGGGATGTTCGGCGAACGTGACGAGTGCATCCCGCACGAACGTTTCGAGTCCTTCACGACTGAAGGTTTCGCGCAGGGTCCGGTCGGACAACGTGCCGGCCACCGAAGCCACCAGGGCGGCGAGCCAGGGTTTGCGCACGGCGGGGCGCAGGAGATCCGGATGCGCGGCAATGGTTCCCAGGGCGGCATCGGCGAGCCGGTAAGCCGTCTCGCCGGAGAAGAACGACAGATCCTCGGGCGTCTCGTCCAGTGCCTGGAGCAGGGCCATCAGCGTGTCCCGGACGAGCGGCGAGGCGTCGGATAGCAGCGCCGGACCATGTCGCACCGCCGCACCCACCCCCGCCCGCAGCAGGTCGCCCCAGTGGGCACGGAAGAATTCGCCGAAGCCAGCGTCGTCGGCCTCGACCAACGGAACC
>JBDNHZ010000432.1:0-3326 GCA_041688515.1 Verrucomicrobiota bacterium
CCACAGGCACACCGGTTTGGTGGAATTGGCCTTCGTATCCGCGACGGCCCTTTCCAGCGCCAAATAGACCGTCTGGAGGTCATGACCCTGCTCCACCTTGCGCACGTCCCATCCGAGATCATCCAACGCTTCGAACGACGGCTGCATCGAGAAGGAGTCCTGTGTGATCCGGCCGGAAAGCTTGGTGTCGTTGTCGGAGACGACCATCACGAACGGGTTGACGCGCCCCTTCGCGGCCAGGCCCGGAATCGCGGCAAAGGCCTCCTTGGCCTCACCTTCCATGGACGCGCCGTCGGAGACGACGGCGATGGTCACGCGATCGTTCCCAGCCAGATGATCGGCAATCGCGAGGCCCTGGGCCTGAGGCAGTGCAGAGCCGAGCGGCCCGTTGGAAAGAAGGACGCCTTCCGGGTTCAGGTGCGATTCACCATGGCCGGTCAACTTGGATTGGATCGAGCGAAAGCCCTTGAGCGACTCGAAAGAAGTGCCGTCGAAGCCGTAGTTGGCGCGCAGCGCATAGATCCCGTTCTCGGCATGGCCAGCGTCATTGACGTAGTTGAATGCCTCAAACCACGGGCGTTCCGACGTGGAAAACATCAGACCGTGGATCGCCGAGTTGATCTCGGCAAAGGCCGCAGGCCCGCCCCAGTGGCACGCCGCGCCGCCGTTGACCGCATGGACATCCATCAAGGCCACCAGACCGCGGGTCGCCTTCGGGCAACCCAGACTCAGCTCGGTTCCCGCCGCCGTGCGAATGGTGACCGCATATCGCGGTGCCGCCGTTGGGGTTCCTGCCAGGCGCGATTTCAGGGCCTGGGGTTTCAGCGCGGGGAGTTCAACCTTCGCAACAACAGAATTGTCAGCAGCCATGGCGGGTCCGAATGAAATGATTCGTGGACGTCATCGACCACGAGTGCAGCAAGCTACGGAGGACGTGCCCGATTGAAAACCGGTTTTTTGGCAGGCGACGCCTGTCAGGCGGAGCGCACGAGTCGAAACTCCGAGCCGACGAGCCCGCCTCTTCACGCCCGGGCGATCCTCGGCTAACCTCCTCCCCATGTTGATTCGAGGCCTCCCCGGCCGGACGATGATCGCTTCGCTCCGGATCCTGCCCCTGGTCGTCGCCGCCTTCTCCGCGGCTCTGGCCCAAACCCCTTTCCGGGTGGTGACCTACAATGTGGAAAACTACCTGATCCGACCCACCGGGACGCGAAAAGCAAAACCCGAGGCCAGCCGAGCCATGGTGGTGAAAGGGTTGGTGGCATTGAAGCCCGATGTGCTCGCACTCCAGGAGATCGGCGACACCGATTCCCTGGCCGAGTTGCAAGGACGCCTCAAGACCGCAGGCCTGGATCTGCCGCACTCCGAACACGTCCGCGGGTACGACACCAACATCTTTGTTGCGGTGCTCTCCCGCTTCCCATTCGTCAGCCGACACCCTCACACCAATGAGAGCTACCTGCTCAACGGCCGGCGGTTCCGCGGCAACCGGGCCATTGCCGAGGTCGAGATCGAACCGCGGCCCGGTTATCGATTCTCACTTCTGACGACGCATCTCAAATCCAAGCGCACCATTGCCGATGCCGATGAAGCTGAGATGCGCAATCAGGAGGCCATCATTTTGCGTGAAAAGGTCGACGCCCTGCTGCAGAAGCCCGATGCCAACATCGTCGTCTGCGGAGACTTCAACGACACCCGCGACACGCCGGCCATCCGGACGGTCCTGGGCCGCGGAAACAAGAGCCTGATGGACACACGCCCCTCGGAACGGAACGGCGACATGGCCCCGAGTGAGAATCCGAACTGGGATCCCCGCCGGATCACCTGGACCCACTACTACGGCAAGGAGGACAGCTACAGTCGCCTCGACTACCTCATGGTCAGCCGCGGCATGGCCCGGGAGTGGCGCAATGAGGGAACCTACATCCTGGTAATGTCGGACTGGGGAGTTGCCAGCGATCATCGCCCCCTGGTGGCGGAGTTCCTGCCGGTGGACAAGTGATCCCGGAATGAAATAGCCCGTGGCAGATGCCACGGGCCATTCGTCTACCCCCTGCCGGATTCCCCGGATCAGGAAAGCTTGGCCAGCAGTTCTTCGTTGGTCTTGTACTTCCGAAGCGCCACCTGAAGCGTCTCCATCGCCTCCACCGGCGGGAGATCGGTCATCATTCGACGGAGCTTGCGGATCGCCTCCAGATGCCGCGGCGGGAAGAGTTTTTCTTCCTTTCGCGTGCCGGACTTCGGGATGTCGATCGCCGGGAACAGGCGCCGCTCAGCCAGCTTCCGGTCTAGGATCAGCTCCATGTTTCCGGTGCCCTTGAACTCCTGGAAAATCAGCTCATCCATCCGGGAACCGGTGTCGATCAGCGCCGTGGCGAGGATCGTCAGCGATCCGCCCTCCTCCACCTTGCGGGCAGCGGCGAACATCTTGCGGGGAATCTCCAATGCGCGGGCATCCACGCCGCCTGTCATCGTACGACCGGAACCGCCATGCACCGAGTTGTAGGCCCGGGCCACCCGGGTCAGGGAATCGAGCAGGACAAACACGTCCTTCCCCGCCTCCACCATGCGCTTGGCCCGCTCGATCATGAATCGGCTGAGGCGCACATGGGTTTCAAGATCCTGATCGTTGCTGGAGGCAACCACCTCCGCCTTCACCGACCGCTGGAAGTCGGTCACTTCCTCAGGGCGTTCATCAATCAACAGGACCAAACAGTGGACGTCCGGATGATTGGTGGTGATCGAATTACAGATCTGCTTCAGGACCGTTGTCTTACCCGTGCGGGGCGGAGCCACAATCAATCCGCGCGTGCCCTTTCCGATTGGAGTGACCAAGTCAATGATCCGCGTCTCCAACTGATCCGGCGTCGTCTCCAATAGGAACTTCTCGATTGGGTCAATCGTCGTCAGGTTCTCGAACCGAAGCGCATGCAGGTAGTCCTGATACGGACGGGTGTTCACTTCCAGAACCTCACGCAATTGCGGGCTGTTCCCCCGGTGAGGAGGATTCACCGTGCACTTGATGTGACATCCCTCCCGAAGCGCGAGGCGTTTGATCGAATCCGGAGTCAGGAAAACATCGCTCGGTTTGGGAGCAAAATGAGCCTTGGCCGACCGCAAAAAACCAAAGCCCTTCTCGGAGATTTCCAAGTAACCGTCGTGGATGACCGGTTCCGCCTGAATGACGGGTTGTTGCGGCACCTGCCCCTGTTGACGCGGTTGACCCTGCCCGCCACCACCACCACCCTGATTCTGATGCCGCTGCTGGTTATGCCCACCACCGGAATGCGAGCGGTGTCCACCACCGCCACCACCGCCGCCACCGC
>JBDNHZ010000433.1:0-4269 GCA_041688515.1 Verrucomicrobiota bacterium
ACCCTCGGGGTCGGTACCCAAAGGGTCTTGAACAACGACGAAGCAACGGTAGCGACGTGCCAACGGCCTGTCCCGGTCCCCGCGTCGTGTTCTTCGCTTCGTCGCTGTAAACGGTCAGTCCTCCGCCCCTTCCCCGGATGCTGGATCAGTTGCCCATTGGCAATTTAGAATTCTGGAGATTCCGTCCTTCAGAAGTGTGGTGTTGAAGTTCACCAGGAGCCCGATCGGCAGGTTCAACAATCGGAGGTAGCTGATAACTTGTGCCTGAAAGATCGGTGCCATCTGTGCAACTGACTTTAATTCGACCAAAACTCGACTTCCTTGCCCATCATCCACGATCAAGTCCGCCCGGAATGCGGTCTCCATTCGGCACCCGCGGTAGAGAACATCGACAGCAGCCTGTCTGTTCACTGTCAAACCCATCTCGCGCAGTTCCCAGTAGAGACAGCCCTCGTAGACCCCTTCCAACAGTCCGGGGCCCAACTCCCGATGAACCCGGAAGCACGCATCGAGAGTCCTCGTGACTAGCCGTTCGTAGCCCTCGGGTATGTGAATGGGTTGGCGGTGGACGATTCTCCGTCTCGACTGGTTCGATTCGTTCATACGTCCTTCTAGGACAATACCGGGCGCAGGTTTCGGTTTAAGCGGACATTTTTCTCTGGACCCCTGCCGAGCCTAGCCTGCGTCATCCAGTCCTTACGTGGATACCAAGTCCAACTCCCAAGTCCCTTGCCAACGTGTGTTCCTGACCGGAGCCTCCCGAGGCTTGGGTCTCGCCATGACCGAAGCCCTCCTCGTCGACGGCTGGGAGGTCGTTGGCACTGCCCGCAAGGCGACCCCTGCTTTAGCGTCTCTTTCGCAACGATTCCCCGGCCAGTTCCAGTTCCACGGTGCGGACCTTTGCGATCCAGCCAGCGTCGAGCAGCTCATCGCAGATGCACGCTTGCTGGATGGGTTTGACGCGTTCATCTCGAACGCGGGTGTCGGGATGGACGGATTGGTGACACTGCTCTCTCCCGAAGTCATCAAACAGGGTGTCCAAGTCAACCTGGTGACCCCGATGCTTTTGGCCCGGGCAGCCGTGAAAGGAATGCTCACCCGGGGTGGTTCCCTCGTCTTCATCGCCTCGGTTGCCGCCCGAACCGGTTTCTCGGGTCTGGCCGCCTATGGGGCCACCAAGGCTGGCCTGGTTGGATACTCACGGGGGCTCGCCCGTGAGTATGGTTCCCGCAACATCCGATCCAACTGTATCCTGCCTGGGTTCCTCGCCACCGACATGACAGCTTCACTGGACGAGACCCGACAGAATCAACTACGCCGTCGTACACCCCTTGGCAGGCTGGGGGACCCCTCCGATGTCGTCGGTTCGGTTCGCTTTCTCCTTTCAAATGCGGGACGCCACATCACCGGCACCGAGATCACGGTGGACGGCGGGATGACGGCGTAATCGGCCATTGTGGGATGGGGCGCAGGTGGCTCATGGACATCGTCGCCCTGACAATACGTCACTCTCATGTCTTCCATTCCACTTCCAAAGGAACTGAGCCCGGGCACCCTGCTTGATCTGGGAGTTCTTGCGGCGACCCTGAGTCACTGCGGGCGCGGAGTCCGGGTCTACACTGGATGCCGCCTCGTGCCACCCGCCCGGATCTCGATCGGCGACTTCAGCCAGATTGATGAGGGCGTCCGGATCTTTGCGGGCGAGGGAGTCACGATTGGGCGCCACGTTCACCTTGCCTTCGAAGCCAGCATTTCCGGCGGCGGTTCCTGCGAGATTGGTGATTACGCCGGCATCAGCGCCGGGGTCCGCATCGTGACCGGGTCCGAGGAGATTCAGGGGGGGCTGACCAACCCCACCGTCCCGGCAGAATACCGGCGTGTGACTCGATCCCGGGTGCGGATCGGAGCGCATGCCCTGCTGTTCACCAACGCCGTGGTTCTACCCGGAGTCAGCATCGGCGAGGGTGCAATTGTTGCCGCGGGTGCCGTGGTCCACCGCGATCTAAAGCCCTGGTGCATCTACGCAGGGACCCCCTTGGTTTGCATCGGGCCCCGCGACCCTGCTCCCATCCTCGCCGCAGCCACGGTTTTGGAAGATCGACAGCGTTGCCAGCCCGATTGAAGTGAGCCTCGTACCCTCGTCGCCTACCCGTAGGAGACGACGTCACGAGACTCTGACTATCCGCGGATCCATCTGCCTCCTTGTCGAACCGCTTCGCTGCCGTCACCTTCATCTCCAATGGAAGTCCGCGCCCGCATCGAATCGCTTGTGCTGACGGTGAACCGCCGGAATGGCGGCCAGCTTATCCGGCTGGATTTCTCGCTGAGACTTCTGGATCCGACCTTCGGGTTGGACTCTCTCGACCTGGCGGAGATCATGGTCGAGATCGAACGCCACTTTGGGAACTCGCCCTTTGACGCGCTGCGCACGCCGCGGACTTGGGGCGAATTGGCCGACAGCCTACAGGCACCCACACCATGAAATCCCTTGCCGCCCTTGCTGCCGTCGTGGTGTTGCTTTGGCTCTTTCCCCGCGTCTGGTACACCCATACGGACTCCGGGCAACCGGTTCAATGGCTCGCCGAGCAGACGAATGCGCCTGGTTGGACCTACCAAGTGATCGGGATCGACAAGTCCGCCGAGCGCCTGCTGGTGGCGGATCGATTGATCAATGGCGAGTTCACCAGGACCGAACGGGGGAGTGTCCCGGTCCGTGTCTTTGGCGCCCGGCGGTTCAAGGAAGATCCGAAGGAGATTGGCCTGTTTGTGCACACACCGGACCGATGCTGGGTTCAGGGTGGATGGAATCTGGATAGAGTGGATCCCGACTTCATCGAGGTGGAAATCCACGGTCGAAAGATTGGTTTCGAGCGGCGCATCTTCACCGTTCAGGGCCAGTCGGAGCTCGTCTACTTTGCTGGATTGGTCGGTGGCCAGACGCTGCCGTACCGGTTGGATCATAATTTCTCCGTCAGTCGCCGGGTGGTTGCCGCGGGGCATTCGGACCGCATCACCAAAGCCAACCGATGGAATGACACGGTGCTTTGGAAGCGGGTTTGGGACTCATTCGCCTCCCGGCGACCGCTCCTTGGGCCGAAGCAGTTTCTCCGGATCTCCACCCCGGTGGCTCAAGGCGGTGTTCAAGCTGCCGACCGCCGGTTGCAGGAGATGCTTCCCGTGTGGTTGGTCCCTGAGGCAGTTGGCGCCAGCAACTTGAGCAAGGCCAGCCGATGAACCGGATCCATCTCCAGACTCTGACGCCCCGCTGGCCGGCCCTTGGTCTGCTACTGCTACCCTCTTGGTGCGCCGCTGGTTGGTTGATCTACCAGACGAGTTGGTACTGGTCCCACAACCCTGAGATGAACTTCGGCTGGATCGTCGTGGTCCTTTGCGGCTTCCTGATCACGGAGGTCGCACCCAGTTTGCCGGCGCCACGGTTGCGCTGGACGGTTCCCTCCGTCGTGCTGGCGATTCTTGGCGTCTGCGCACTGCTGCTCTTCCAACTCTATCAGGCAGCCTTCGGAACCATGCCCGCCAGCCTGATGGCCCTCGCCTTTGGCTCCATGGCGATCATCACCGCCAACATCCTGCACGTGTTCGGACCGTCTGCCCTCGGGACGCTTGGCTTCGCTTTCTTCTTCCTCCTCATCGCCCTGCCACTTCCCTCGTTCATCCAAGGCTTCGTCGTCGCCAATCTGCAGAACTTCGTTGCCATGATGGACGAGGAACTCCTCAACCTGGTCGGCATCGCCGCCCAGCGAACCGGCAGCATCATCCAACTATCCACCGGTCAGGTGGGTGTCGACGATGCCTGCAGCGGCTTCCGCAGTCTTCAGTCCTCGATCATGGCGGCGTTGTTCATCGGGTTTCTCCTCTTCAAATCCTGGGGATGGCGCGTCGCCCTTTGTGTTCTCTCCGTCGGCCTCGCCGTGCTCGGCAATCTGGGACGTACCTTTTACCTCTGCTACCAAGGCGCTGCGAAGGGGACCGATGCCGTCCGCGGGGTTCATGACGCCGCCGGTTGGTCCGTCATGATCTTTACGGCGATCGGCGTCGGCCTCGCTGCTTGGATTGTCCAAAAGCTTCAGAAAACCCAGGCCGCTTATGCCGCCGAGGCTGAGGAAGAAGACGAAGAGCCCACCGAGCCGGCGTGAATGCGGTAGTGGTGACTACGGAAATCGTGGCACGCGAAGCTGCGAAGAAGGAGACTTTGGGACAGGCTTCGGTCACTTCCTACGTAGGCGACGAGGTCACGAGGCTCACTTCAAT
>JBDNHZ010000434.1:0-3805 GCA_041688515.1 Verrucomicrobiota bacterium
CAACAGGCATCCAAATGCCCACCGTCATTGAGGCGCTCAACGAGTCACTCACTCATTGGCAATCCGTATGAACCTTCTCATCACCGGTGGTTGCGGTTTCATTGGCTCCAACCTCATCCGACACCTGCTGGCCACGCAGTCCGTCGAAAGCCTGATCAATCTCGACTGCCTGACCTACGCCGGACATCCCGCCAACCTTCGGGACGTGGCCTCTGATCCCCGCTACCGATTCGAGAAGGTGGATCTCCGGGATCAGGCATCCGTCGTGCGGGTCGTCCGCGAACACGACATCACGCACGTCCTGCATCTGGCCGCCGAGTCACACGTGGACCGATCCATCACCGGCCCGGCCGATTTCATCACCACCAACATCGTTGGAACCTTCAACCTATTGGAGGCCTGCCGCGCCCAATGGACCGGTGCTGCCGAAGCGGGACGCTCCGTCCGGTTTCATCATGTCAGCACCGATGAGGTCTATGGCTCGCTTGGAGCCACGGGTTACTTCACGGAGACCACGCCTTACGCCCCCAATTCCCCCTACTCGGCGAGCAAGGCCTCCAGCGACATGCTGGTACGCGCCTATCACCACACCTATGGCCTGCCGACCGTGGTGACCAACTGCTCCAATAACTACGGTCCCTACCAGTTTCCAGAGAAGCTCATCCCGGTCGTCATCCAGAAGCTCCTCGCGCGTCAACCGATCCCCGTTTACGGCGACGGCATGAACGTCCGCGACTGGCTATTCGTGGAGGATCATTGCGAGGCCTTGTGGCAGGTGCTGACCCGGGGTGTCTCCGGAGAGACCTATAACATCGGCGGACACAACGAATGGGCCAACCTGCGGATCGTTGAATTGCTCTGTGATCTGGTGGATGAGATGCGACCCGATCTTGGAGGTGGTTCACGCAAACTGATCTCGTTCGTGAAGGATCGGCCAGGACACGACCGCCGCTACGCCATCGATGCCTCCCGCATCGAACGCGACCTCGGTTGGACCCCGGCACACCGATTCGAAGAAGGCATCCGCAAGACCGTCCGCTGGTACCTCGACAACCAGCCCTGGGCCGCCCAAGTCTTGGCCCGCTGATTGACCCGCCATGGAAGGAAGTTATCCGCAGATGACGCAGATGGCGCAGTTCATGGAGGACGAGTCTCCCCGCGATCCAGAGACATTCGCCATTATCGGGGCCGCAATGACAGTCCACACGGACTGGGCAATGGGTTCCTGGAAGCTGTCTATCAGGAAGCCCTCGCTTTGGAACTTTCCGGACGAGGAATCCCCAACCAACAGGAAGCCCAGCTAAACCTGAGGTACCGGGCGTCCAGCTAAGAACCTTCTACAAGGTCGATTTCATTTCTTTCGCAAGCGTCGTCGTCGAGTTGAAAGCCCTTAATGACCTGAGCACGATCGAAGAATCGCAGGTGATCAATTACCTCAAGGCCTCAGGCTTGAGCAGGGCACTGCTCATCAACTTTGGCCTGCCGCGCCTCCAGTACAAACGGATCGTGCTCACCAACCATTGAAGCGAACGCGCGATCTGGTTCAGTAGCGCCATCTCCGGACACCTCCGCTCATTCCCGAGTCCGTTCCACCCCCGCAACCTGCGTCCCCTTCCATCTGCGTCATCTGCGCCATCTGCGGATAAATCGCCTTGTCCCCCATCTGTGGACCTCTTCTTTCCCGAGTCCGTTCTACCCCCGCAATCTGCGGTTCCTCTCATCTGCGTCATCTGCGCCATCTGCGGATAAATCTCCTTGTCCCCATCTGCGGATAAATCGCCTTGTCCCAAATCTGTGGACCTGCGCCATCTGCGGATAACTCACCCTTTCCAAAAATCTGAGTCATCTCCCCATGTCATCACTCGCCATTATCGGTACTGGGTATGTCGGCCTTGTCACAGGCGCTTGCTTCGCCGAGGTCGGCCACACTGTGCTCTGTGTCGACAACGACCCGCGCAAGGTCGAGATGCTGACCGCCGGGGGGATTCCCATCTACGAACCCGGTCTGGAAGACCTCGTGAAGCGCAACGTCGCCGCCGGACGCCTGCGGTTCTCCACCTCCACGGCCCAGGCGGTGCAGGAAGCGGACGTCATCTTCATCTGCGTCCCCACCCCGCCGCAGCCCGACGGCTCCGTGGACCTATCCTTCATCGAAGGGGTCGCGCGGGAGATCGCCGCCAACCTCACCTCATATCGCATCATCGTCGACAAGAGCACCGTGCCGGTGAAGACCGGTGAGAAGGTGGCCGAGACCATCCGGCGTTATGCCCGGACCAAGGTCGATTTCGATGTCGTCTCCAACCCCGAGTTCCTGCGGGAAGGATTTGCCGTGGACGACCTCATGCACCCCGACCGGGTGGTGGTCGGTGTCTCCGGTCCGCGTCCGGCGGCGCTCATGCGCGAGATCTACGAACCCTTCAATGCACCGATCATCATCACCGACACCAACTCAGCCGAGTTGATCAAGCACGCCGCCAACTCGTTCCTCGCCCTCAAGATCTCGTATATTAATGCGATCGCGAACATCTGCGAGGCCTCGGGCGCAAACGTTCTGGAAGTTGCCAACGGCATGGGAATGGACGAACGCATCGGACGCCGTTTCCTGAATGCCGGCATCGGGTTTGGTGGTTCCTGTTTCCCCAAGGATCTTTCCGCTTTCATCAAGATCTCGGAGCAACTCGGACACGATTTCCGATTGCTCAAGGAGGTTCAGAACATCAACGCGGATCAGATGGATCGATTCGTCAAGAAGATCACCGACACACTCTGGGTTCTGAAAGACAAGCGCATCGGCGTTCTCGGTCTCGCGTTCAAGCAGAACACCGACGATGTCCGGCTCTCGCCCGCGATCGAACTCTGCCAACGCCTGCTCAAGGAGGGCGCCAGCATCCGGGTCTATGACCCAAAGGCGATGGAGAAGGCCAAGCCCATCCTCCCCCCCGGCCCAACCGTCGAGTATGTCGACAATATGCAGGATGTTCCCATGGGCTGCGACGCGGTCGCCATTGCCACCGAATGGCCGGAATTCGGAAAACTCGACTGGGCCAGCGCACGCCAGCACATGATCGCCCCGATCCTCTTCGACGGCCGCAATCTGTTGGACCGCCACGAAATGGAATCTCTCGGATACCTCTACAAAGGCGTCGGGAGATAATTAGGTCCACCGATGGGAGCCTCCGCATTGGGAGATCCACAGAGAGGAAGAAAGGCGAGTTATCCGCAGATGGCGCAGATGACGCAGATGACGCAGGTCTACCGATTGCAGGGGCAGAGCGGATCCACAGATTTCACCGGTTACACAGATTCAGTGGACCTGAGAGGGAAGATTTATCCGCAGATGGCGCAGATTCAAAGGCATCCACCGATTACACCGATTACACAGATTCCGAGGAGGGACAGAACCTCGGCGGCAGCCCAACTGACTCCCTCCGCGGGATCGCCCAAAAAGGTCCCGAATCCCACGCTTCCTTCGGTCCCATCTGCGTCATCTGCGCTATCTGCGGATAACTCGCCTTGTCCCCATCTGTGGCTCCTCCCATCTGCGCCATCTGCGCCATCTGCGGATAAATCGTCTCCCTCCCCATCTGTGGACCTCTTCTTTCCCGAGTCCGTTCTACCCCCGCAATCTGCGGTTGTTCCCATCTGCGTCATCTGCGCCATCTGCGGATAAATCGCCTTGTCCCCAATCTGTGGACCTCTTCTTTCCCGAGTCCGTTCTATCCCCGCAATCTGCGGTTGTTCCCATCTGCGCCATCTGCGCCATCTGCGGATAAATCGTCTCTCTCCCAATCTGTGGACCTGCGCC
>JBDNHZ010000435.1:0-15193 GCA_041688515.1 Verrucomicrobiota bacterium
CTCGCCGCCCGACAACTGGGAGGGCAGGGCGTGGGCGCGGTGGGCGACGCCGACCCGTTCGAGCAGGGACTGGACCCGGGCCGTGCGTTCCCTGGGTGACGTCCCGAGAAGTTGGAGGGGGAACTCGACGTTCTCGGCGGCGGTGAGGGTGGGAAGCAGATGAAAGAACTGGAAGATCGTGCCCACCCGTTGTCGTCGAAGCCGCGCGAGCCCGTCGGAGGAAAGGGTTTCCAGAGCGTCGCCGTGGAGCCGGATGGAACCGCTGTCGGGCCGATCCACGCCCCCGAGGCAGTTCAGCAGAGTGGTCTTGCCGGAGCCGGAGGGGCCGACCAGGGCAAGACGTTCGCCCGGGCGCAGGGTGAAGCTGACGCCGCGGAGAACCGGACGTCCGTCGTAGGACTTGCAGACGTCGCGTGCGACGACGACGGGATCCGCGTCCGACCATGGTTTCGAGTGATCCAAAGCGATCGGACAGTACGCGGAGAGCCCGGAGGAGCAACCGGGCGCATGGGCTTTCGTGTGGGGCGAGTGCCGGAGGGACGAGCTTCGGAGGGACGAGTTCTACGAGTCCCCAAAAAGCCGACTTCCGGAGTTTCGGACTCGCGGAGCTCGTCCCTCCAGGAGTGCCGGAGGCGTAGAGGGGGAGCTTCCGCTCACGCCGGGCCCATGTCGGAAGCGCCTCCGGCATGGAGTCGAGCCCACACGCGGCCGTCGGGGTACTGGTGGTCGTCGAGGCTGGAGGCGAGCATCTCGGTGGAGTAGCCGGGGAGGGTGGGCACCTGATAGCGGGCGTTGCGGATGCGGCAGGGCTCGATGAAGTGTTCGTGCAGATGATCGACGAACTCGCACACGCGGTTCTCAAGCGAGCCACTCACGCAGGTGTAATCAATCATGGAGAGGTGCTGGACGAACTCGCACAGGCCTACTCCGCCGGCGTGAGGGCAGACGGGCACACCGAACTTTGCCGCCAGCAGCAGCACCGCGAGGTTCTCGTTCACTCCGCCCAGACGGCAGGAATCGATCTGACAAAATGAGATGGCCCGGGCCTGGAGCAGTTGCTTGAAGAGCACCCGGTTCATCCCGTGTTCGCCGGTGGCCACACCGATTCCGAGGGGTTCCAACGCCCGCGCGATGGCGGCGTGGCCGAGGACATCGTCGGGGGAGGTGGGTTCCTCGATCCACCAGGGTTGATACGGAGCCAAAGCCTTGACCCATTCGATGGCCGTGGGGACGTCCCACACCTGATTCGCATCGACCATCAGCTTACGGTCCCACCCGATCTCCTCGCGGATGATCGCCAGTCGACGAAGATCGTCGGCCAAGTCGCGTCCGACCTTGATCTTGATGTGGGTCCAGCCCTCGGCGACGGCTTCGCGACAGAGGCGTCGGATCTTGTCATCGGGATAACCGAGCCAACCGGCGCTGGTGGTATAGGCGGGGTACCCCTCGCGCACGAGGTGGGCGATCCGTTCGGCCCTGCCTGGCACCTGACGGCGGAGCAGGTCGAGAGCCTCGTCGCGGGTCAGGGCGTCGGTGAGGTAACGGAAGTCGATGCAGTCGACGAACTGTTCCGGGGTGAAGCTGGAAACCAGGCGCCAGACGGGTTGGCCGGCCTGTTTGCCCCACAGGTCCCAGAGCGCATTCACAATCGCCGCCAGGGCGAGATGGACCACGCCTTTGTCGGGGCCGATCCAGCGCAGTTGCGAGTCGCCGGTCAGATGCCGCCAGAACGCCCCGGGAGCCGAGGTAAACTCGGCGAGGTCGCGTCCGATCACGAGGTGTTCGTGCGCGTGGATGGCGGCGCAGACCACGTCGTTGCCGCGGCCAATGGTGAAAGTGGAGCCGTGGCCTTCGAGCCCGGTGTCCGTGTGCACGACCACGTACGCGGAGGAATAGTCCGGGTCCGGGTTCATGGCGTCCGATCCGTCCAGATGAAACGAGGTCGGGAACCGGATGTCGCGGACCGAAAGACGGGTGATGCGAGGCACAGGAAAGGGTGGAAGTGGGCTGGGAGAAGATTCAAGCCCGGGGCGGGACAGAAAAGCCAAACGCCCCCGGGATTGGATCCGGGGGCGTTGGACGTTCGGGGAAGATCCCTGGTGGGCGGATGGACGGCTCAGGCGCGTTCCATGTACTTGCCGGTCCGGGTGTCGATCTTGAGCTTCTCGCCGGTCTTGATGAAGAGGGGAACCTGCACCTGAACGCCGGTCTCGAGGGTGACGAGTTTCTGGACGTTGTTGGCGGAGTCGCCCTTCACGCCCTCGGGGGCGTCGGAAACCTTCAGAACCACGGAGGCGGGGAGTTCGATTTGAACCACCTTTTCCTCGACGAAGGTCATGGTGACGGTCGCGTTCTCGACCAGAAAGTTCTTGGCGTCGCCCACCATCTCCGGGGGCACCGTGACTTCCTCGAAGGAGTCAGGATTGACGAAGACGTAGTCGTCGCCGGTCTTGTAGGAGAACTCCATCTTCTCGGAGTTCAGAGGGACGGTCTCGACCTTTTCCGCGGAGGCGAAGCGGACGTCCATCGACTTACCGGTCTTGATGGAGCGGAGGATGCCCTGCACGAAGGCACGCAGGTTGCCGGGCGTGCGATGGGTGACCTCCAGCACGACGCAGACGTCGGAGTTGTGACGGATCGCCATGCCCTTGCGGAGGTCATTCGCGTTGACTGCCATAAGCCTGTAAAAGTGGAACGAAACTGTACCCAACAAAAATGCGGCGTTTTGCCGAAGTCGGAACCGGCACGCTATCCAAGGAAGTTCCATTGGCAAGCTTGGTTTTGGAGCGGATCCGCGTGCGGGCGCATCCTGACACTGCCCCCATGCGAGAAGTGGAGAAGCCGCACCGGATTGGCCGAAAGGAACAAAAGACGGCGAAAGAAGTGGGACGCCCCTGATCCACGAACTGCGCGTGGCGTCCGCCACCGCTTGGGTCGCGGGACATGGGTTCACCGAGGGGGTCCCTCTGCCCTGGTCGTTTCGGGGCTCCCTCCTGACAAACCTACCCACCCCTCCTTCGCGGGTCGGCGGCCGTCCCGCGCTCAGGTGCCAGCCAGGTTTCACCGCAGAGGCCGCAGGGAACGCAGGGCGATGAGCCCTGGGTGTTACCACGGGCGCATGGCCGAAACGCCACCGGCGTACCGGACGCCAGCGCGGGCACCTACCCGTACGACGAGGGTGCGAGGCTCATTCCAGTCGGCCGGGGAACGTCCACGGACTCGTGGAACTCGTCCCTCCGACGCTCGGTCTTGACTTCCCCCACCCTCCCCGACTTGGGCAGGCTCTGCACCCGCATGATGCAGCAGGTGAACGTGGGATTGGTAGGGGCCGGTACGGTGGGTGGAGCGGTCTACAAGGCCGTGACGGAGCGTGCCGCATTGCTCACGGCGCGGTTGGGGGTGCGCCTGGAGGTGGCCCGCATTGCGGTGCGGGATCTTCGCAAGGCACGGGACGCGGGATACCCCGCCCAACTGCTGACCGATGACTGGAAGTCCGTCGTCCACGATCCGTCCGTCCACGTGATCGTGGAATTGATGGGGGGCACCACCACGGCGCGGCAGGTGGTGCTGGCCGCGCTTGCCCACGGCAAGCCGGTGGTCACGGCGAACAAGGCGCTGCTGTCAGCCCATGGTGAGGAACTCTTCGCCGCGGCCCGCGCCAACAAGGCCAACCTGTATTATGAGGCTTCGGTCGCCGGCGGCATTCCCATCATCAAGGTCCTCCGCGAATCGCTCGTGGGGAATCGCGTCCGATCCATCCGCGGCATCGTCAATGGCACCTGCAACTACATCCTCACCCGGATGAAGCTGGAGGGTGCCGAGTTCTCCGATGTCCTGGCGGACGCCCAGCGCCTGGGCTACGCCGAGGCGGAGCCGTCGCTGGATGTCGATGGCCACGACGCGGCGCACAAGACCGGCATCCTGGCGTCGCTGGCGCATGGGTTCTGGGTGCGACCGGAGCAGGTCCACGTGGAGGGCATCCGCGGGGTCACCCGCCTCGACATCGAGTCTGCCGAGCGCCTCGGGTACACCATCAAGCTGCTGGGCGTGGTCAAGACGGTGGACTCCGGGGCGACCCCGCCCACGAAGCGTCGTTCGAAGTCGCGACAGCCCGGGATTGTGGTGGCGGTTTATCCGGCCTTGATCCGCAACGACCACGTTCTGGCCTCGGTCAATCACGCCTTCAACGCCATTGCCGTCAGCGGTGACATGGTCGGGGAAACCCTTTTCTACGGACGGGGCGCGGGGGGGGATCCGACGGCCAGCTCGGTGCTCAGCGATCTTGCGGACGCGGCGCTCGATCTCCGGCACGGAAGCCACGAGCGCGTTCCAGCGTTTGTGGCGCATGCCTCGGGATCAATCCAAGTCGTGCCGATGGATACCGTCGCTTCGCAGTACTACGTCCGGCTGACGGTGATCGATCGGCCCGGGGTGTTCGCGCGGATCGCGGCGGTGCTGGCGGAGGCGAAGATCGGGATTTCATCCATCATCCAGCCCGAGGGCCACGAGGGGGCCACGGTGCCGGTGATCCTGATGTTGCATGATGCCCCGCATGCCGCGCTGACAAGGGCGGTCGCCCGGATCGCCCGATTGTCGGTCGTGAAGGATCGGCCCACGGTGATCCGCGTGGAGCACACCGGCGAATGATCGGGCGGCTGAGTCTCGGGATCAAAACGTCGAGGGAACGCCCTCCTCGAGGAATCGGACCCGATCAGTGATGCCCGCCTCGGCGGCGAGTTGGGTGAGCCATCGGGCGGGTTCGTCCATGGACTCGAAGCTGAGTTTGAAGGTTCCGAAGTGCATTGGAACGAACCATTTTGCCTTCAGATCCTGGAAGGCCCGCATGGCTTCGTCGGGCCCCATGTGGACCCGCCGGAACGATTCCGGGTAATAGGCACCGATCGGCAGCAGGGCGATTTCCGGTTTCATGCGTTCGCCGATGTCGAGGAAGCCGTCGAAATACGCGGAGTCCCCGGCGTGATAGATCCGGCGTCCCCGATACTCGAAGACGAATCCCCCGTAGCCCCGGTGCTCATCGCGGAGGGTCCTTGCACCCCAGTGTTTGGCGGGGACGAGGGTTACTTTCCAGTCGCCGGATCCGAACGACTCCCACCAGCGCAGTTCGATGATCCGGGTAAATCCGAGTCTGCGCGCCAGATTGCCGCAGCCCCAAGGCATCACCCCGACCTTCGGGGTGGGCAACCGGCGCAGGGTGGGTTTGTGAAAGTGATCGAAGTGGGCGTGGGTGAGCAGGACCACGTCGATGGGTGGCAGATCTTCGAGACGGAGGCCCGGTCGGCGCAGACGCTTCAGCAGGAACAACCAGTTGGCGAAATTTGGGTCGATCAGGGCGTTCAACCCGTCGAACTGCATCAGGAACGAGGCATGACCGATCCAGGTCAGGGCGAGTTCGTCCGCCTTGAGCGGGGGGAACTCGGGCGACTTCACCGACCCTCCCCGCTCGGTCATCCAGGCTTTCCACACCATCTCGTGGAAGAACGTCCGGGGGTTGAAATGATTCGACGGCGTGAGCTCCTTGAACGACCGCGGAAGACGCCGACGTCGGGGAGCGTTGGCGGGGTCGGGTGGCATCGGAGGAAAGGGAACGATTACTTGCGGATCCTGGGCTCACGCCGGAAGAGAAACCGGACCTTTGAGGTGGGTCGGTTGGCGGCGGCCGTCTCCTGGCGCGGCGCGGCGGAGACGCTGACAAATCGGGCCTTCTCGGAACCGGGTTCAGCGCGGTTGGTGAGGTTCAACTGTCTTGCCCCGTCCGGAAACATGCTGATCATCCGCTTGCGTTTGATGAACGAGACGAACTGGGGCAGGTCCTCGACGGCTTCACCCTCGACGGCTGCCAGACGTTCGTACTCCTCCACGACGCGGCGCAGCCCACCGAAGAGGATCCAGAGCAGCATTCCCGCCGGAATGCCCAGATACGGGGAGCCGGTGAACACCTGGATCAAACCGAGGATGAACAGGGTGCCGGTTGGCGAGGCGATGATGCCGAGGTTCGAATCGCGCAGTCGCCACATCCAGCGGATGCTGTCCGAGAGCCCCGAGTAAAGCATCACGATGTAGACCACCAGGCCGACGAGTCCCATGTCGACCACCAGACGCCCGATGTCGCCATCGACACCCATCGGAGTGAAATCGCGATAGAGGCTGTAGAAGAGGAAGGGAACCCCATGGCCTGAACGACCGATCCCGTGGCCCAGCGGAGCATCCATCAGGGCGGACATCGCTGGAGACAGCACGATGTTCATTCTTCCAGCGACGGTGGTGAAGTCCAACAGGGTGGAGAAGCGCTCGCCGGCGTTGCCTTCGGTCAGTTGGACGCCGGCGAAGACCGCCGCGAAGAGGAGTGCGGGCACGAACATGAACCGGGCCAGGCCGCGGCAGAAGATGGTCGTCAGCAACAACCCGAGCCCGAGCATCAACAGCGAGGTTCTGGAACCGGTCAGCAGCACGCTGTAGGAGCAGGCCGCCGAGCAGACCAGCAGGATCGCACGTTGGAACCAAGAGATGCCGGGGACGAGCATTCGGGACACCGAGAACGTAGTGCAGATGGCCATCACCGAGCCAAAGACCGCCGAGGTCACGTAGGTCGAGTAACGGCGGAACGCTGAGCCGGTGCTGGTGGAATAGAAACTTCCACGCAGCTTCATCTCGAGTTCCGGGTCCAGCAACATCAGGGCGCGGACTTCGGCTTCGGTCTGGAAGAAGATACCGTAGATCGCCGTGGCAGTGCCCAGCAGGATGACCAGCCAGATGAAGACCTCCATCTGCCGCACGCTTCGAACCAGGTGGTATCCGAGCAACATCATCAACGGGGCGAAACACCATCCGCGGAGCGACGAGATCCGAACCAGCCAAGGCACATCGAAGGGCAGGACGGTATAGAGGATCGCACATCCCACCAGCAGCTTGAGCGCGGTGCTGACCCTGCATTCTGGGAACAGCGCATCCTTCCGCTTCATTCCAATCATCACCAAGACCAAGGCGATGACCATCGGGATATCGTAGGCGAAAGTGGTGATCGCGTAGCGATACTTGAACTTCAGCCAGCCATGGAGGAAGCCGATCACCAAGGCCACGAAGAAGAACAGGTTGGCCAGGATGTTGCCCCGGAGTTGGTCAATGATCCGGGTCAACAACCCCATCAGGCCACGCAGTTCCTTCTCGGCTTTGGGAGCCGGGATCGATCCGCGAATCGCTGCTGTGGTTGCCATGATGGTGATGCTTGCCCGGACCGCTAGAGCCGACTCAGGGCCCGCCCGTAGATCGCTTCGGTCGCCCGCGCGTGGCGATCCGCCCCGAATTCCGCGCGGCACCGCAACTTTCCCGCCCCTCCAGCCTGCAACAAGCTCTCACCTGATGCGAGGGCGGACCTCAGGGTCGCCGCCATTTCCTGGATGTCGCCCACCGGGACGAGCCATCCGGTCCGTCCATGCTCGATGATGGCAGCCGGTCCGACTGCGGCATAGGCGACCACGGGAGTTCCCAGTGCCTGGGCCTCGGCCACCGTCAGGCCGAAATCCTCCTCCAACGCCGGGTGGGCCACCAGGGTGCTGGCTGCCAGCAATCCCGCCACATGGGCGTCTGGCACGAACCCGGTGAAGGTCACGTGCCGGGCGATCCCCAACTCGGCTGCCAATTCCCGCAACTCCCGCTGGTAATCGGATTCCTGGCCGAAGAGGGAGCCTCCCACCACGATGCCGTGCACCTCCCGCAGTCCGGAAGCCATCGCCGTGGCCAGCGCCCTCAGGAACTGGTCCTGGCCTTTGAACCGCTGGAGGCGGGCACCCACCGTGATCCACCGTGCGGTCAATGGGAGTCCGTAGTGAGCGGCCAGCAGGTCCCGCGGCGTGGAGGCCACGTGGTGATCAAGGACTTCCCCGTTCACCGCGGGCCAGACGAGGGTGGTCGGCTTGCCCGCCTGAAGGAAGTAGTCACGGGTCCGTGGACAGTTCGCCAGCACATGATCCGTCGGGATCGCCAGGATCGCAGTGGTCGAGGGATGGACCTGCTCCACCGTGTGGGTGGTCCACACTTCCGCCAACCCGGCCGCCGCCGCCGCCAACCCGCCATAGACGTGCGCCCGGAATCCGTTTGAATGAAGGAGTCGGATGCCGTTTTGCCGGGCGATCGAGGCGATCCGGGCGATGGCGCCCCCCACCTTGGGGATCTCCCGCATCCGGTGGGTTTCCAGGACATGCACGTCCACGTCGATCTCCCGGAGCATGGCTTCGAGCGGTCCAGGCCGGAGTTGGATCACCGCCGGCTGGAATCGACTCCGATCCAGCGACCGGAGGCACTCAATCATCAGGGTCTCCGCCCCCCCTTTTTCGCCCACGCAGGAAATCCAGGCGATGCGCTCAGGCCCCCCTCGTGGCTTCATCGATCGGGACCTTTTCCCATCTCCAGCGAAAGCATGGCCTCCAACTCCCGGAACCGGGTCGCATTCGACGCGCTCAGGGCCATCAATGCCCGGTGGGCCCGGAGGCAGAACTCTCCCATCTCCCGATGGCTCGATTGGGAAAGCGGCAACTCCACTTCCTCGCCGGCCGCCGCTGCCGTGGTGCCCGGAGGCGCCACCTGCAACCGTGAAAGCACCTCAAGGTTGGCCAATCCGTCCACAATGCGGGACTTCGCATCGATCAAGTTGAACCGGACCATCGGCTTGTCCCCGGTCACTTCCTCCGCCAGCAGCGCGACCGTCCCCGAAAAGGTACTGTCCAGAAGCGGACATTCCCGGAGAACCAGATCAATGTCGCGAACGCCCTCGGCCACCAATCGGCGCACCGCCCCGTCGAAGTCGCGGGCCCGCTCCACCGCGGCACGCCCGACAATCCGGATCACCGCCTGAGGCGGAGCCGATGCGATGCTGATTCTGGCCGGATTCAATCCCATAAATCGTCGCGGACGCTCTCGCCGCCTTGCGCAGCCGTCAAGCGTCCGGGCCGGTCAGGCTCTTGGACGGGGCGCAGAGGGACACTGCCCCTCCTGGGACCGCGGGCGTCCCCGCCCGCATCTTCCTCCCTGCTGCACGAGCGGTCCCGCCAAGCGGGACCGCGCCCCCAGGATCATCCCGGGAGGTCTCCAACGCGTTCCTGTGACTTTGGACTTGGGCGATCCGGCCCACCCAGCATTCTTGGGGACCGTGCAACTGCCACCGCGCGTCAATGTGTTGGGAGTCGGAATCAGCGTCCTCAATCTGGACCGGGCCCTGGAGGTCCTCGCCTCGGCCGTCCGGACCGGGACTCGCGGCTATGTCTGCGTCACCGGAGTCCACGGGGTGATGGAATCCCAGGGGGACGACCCCTTGCGCCGGATCCACAACCGTTCATTGCTCACCACGCCGGATGGGATGCCAATGGTCTGGCTCGGGCGCTGGGCCGGCCACCGCGACATGGGGCGCGTGTATGGCCCGGAGCTGATGGAACGGGTTTTTGCCTGGAGCCAACGTTCCGGAGCCACCCATTTCTTCTATGGCGGCAACACGGGAGTTGCCGAGGAACTCAAGGCCCGGCTGGAACAGCGATTCCCCGGCCTCCGGATCGTGGGGACGTACACTCCCCCGTTTCGTCCGCTCAAACCCGCCGAAGAGACCGATTTCCTCGCCCAGGTTGCCGCCGTGCGTCCCGACTTTCTCTGGGTGGGGCTGAGCACGCCCAAACAGGAGCGGTTCATGGCTTCGTACGGCCCCCGCCTTGCGGCCATCGTCCTTCTGGGTGTCGGGGCTGCCTTCGACTTTCACGCTGGACGCGTTCGCCAGGCGCCCCGCTGGATCCAGCGAAGTGGATTAGAGTGGTTGTACCGGTTGTGCGCCGAACCTCGCCGCCTCTGGAAGCGGTACCTGTCCAACAACCCGCGCTTCGTGGTCCGCATCCTCGCGCAGAAGCTCGGCTTTCGTCGCCATGCCCTCGACACCTGACGCCATGCCCGCCCGTCCACCGCCCGCCGGGGTTTCCCTCGCTCGAATCGTCGAGTTCGCCGACACCCTCCTTTCGCCCGCCGCATTCGCGGACTACGACGGGGCCCAGAACGGGCTGCAGTTCGAGAACCGCGGTCGCGTTCATCGGGTCGCGGCCGCTGTGGACGGCTCCCTGACGGTGGTCCGAAAGGCGGTGGAGGCTGGATGCGACCTGTTGCTGGTCCACCACGGACTTTTCTGGAGCAAGACCACGCCCTGGACGGGCCGTCGGGCCGAGCTCCTGCGCTGCCTGGTCGAGAGTGACCTGGGGGTTTACTCCCAGCACCTGCCTTTGGATGGGCATCCCCGCATCGGCAATGCCGCGGGACTGGCCCGTGCGCTCGGCTTTCGGTCGTGGCGTCCGTTCTTCGCCCGACAGGGCCAGTTCATCGGGGTTCAGGTCGAAATTCGACAGGGCCTCGCCCGGGAGGAGCTGGGGCGGCGCCTGGCATCGGTACTGGGGGCGGAGCCTCGATTGCTTCCCGGCGGGCCGGCACTCTGCCGGCGGATTGGAATCTGCACGGGAGGCGCCGGAGCTGAGTTACCCCAGGCGGCCCGGGAGGGGGTCGACACCTTCATCACGGGGGAAGGCCCGCATTGGACCTATGCGCTCGCCGAAGACGTCGGCATCAATGCCTTCTACGGAGGCCACTACGCCACGGAAACTTTTGGAGTCCGGTCCCTGGCCGAACGGATCTCCAGGAAGTTCGGGATCCCGTCCGTGTTCATCGATCATCCCACCGGACTCTGAGGGCGATCAAAGGTCGATGAAATCGATCTCCATCCCGGTGGGTTCCAACCGCAGGATGGCCACCGAGCGTCGTTCCTCGCCCTTCCGGCGACCGGAGTATCCGGGGTTGAGATAGAGGCGACCTTCGATGACCTCATGAAGGACGGAGTGAGTGTGGCCGAACACGACCACATCGGGGCTATGATGCAGAAAGGCCTTTTGCAACCGCTCGTTGGGTGCGCGGGGTTCCACGATGTGGTGGACGAGGAACTTCAGTCCCTCCAATTCCACGACTTCCAACTCCTTGAACTCGGTCCGGGCGTCGTCGGTGTTCCCCAGTACCGCGGTGACGGGAGCGAGGTCCTCCAGTTCCATGACGATCGAGGGGAATCCCATGTCACCCGCGTGCAGGATGTGGTCGACCCCGGCAAAGATTTCCCGAACCTGTGGGTCCAGGTGGCCGTGGGTATCGCTGATGATTCCGATGCGCATCGTCGTGACTTTGGTAGAGACCGCGCGTGGGGCGACTCCTGAATTGAGCCATCTCCCCGGACGGGCAAGAGGTCAGTGCGCCTGAAGCGCCGGAGGGAAACAAGCGGCAACTCGCACCCGCGGCTGTGCCGGGCGCATCTTGACACTGCCCCTTCTGGGACCGCGGGCGTTCCCGCCCGCGATCCCGGAGGGGAGCGGGGGTGGGATCAGATCGGCTCGCCGATCTGGAAGCGCAGGAAGCGGCGGATGGTGATCTCGTCGCCCAGCTGCTTGCTCAGGGTGCCGATATGCGCCAGCACCTTGAGGTCCGGGTTTTTGACGAAGCCTTGTTCCAGCAGGCAGGCGCCCTCGAAGAACTTGTTGAGCTTGCCCTCGATGATCTTGGCCACCGCCTGCGCTGGCTTGCCCTTCACGGCATCGCTCTGCGTGGCGATTTCCTTCTCCTTCTCGACCAGATCCGCGGCGACGTCGTCGCGGGAGATCGACACCGGGCTGGCGGCGGCGATCTGGAGGGTGATGTCGCGGACGAGTTGTTTGAACTCTTCCTGGGCGGTCGTGCCTTCCTTGGTGGCACCGACTTCCACCAGGACGCCAACCTTGCCGCCGGTGTGGATGTAGGCGGCGATCAGGCCCTGGCCCTGGACTTCGAGGCGCTGATGACGACGCACCTGGATGTTTTCCCCGATGCGGGCCACGGCTGCAACGCGGTCGGCTTCCAGATCGGTACCCGGTTCGTTCGCCACCTTGGCGGCGAGATCGGCGACGAACGCCTTGAACGAATCATTGCGGGCGACGAAGTCGGTCTCGCAGTTGATCTCGATCAGGACGCCCACGCGTCCGCCCTGAACCACAGCCTGGCCGATGAGTCCTTCGTTGGCGGCGCGATCCGCCTTCTTCACTGCGGCGGCCGCACCCTGCTTGCGCAGGATGTCGATGGCTCCCTGGAGATCGCCCTTGGTCTCGTCGAGGGCCTTCTTGCAGTTCATGAGACCCGCGCCGGTCATGGCGCGGAGCTGGCCCACCAGGGCCGGAGTGATTTCTGGCATGGAATTCGAAAGTTGAAATGAAAAGACCGGACCCATTCACCCCCGGGTGACGTGTCAGCCACCGGGGGGCGGGATCGGCCAGACATCGGCCGAAACACTGGGTGGGTCCGGAAGGACGGTTCAGACGGTCGCAGGTGCCGCTTCCACCGCTGGAGCAACGGTCTCGGCCGCCACGGCGGGTGCGGCCGGGGCCTCCACCGCCGGGGCCGGCGCGGGCGCAGGTGCGGGGGCAGGTGCGGGGGCGGGGGCGGGCTCATCCTTGGTGATCTTGCGGGCCTTCTTCGCTTCGTGCTCGGCCTTGGCCTTGCCGATGGCACCGGTCACGGTCGCCAGCAGCAGCTTGACTGCGCGGATGGCGTCGTCGTTGCCGGCGATCGGGTAGTCAACGAGGTCGGGATCGCAGTTCGTATCGACGATGGCCACGATCGGGATCTTGAGGCGGCGGGCTTCGGCGACCGCGTTGTGCTCGCGCTTGATGTCGATGATGAACATCGCGTCCGGCAGGGAATCGATCGTGCGCATACCGTCGAGGTTCTTGGCGATGCGGGCGTGCTCACGGTGCAGCATCGACTGCTCCTGCTTCACGTAGGCGTTGATCGAGCCGTCCTGATCCATCCGCTCGATCTCCTTCATGCGCGCCAGGGAACGCTTCACGGTGCGCAGGTTGGTGAGGGTTCCACCGAGCCAGCGGCCGGTAATGAACGGTTGGCCACAGGCGAATGCCGCTTCCTTGACCGCTTCCTGAGCCTGCTTCTTGGTGCCGCAGAACAGCACGTTGCCGCCCTTGCCCGCCACTTCCGCCAGGAACTCGCAGGCCTTTTCGATCTGACGGACCGTCAGATCCAGATTGATGATGTGGATGCCGTTCCGTGCCTCGAAGATGAAGGGCTTCATCTTCGGGTTCCAACGCCGGGTCTGGTGGCCGAAATGCACGCCCGCGTCGAGCAACTCCTGAATGGTAACCTGACTCATGTGACTCTTTTCTCTGCTTCCATTGGTTCGTATCCCGCATTCGCGGGATCATCCGGCGGAAGGACCGGATTCAATAACGATGTTGTTATGGCCGCCGGTGAACCTTGCCACCGGACGTTTACAGGCCGTTACCTCCGCCGGTTGCCCGGCAAAGGGAAGCGGAGCCTACCAGTCCGAAAAGCCCCGGCAACCCCCATTTTCCCGGACGACTGTGGACCCTGACCTGGTTTTTCGGTTGAGTGGGGGCGTGTCCGCTGTCGGTTCCTCCGATCTCCTGTCGAGTCTGCTGCGGGATGTGTCCCGCAGCTTTTACCTGACGCTGCGCATCCTTCCTGGGGGGATCGGGCGTCCCATCGGGCTCGCCTATCTCCTGGCCCGGGCCACCGACACCCTGGCTGACACCGAACTGGTTCCCGTCGGCGAGCGTCTGGCGGCGCTGGATGCCTTGCGGGCGCGGATCCGTGGGGATCGCCGGGAACCTCTGGATTTCTCCCGGATCGCCGGAGCCCAGGACGCCGGGGCGAGTTCCGCCGAGCGCAGGATGCTCCTGCGCATCGAGGAAGCGATCGCCGCCCTGGGTTCGATGGACTCCGGCGATGTCAGCCGGATCCGGCAGGTCCTGGACGTGATCACCGGCGGACAGGAACTCGACCTGAAGAGGTTCGGTTCGTTGCCGTCGGGGCAGGTTGCGGCCCTCCCGGATGCGGCGGCCCTCGACGACTACACTTACCGGGTCGCGGGTTGCGTGGGAGAATTTTGGACCCGGATGTGTCTGGCCCATCTGTTCACCGTTGATGCTGCTTCCGAGCCGCGGTTACTCCGCGACGGCATTCGGTTCGGGCAGGGTCTGCAGTTGGTAAATATCCTGCGTGATCTGCCCAAGGATCTGGCGCAGGGACGGTGTTACCTGCCCGCGGACGAATTGGCCGCGGTGGGCCTGGGCCCGGCTGACCTCAGGGATCCGACGAACGAGTTGCGGTTGGGACCGGTGTACCACCGTTGGCTGGCACGGGCGGATGGACATCTGGATGCCGGTTGGGCCTACACCACCTCGCTCCCTCGGGGACAGGTCCGGATGCGTCTCGCCTGTGCCTGGCCTGTCCTGCTGGGAATCCGGACTCTGGTGAAGCTCCGGGGCGGTGGCGTCCTCGATCCGTCCCGTCGCATCAAGGTCAGTCGCGCCGAGGTCAAGGCAGTGCTGTGGCGCAGTGTCGTCCGGCTGCCCCTCGGCACTTGGTGGGACGACCTCGCTCCCTGGGCACGCACGACGGGGACGAGTTCCACGGGAGGGACGAGTTCCACTGGAGGGACGAGTTCCACGAGTCCGTAACCCTGCGGTGGATCTGCGTTCTCCGCGTCGCTGCGGTCAAATCCCTGGGAAACAGCCAACGACTGAACCGCAGATGGGAAGAATCCCTGATGTTGGCCTCCCCGATTTCCGGAGTAAAGTCATCCATGGAGGTCTTGGTCACGGGTGGCAGCGGATTTATCGGGCGCGCGGTGGTGGAGGCCCTGAGGGCCGAAGGCCATCGCGTGCGGGTCCTTTCCCGCGGCACGTTTCCCGCCCAGTCGGGGATCGAGTGGGCGCGAGGATCGATTCTTGAACCGAACCGACTTGCCGCGGCCTGCCGCGGTTGCGATGCGATCGTCCACCTGGTGGGCATCATCGCCGAGGTGGGGTCCCAGACCTACGAGCGGGTCCATGTTGATGGGACCCGAAACCTGCTCGCCGCTGCCCGCGACGAGCGGGTGTCGCGCTGGGTTCACATGAGTGCGCTCGGAACCCGGGCGGGGGCACTGGCCCGGTATCACCGCACCAAGTGGGAGGCCGAAGAAATGGTGCGCGACAGCGGTCTCCGCTGGACGATCCATCGGCCCTCGATCGTCTTTGGGCCGGGGGATGGATTCGTGAACTTCTTCGAGAGGATGAGTCGTTGGTCGCCGGTGTTGCCCTTGATCGGGGGCGGGCGAATGCAG
>JBDNHZ010000436.1:0-3498 GCA_041688515.1 Verrucomicrobiota bacterium
ACGCAATGGCCGCCGGAAGAAACCCCTTCCGGCGGCCTTTTGCATTCGCCATCCGCCGGTGGATTTCAAACCGGCGGAAGAAGACGGATTTCACGCCGGCGGCGACAACGTGAGGAACGTCGGGTCCGACAGGGCGGTCCCGATCCGGTCGAGATCGGCGTCAATGGCGCTCCCGGCCAGGGCCACCGCCAGGTCCCGGAGTGGGTCGGGCGTCAGGGCTGGATCGGTCCATTGCGGTGACGGATCCGGGCTGGGCGCGGGAACGGGAATGGCGCCGAGCGGGTTGGTGGGATCCTTGGGGCGAACCTCTCTCGGTGGGGGGGAGGAGTCGCCTTGGGAGGCGTCCGGTGTGCAGGCGGCCAACCAGGCGGCTCCGATTCCGGGGATCATCGCGAGCAACGGTTTCCCGGTGAGTTTCCGCATGGGAAGATCCTGCCAGCGTCAATGAGCCGGGTCGATCCTCGCCTGGGGGAAGGCGCATGGAGGGTGCAGCTTGGAACTGCCCCGATGCGCGGAGTGGATACCCAGGCTTTGCCCGGAAAATCGTCGGGCCGCGGCCCCCGCATGGCGGGATCGCTCGGGAGGCAGGGAGGGAAGAGGCGGGCGAGGACGCCCGCGGTCCCAGGAGGGCGCGTCCACATGCGCCCCGTCGGGTGAAGCCGCGTAACCCGACACATGGGACTCCGTAGGAAAGAGTGCCATGAAGTCTCCTTTTCCGCGGTGGCCCGGTTCCACGGGGGTCTGCCTGTCTCGATTGCTGGTGAGTCTTGCCGCCGGCACCGCCGCCCTCGCCCAGGTCTCGGTCAGCGTTCTGGATTCCTCCGATACGGCCGACCATCTGCAGATCCGGGCAACGGCCGTCGAGGGCGCGCGGGTCCGGTTGGAGCGACGCCTGAGTCTGGCGACGGGGCCGTGGGAACCGGTGGGGGAACCGGTCCTGGGCACGCTTCGGGGCACGGTCGATTTCCTGGTGGCCAAGGGCCGTGGCGAGCCGCAGACGGCATTCTACCGCGCGGTCACCGAGACATTCCCAATGACCTTCGCGGATGACGGGAAGCGATACTCGATCGTCGCGCCCGGTCCGATCCCGGTGGGTTCGCTCCTGGGTCGGATCCGCCGTTACACGGGCCTCGAGGTTTATCCGGAATCCGAATCCGTCGATCCGGTGGTCGAGATGGTCGCCGCTTTCTCGGTAGTGGCCGAGTCCCTGGAAGAGGCGTTGGCCAGGGCCGGACTGCGGGTCCGGGTCGCACCCCCGACCGACGAACAGCAATCCGCCTTTGTCCGGGTTCCGGACCGAAATGGGGTGTTGCCCAATCCGACCGGAGCGCCGGGTGCCGGGGTTCCGGAAGACGACTTTCCTCCCGACTCGACGAAGCCGCCTTCGCCGCAACCGACCATCGAGATGCCGCCGCGGGACATCAACATGCCGATGCCGGCTGAGGTGGCGGGGGTTCCCGATGGTGGGTCGCCTTCCGACACGCCGGCCGGTCCGGAGTCAGGGCGGCACATCCGTCTGCACGTGGAACTGGGAATCAACGGATCCGTCGTGCTTGCCAGTGCGGTGGAATGCCGGGGGGACGCGCGAAGGCCGGTTCCGGAAGGGGGAATGTCGGCCGACGATTTCGTGGTGCTGTACCGGTCGCCGTTGGCGCGGACGGAACCTTCGAACATCTACGGCATCGCCACCTTTCATGATCCGTTCCTCGGGCATCGTTTCTACGCGCCGGACGACGAATCTCCCCACTATCGATCCGCCTCGGGCTCGTTGAGGCTAGCTCTGCCGGTGCTGCCGGTGGACACGGATTTGTCGGGGCTGTCGGTGGAGATCTACAAAGTGACCGGAGAACTGGCCGAGGGCCCACTGACGGCCGAGTCGTTCCTGCGACAATTGTCGCAGGTGGAAGCCGTTGGCGTGATTGACGGGGGGGAGGTGCAGCGGATCCGGACGGTGGCGGGCCGATCAAGGGCCGGAGCCCCCGCAGGCGCGGGACTGCATGGCGGACCGTCGCCGGTGCTCACGCCGATCCAGGAGAACGGACCCCGTTCGAAGAAGTACAATGTGGTGTTCATGGGAGACGGCTTCGCGAATACGGCATCGGACCAGAAGAAGTTCAATGACTGGGTGAAGACGGCGGTGGTGGAGAAGAGCTTTGGCGGCGGGATGCACCGTGCGGTGGGGAACACCTTCAATCTTTATCAGATCAACACCTACTCGGATGAGTCCGGCATTACGCGCGTCAACAGCATTGGTGTGCCCAAGGTCGGTGAGAAGCGGGACACGGCGCTCGGCATGCAGTACAGCGGCAAGTGGGACCGTTGCTGGATCGAACGTTCCTATGCCGCCCCCATCTCCAAGACCCGGATCAATAATATCCTCGATGATCTGCTGCCCGAATGGGACATCGCGGTGATCGTCATCAATGTCGAAGATCGGGGCGGCTGTTCCGAGGGCGATCTGGGGTTTGTCTATCTGACGCTGAAGGCCCAACCCGGCGACGCCATCGGGAGCAACTGGCGAGTAATCGACCACGAGTTGGGACATGGCATCGCCAATCTGGGAGACGAGTACGATTGCAACAAGGGGGACGACGATTGCGAGAAGTACTCCGATGGCGAGCCCTCCCGGAAAAACCTGACGAAGAATACCCAGCGAGCCTCGATCAAGTGGCGGGAATGGATCCCGGGTTGGCGCCCGGTCCCGACGGCCAAGGGCGACATCGCCGAGGAGGTGCGCGACGTGGGATTGTTCCCCGGCGCCACCGCCAGCGGCACCAAGTTCTACGCCGGAATCTATCGTCCCAGCTTCTCGGGGGTCATGGACGACGATCGCGATGGATACAATCCAGTGGGTGAAGCCCGGTTCCGCGCCAGTGTGGACGCCTATCAGGATCGAACGCTCCAGAGCGCGGTCAGCGGGGACTTCGACGGAGATGGCCGGATGGATCTCTTCCATGCGAACGGCCGATTGGCGACCTTGTACCTGACGGGTCCCCGGGTGTTGGGAACGGCCGATCCCCTGCTGGGAACTCCTCCCCGCGGTGCGGGTCTGGTGCTCAACCCGGTCTGGAGGAATCTGGGCGCGGTGAAGAATGCCAAGGGATTGACCTGGGTCTTTGGCCCCGGCGATCAGGTGCTGCCGGCGGACTTCGATGGCGATGGCCGCACAGATCTCTACATCTCGAACACCCGGGACTGGGGCAAGCACTATATCGCGATGCTGCGTTCCACGGGCACCGGGTTTGAGCCAGTGCGCATCTATTCCTCGGAGATGCCCGGATGGACGTTCAGTTCGGCGGATCAGTTCCAGACCGGGGACTTCGACGGCGACGGCAAGGCAGACCTGGCTGCGATCAATGGTTCTTCGCTAGTTCCTGTGGCTGGACCAACCCACCCGAGGCTCGGCATCATAGACTCGATACGCGTCGAAGTGCCCGCCTTGGGGCGCTCGCCTGCAATTGCCCACGACCGGTTTACGGCATCGTGCAAGGCCCTAGG
>JBDNHZ010000055.1:0-1806 GCA_041688515.1 Verrucomicrobiota bacterium
AACTACGCCTCCCTTCAGGTCAAGGACATCATCGCCCGCCTGCCCGGGGTCGGACAGGTCCAGGTGTTCGGCTCGGGCGACTACGCGATGCGCGTCTGGCTGGACCCGGACCGCGTCGCCGCCCGCGGCCTGACCGCGGGGGATGTCGTGGCCGCCATCCGCGAACAGAACGTCCAGGTCGCTGCCGGCGTCATCGGTGGGCAACCCATGCCCAACGGGGTGCCGTTTGAACTGCAGGTGAACGCCCGTGGACGCCTGGTTTCCGAGGAAGAATTCGGAGCCATCATCCTCAAGTCCGGTGGTGCCACAGGAACCACCCGTCTGCGGGACGTCGCCCGCATCGAGCTCAACGCCGCTGACTTCGCCCTGCGATCGCTGCTCAACAACCGCTCGGCCGTCGCCCTTCCGATCTTCCAGCAACCCGGCAGCAACGCCATCGAACTGTCCGATGCGGTGCGCCGGACGATGGCCGAATTGAAGAAGACCTTCCCGGATGGATTGGACTACGCGATTGCCTATGACCCGACGGTCTTCGTCCGCAACTCGATCCAGGCGGTGGTCAAGACCCTGATCGAGGCGATCCTGCTGGTGGTGCTGGTGGTGATCCTGTTCCTCCAGACCTGGCGGGCCTCGATCATCCCATTGGCCGCGGTGCCCGTCTCGCTGGTGGGGACATTCGCCGTGATGTTGGGCCTCGGATTTTCCATCAACGCCCTGTCCCTTTTCGGACTGGTGCTGGCTATCGGCATTGTCGTCGACGATGCCATCGTGGTGGTGGAAAACGTGGAGCGGAATATCCGGCTCGGCCTCTCGCCCATCCAAGCCACCGAACGTGCCATGCAGGAGGTGACCGGACCGATTGTCGCCACCGCCCTGGTCCTGTGCGCCGTGTTCATCCCTACGGCCTTCATCAGTGGATTGACCGGCCAGTTCTACCGTCAGTTCGCCATCACCATCGCCATCTCGACCGTCATCTCCGCCTTCAATTCGCTGACCCTGTCCCCGGCCCTGTGCGCCCTCCTGCTCCCGGCTCACCACGCCCCCAAGGACCTGGTCGGACGCACCATGGAAGCCGGCCTCGGCTGGTTGTTCCGCCCGTTCAACCGATTCTTCGACTGGTCCTCCGGCCTGTACGCCCGAGCCGTTCGCCGCATCATCCGGGCCTCCGCGATCGCCCTGGTGGTGTACGTCGGCTTGGTCGTGCTCACCGGCAAGGTCTTCCAGAGCGTCCCAACCGGGTTCGTTCCGGCGCAGGACAAACAGTACCTGATCGCCATCGCCCAACTTCCCGACGCCGCTTCCCTCGACCGCACCGATGCGGTGATCCGCCGCATGTCGGACCTGGCGGCGTCCATCCCGGGCGTCGAATCCTCCGTGTCGTTTCCGGGCCTGAGCATCCACGGATTCACCGCCAGCCCGAACTCGGGAATCGTCTTTGTCACCCTGAAGCCCTTTGAAGAACGCAAGGGCCCCGGCCAATCCGGCTTCGAAATCGCCAACACCCTCAACGGCCTGTTCAGCCAGATCCAGGAGGCGTTCGTCCTGGTGGTTCCGCCACCCCCGGTCAACGGGTTGGGGACCTCGGGCGGATTCAAGATGCAGATCGAAGACCGCGCGTCCCTCGGCCTCGCCGCCTTGCAGGAAACCGCCACGATCGCCTCCTTCGCCGCCTACACCAATCCCGCCCTCCGTCAGGTGTACTCCACGTTCAAGGTCACCGTCCCGCAGTTGGAAGCGGATGTGGACCGCGACAAGGCCAAGGCCCAAGGCGTCCCGCTGGCCTCGTTGTTCGAGACGCTCCAGATC
>JBDNHZ010000437.1:0-3515 GCA_041688515.1 Verrucomicrobiota bacterium
GGCCGCGGCGCGCATCCGGATCGGGGAAGAGCCCGCAGAATCAACGGGTCTCTATCGAGTGCGGCTGTTGCCGTGAGTGAGGCGGTCGGGGACGCCCGCGGTCCCAGGAGGGGCAGCGGCAGATTAGGACTCGCGGAGCTCGTCCCTCCAGAGGGGCCCCTCCATCGCGAGCCGACGGCTCAGATCGTGATCCGTCGAGCCCGGGCTTCCACAGTCCATCGTTCCTCGGCGCGGCCATCGCGGACCAGCCACGCTTCCTGATGGAGGGCGACCGTCGGACAAACATGCCATGGGATCGCGTACAGCACCTCGCCGATGGCGAACTCACCGGCCCGTGGCGTGCGGAGGACCAGATGTTCCTCGCTGTGACTGATCGCTTCCGCTTCCGGCAGGGCCGGAAAGATCGCCCGCGGCGGAGCCATCTCCGAGCCGACCGCCTTGTGACCCAGATCCAGACAGAGGCAATCGGGTGCCGGACGGCTCACCACCCGGGTCAAAAGGAACGCCGCGGGCTCGAAGGGCAGGTCCGCCAGCCGGGTTCCATATCCGGCATCCCAGAGCACGGTGGTTCCCGGGCTCAGTTCCACTCCGGTCCGCTTCGCATGCATTGGGAAAGTGGGCGAACCCCCGGCAACGATCACCGGGACCGGAATGCCCGCGGAAGCCAACTGATCCCGGAGCGTCTCCACTCCGGCGAAAGCCGCGTCGCAGGCCGCCTCACGTGCCACCGGGTCGGCGATACCCAAATGCCCGTCATAGGCGTGCAACCCTCGGAATTGAAGGGTCGGATGCCGAAGGATCTCCTCGACGACCGCCATTGCGCCGGGGCCGGGAGCGACGCCCGTCCGATGCTGCCCGATATCGAGATCAACGAAGGCCCCGAGAACGCGGCCGCAGTCTGAATCGATCATCGCCTGGGAGAGTTGGGCCACGATCTCCGGGGCATCCACGATGGCCGAGAAGCGGACGTGCGGAAACAGGGCTGCCAGCCGGGCCAGACGATGCGCGTTGGGTCCGACGGGTTGCATCGACAGGAGCACATCGCGCACGCCGTACACGGCGGCCATTTCTGCTTCGGCGATGGTGGCCACCTTGGCCTTGGTGATTCCAGCTTCCACCTGTCTGCGGACCAGCGGTGGAAGCTTGTGGGTCTTCAGATGCGGCCGAAGTCGCGCGGGATCCCCTGCGATCCGGAGCATCGAGGCGAGGTTCGACGCCATGCGGGCATCGTCGAGAAGAAGCGCCGGCGAGGGGATTTCGTCGGCATTGGTGATGCCCGGCCAGGGAGTCATGGAAGCAATGGGTCAGGCCAACTCGAAGATGACCTCGATCTCGACGGCGATGTTGCCCGGCAACGGACCCATGCCGACGGCGGACCGGGCACCGATGCCGTTGTCCGGTCCCCAGACCTCGGCGAACAGTTCGCTGCAACCGTTGATCACCTTGGGATGGTCGTAGAAGTCCGGCGCGGAATTCACCATGCCCAGCGTCTTGACCACGCGCCGCACCTTGTCGAGGGAACCGAGTTGGGTCCGCAATGTGGCGAGGATCGCCAGTCCCACCTGACGCGCCGCCGCCTTGCCTGCGTCCAGATCAAGGTCGCGTCCGACCACGCCCTGGATCAGCGAGCCATCGGTCCGGACCGGACCGTGACCGGAGACATAGGCGGTGTTGCCCAGGACGACGACGGACTTGTAGACCGCAACCGGCTTCGGTGCGGGTGGGAGGACGAGATTCAGCTCCACCAATCGGGATTCAGCGCTCATGGCGGCGATGTTGCCGGGGAATCCGTCCCGGGCCAATAGGGTTCGTGGTAGTCAAAAGCTCCGGACTTCGATGACCACCAACAGCTCAATCAGGGTGAATCCGGCGCCCGGGGACGGGACGACCGGACCACCGGTTGACTTCCGAACCTGAGCAGTATCCATGTGGAGAAGGGGAGGAATCTCGCGAAGAGACGCGGAGAACAGCGCAGTCGAATCCGTGAATTCACCCCACCAGGAGTCCTCACGCGAAGCCGCGAAGGCGCGAAGAAAGCCTTCCGAACCCGAAGCGCAAAGGGGCACCGTCCCGCGAAGGTCAATCGATCTCGCGCAAAGGCGATGCCCCTGCCTCTCTTCGCGTGAACCCAGCTCCAACGTCCCTGGAGCCTGTCCCAAAACCCCCTGCCTTTGAAACTGCCGCATCCACCCCGGCGCGTTCCGATCTCGCGAACCGAGGTGTGGCTTTTACGCCGGAGGCGTTCCCGCCATCCCTCCGGGATGGAGACGCGGAGCGGGATCGATAAGGGTTCTCGACCAAGTGGGGGGCTGGTTGGGAATAGATCAAGTTTGGGCAATATGGGGATTAAACGCAGGCCAGCGATGAAGGGGGCTATCCGCGAAATCCATGAGGGCGTCGCTTCCTGACTTCACCGAAGAAGAAAAGGTCACTTATGTCTAATGTAATGGTCGCAAGAGTTTAGAGATTTGATCCAATCACATCATTGTGAGCGCCCTCCTCAAAAACCACTTCCATGAGATCCCAACCGCTTCGTTCACGTCCTTCGTTCATTGTTTCGGTAACCAGCAGCGTCGGGGTCAATGCCTACTTCGGCTATGACGAGACGCCGGCCCACCCGACGGGCGTCGCTCGCAGTGTCATGACCAAAAACCTGGCAACCGCGGATCTGGACTGGTCCGATCTTCGTCGAGGCCGGAGTCGGCATTGGTTACTCCGCGACGAATGGAGCGAGTATTTCGAGACCCTCTTGTGGGAGCAGGCCGCGTCCCAGGACGGGAGTGCCGAAGGAACGGTCCGGTGGTACGACCACGCGGGCAAGACGGTGCCGGAAGTCGCGGGCACTGAATCCTACCCGGCCGTCGAGGCGCAGATGATGCCGGATGGAACCACCTGGTACCGGGAAACGACCCGCAACAGCCTCGGGAAACCGCTCTCGATCACGGAGCGCTGGGGCCAGGGAGGCAGCTATCCGTCCCGAACCGAAACGTTCACCTACGCCGGCAACGCGATTGATCTCCTGATCCATGCCAACGCGCTGGGCATTGCGGAACTGAAGCTCGGGTATGACTCCCACCATCGGGTGATCGCCCGCACCAACGCCCTCGGGGAGATTGACCGCTTTGGCTACGTTGCCGACGGCCGGATGATCGGGCACACCAACGCGGTGGACTGGCGGCTGGTTCGGACCTTCAGCACCGACGGCCTTGCCGTCACCAACATCGCCTATCTCATTTCCACGTCCTATCGGACCAATATCGACGCCCTTTACCTGAACCAGAGCTACACCCGGACCAATCTCAACGGGGGAAATCTAACCTATGCCACCCGGCAGGTGGTGGAAACGGATGAACGGGGACTGGTCACCACCAATATCTTCGATCCGCTGGGCCGAATCTGGGAGCGGCGGCAGACGGGGGGACTCCTGGACCTGTGGCACTACGAACTGCATCCCAGCGAGAGTTTCGCCACGGGCAGCGGAGGCACCCTCCTGCTGGATCTAACCGCTCGGGTGA
>JBDNHZ010000438.1:0-7845 GCA_041688515.1 Verrucomicrobiota bacterium
CTCTCCCTCAGCGCGTTCCGTCTGCCCCGTCTGTGGCAGGACAAGCCCGCTTCCATTGGCCGTCGCGGGTTCATCGGGCGCATTGAAGCCTGGCGGTGGCCGAACCTCGCCGCGCGCGCCGCCTGGCGTACCCGGTTGCTGGAATCGAGCCCGCTGGTCTGGCTGAGCGGCCGCTATTGGATGCGCGGGGTCAGCATCTGGATCCTGCTGGCCGTGTGCGCCGTGATCTTCGGGATCTTCGGTCTCGAGGTCGGCAAGGAGTGGTTCGAGGCTCCGACCTTCATCACGACGTCAATCCTCATCCATCTGGCGCTGAAGCTCTGGATCGCTTCCGAAGCGCCCCGCCAGTTCCACGAGGACCGTCGCAGCGGTGGGATGGAACTCCTCCTCTCCACCCCGCTTTCCATTGAGGACATCGTGGAAGGCCGCATGCGCGCCCTCCAACGGCAGTTCGGCGGTCCCATTTTCCTCGTTCTGATGGTGGACGTCGTCTTCCTCCTCACCGGCATCAAGTGGGGGATCGACAATTCCGCCGGGGAATGGTCCATCTTCTGGCTCAGTCGGATGATCCTCCTGGTGCTCGACGCCCACGCGATGGGTTGGTCCGGCATGTGGATCGGGATGAAGGTCAGCGGCAACCGAACCACGGGTCATGTCCTCCTCCGGATTCTGGTGGTGCCGTGGCTGATGGTGGCGGTGCTGCTGACCTTCTTCGGCTTGCTCAGCTTTTCCGGCAGTAGCCCGTTGAGCGGGTTCGGTTCCTCCGGTTTCCTCGTACTCTGGTTACTCCTCTGTGCCGCCAACGACATCTTCTGGCTTGCCTCCGCCCGCCGCCACCTTCTGGGTTCATTCCGCGACCTCGGGACGACCCGGCCGGGTGAAAAGAAGTCCGCAGCGGCGGCGTGAGCTCCCGCGCCGCCGGCCCTCCAACCGACATGCGCACCCTCCTCCCAATCCTCGAACGGGAATTGCGCGTGGCCGCCCGTCGTCCGCAGACGTGGCGACTCCGACTGGCGGCGGCCGGCGGTGCCGTTCTCCTCCTGCTGATCCTGGTCTGGTTCTTTGGCCGATCCGGAGTCAAGTCCTCCAGCGGTCAGGTGGGTGCCGTCGTCTTCCATACCGTCGCCGGCATGACCGGCATCTGGGCGCTGTTCCTCGGGTGCCAGAAGACCGCCGACAGCCTCGGACGCGAGCGTCGGGATGGGACGCTGGGCCTGCTCTTCCTCACCGACCTCAGCGGGTGGGATGTCATTGCCGGAAAGCTCTTCGCCGCCGCGGTGGACACCGTGTTCCAGTTGGTGGCAGTGGTGCCGGTCCTGGTCGTCCCGGTGCTGCTGGGCGGGGTCAGCCTGACCCAGATCGCATTGCTCCTGCTGGCACTGGCCAATGGACTGTTCCTCTCGCTGGTGTCCGGCCTGCTGGCGTCCCTGCTGGCCCGGGATCCGCGGCAGGCCGCCGGTCTGGCCGTCTCCTGGATCCTCGCGCTGTTGTTCATTCCCTGGGGGGTGTTCGCCTTCCTCATGAGCCGGGACAATCCCATCCCACAGGCGGACGCCGCCTGGCTGTTGCTGGCCAGTCCTTCGCTGCCCTTCCTCGGCTCGTTCAGCAACGTTCCGGTGATGCCGTTCTCCCAGGGGGTGCTCGCCAGCGTCTCGGCGGTTGCCTTCCAGATGATCCTCGCACTCGCCATGATGTGGTTGGCCGCCCGTTGGGTGCGCATTGTCTGGCAGGAGGGCGGGGGACCCGGGTGGCGCTGGCGCTGGCAACAGTTCGCCTCGCGCATTCGCTACGGCGGGATCATCCGACGCGCGGCGTGGCGTCGGACCTGCCTGAATCACGGTGCCTGGGAATGGCTCTCTCTCCGGGATGTGTGGAAGCCGTGGCTGCCCTGGGTGCTCCTCGGTGCCTTCTTCCTCCTGCAATCGGTGTCGATCGCCTCGGTCGGAATCGCGAGCACCCTCGGCGTTGGAAGCGGCCTCATGACTTCCGTCTTTCACCTGCTCTTCACGCTCTGGGTTGCCGGTGAGGCCGGCATCACCCTGTCGGAACAGCGTCGGGCCGGTGCCTTCGAACTCCTGCTGACCACCGGGCTCAGTTCGTCCGATATTCTCCGCGCCCAAGGTCGGGTGCTCCTTCGCATCCTGTCGATCCCGGTGGGTGCCCTCCTGATTTATGACGCCTGCGTGGTGCTCTACCTGCCTTGGGGAACGGAATCATGGGACAGCGTTGCCCTGGGTTGGTGGTTGCACCTCACGGCGCTCCTCCTCACGCCGCTGTACGCGTGGGCCATCCGCTGGTCGTCCACCCGCGCCGTCCTCGAGGGTCGGGCCATCAACCTCGCCGTCGGTCTGGCGATGAACTCGGTTTACCTTCTGCCTGCTGCCGTTTGCTACGGCGTCTTCGGAGGTCTCGCCACCCTCCTCACGTTGGAGAGCCGGTTGCTCTGGAGCCAGGGTTTGGCCCTCACTTTTCTTCCGCCGCTCGTGCTGATCGCGGGCTGGTGCCTGTGGTGGGGAGCGCATCAACGGATCCGCGTGACCACCCGCTTTCGCGAAGCGCTGACCTCCCGAGCGGATGCCGTCGCATCCTGACTGGAGGTTGGCCCGTGTCCGGCCCCATCAGATCCTCGGTTCCGGGGATGGGAAATGTTTCGAGCTCGATTGCATCGCCCGATACCGTCGCCACCGATATGGGCGGCTTCTTGAAACGCATCAGCCTCACACACTGGATCCTCATCTCCATGGTGATTGGCATCCTGATCGGATGGCTCTTTCCCACCGCTTCCCAGGAACTGCGGGTCGTATCAAACCTGTTCCTGAAAATGATCAAATGCATTCTCGTGCCTTTGGTCTTCGGAACCCTGGTCGTCGGGATCGCAGGGCATAGCGATGACCTCAAGGCGGTCGGACGTCTGGCCATTCGATCGCTCATCTACTTCGAGGTCGTCACCACGCTCGCCCTCTTCATCGGCCTCGCCGTGGTCAACATCACGCGTCCCGGAGATGGCGTCCGCCTGCCTGCGCCCGACCCCACTTCGGTCATGGTGACCCCAGCCAAAGTCACGATCAGCGGAATCATCGAGCATATCGTTCCCAGGAGCTTCTTCGAGGCCGCCGCTCAGAATGACGTCCTTCAAATCGTCTTCTTCGCCATCGTCTTCGCCATCGCCCTGGCCCAGGTGCCAACCGATCACCGCGCCCCCATGCTCCGGTTCTGTGAATCGCTCACCGAGGTGATGTTCAAGTTCACCGGCTTGGTCATGAAATTCGCCCCGCTCGGCATTGGCGCGGCGATGGCCTACACCGTGGGCCACAGCGGTCTCGGGATCCTCGCCAAGCTCGGGATGCTCATTCTCACGCTCTACGCCGGTCTTCTGATTTTCTGCGTCGGCGTGCTCCTCCCGATCGCGCTCTGGGCCCGCATTCCCGTCCTGCAATTCCTCAAGGCCATCAAGGACCCGGCCATCCTCGCCTTCACCACGACGTCCTCGGATGCCGCGCTGCCGGACGCCATGAAGCGCATGATCCAATTCGGCGTGCCGAAGAAGATCGTCTCCTTCGTCATGCCGCTCGGGTACTCGTTCAACCTCGACGGTTCCACCCTCTACCTCGCCGTGGCCGCCGTCTTCGTGGCCCAGGCCGCGGGCGTCGAAATGACATTCGGCAAGCAGTTGCTCATGCTCCTGACGCTGATGCTGACCTCGAAAGGGATGGCCGGAATCCCGCGGGCGTCTCAGGTCATTCTCGCGGGGACCTTGATCAGCTTCGGTCTCCCGCTCGAAGGCGTTGCCCTGATCATCGGAGTGGATGAACTCATGGACATGGCGCGCACCACCGTCAACCTCACCGGCAACTGCCTCGCCACCGCGGTCATGGCCCGCTGGGAGGGAACCTTCCGCACCGAGCCGATGACGCCGGAACCCAGCGCTCCGGCCAGTTGATCCGACCGCGGGCGTTTTTAGGTTCAACCCCGCTTTCGCCCGCTGCGCTTTACGAACTGCTCCACGTATTTCCCGAGCAGATCCGCTTCGAGATTCACCCGGTCGCCCACCTTCCTCTCGTGCAGGGCGGTCACCGCGTGCGTGTGCGGGATGATCCAGATCCGAAAGCCCGTCCGCGTCACGCCGGCCACCGTCAGCGAGATGCCATCCACCGCGATGGATCCCTTGAAAACCACATAGCGCCGGACTTCCTTCGGGGCCGCCACATCGAGGACATGATCCTGACCGGTGCGTTCCCAGCGGCTGATCGTCCCCGTTCCATCGATGTGACCCGTGACGAAATGTCCTCCGAACCGCGCTCCCGCCGCCAGGGCACGTTCCAGGTTCACGCAGGAGCCAACGATGGCATCCGAGAGATTGGTCCGCTTCCACGTCTCCTGAAGCAGGTCGAACTCGAGCGTCCGCGACTTCCCACGCCCTCCCACCGCCACAACGGTCAGACAGCAACCGTTGACCGCGATGCTGTCGCCCAGCGCGACTCCCTTCGCAGTGACGGAAGCTTCCACGCGAAGTCGGATGGATTCAGGCGTGGTTTCAATGCCGGTGATCCGGCCGGTTTCCTCGACGATACCAGTAAACATGGGGATGAAAGCGGGACCCGATGCGGGCGGAGCCACAGACCCGACCTTCCGTCGGAATGTTCCCGGATTCAAAGCCCACTTTTGAACGGGGAACCGAGAGCGGGCCACGGGGCGGGCGAGGGAGGGGGGCGGTGGACATTGAATCTGTCGGCATTGGGAATTCCGCCTTGCCCAATGCAGCCCTGTGGCGTTTATTTCTCGGGCCGGCAACGGCGGGGTAGCCAAGTGGTAAGGCAGAGCTCTGCAAAAGCTCCATCCGTCGGTTCGATTCCGACCCTCGCCTCCATCTCTTAGTGCCTGTGCCTGAGGTGTTTAAAAAGTCAGGAGGCCCGAGTTTCAGTGGATTCTTCAGTGACCGGGCTCACCCCGTCACCTGCCCGGCACTACCCCGGGCCTATCCACCCGGAACCCGGTAAGGGGTCAGGCGCACGTCGGCGCATGCTCGTATCCGCAAAACGAGCCATGAAAAACCGCTTCCGTGTCTTCCGCCGCAGCTGGGGCACCTACTACTCCGAGGACCTCGAAACCCTCAAACAAGAGTCGCCCAAGACCCGCGACAAGGCCGAGGCCCACCGCGTGGTGGCCGCCCTGAACGAAACGGCCGTCTCGCCCGCGTTCAGCCTCCACCTGATGGAGCTGCGGGGGGAACTCCGAATCGCAGTCGTGTCACGGGAGATGAGCCTCTGAGCCAAGCGCACACCTTTCGGCGCCGACGCCATAACGGGGAAACCGGGCAGCCCGTGTTGGTGCCGCCTGTTCAATGGAGGATTTCCGATGCCCACCTTTCACCCCCTCATCTATTCCGTTCCCGACGGGGCCGCCATCGGCCAGACCGTCGAGGCCACCAATCCCAACCAGGCGGTCCGCAAGGTCGCGGCGGCGGTCTGCAACTTGACGCTGCCCGAAGTGGACCGGGCGCTGGCCGCCTGCGAGTTCGAGGTCATCGCCCTGCTGGCCGGTGATCCGAACCTTCGTGCCGACGACCAAGCTGCCCCTCTTCCCCGCACTCTGAGTCCGGTTCACCGAACACCCGTTCGGTAGAGCGCACGTCCTTTGATGACCACGGCATAACCGGAAGCAACGGGCCGAGCTGTTTCGCGCCCCCCCACGGAGGTGTCCCATGCAATCGCTTGAACAGGCGTCCAACGCCGAACTGTTGTCATCCCTCGCCGGTTTGAAACCGGCCCAATTGCTCATGGAGCGCTTCGGCGGTCTATCGCCGCTTGCCCGGGCGTCATTCGATGAACTCCAACAATTGAAGGGCATCGGCAAAGCCAAGGCGGCGGCCATCCGCTCCGCCTTCCTGCTTGCCCAGCGCCTCAGCCAGGAAACCTATCGCGAATCGCCGCTGCTCGACACGCCCGAACGCATCGCCGACGTGCTGCGCGAGCCCAACCGACTCTATGCCGTCGAACATTTCCAGGTCATCTGCCTCAACACCCGTCGTCGGCTGATCGCGGTGGAGAACATCGGCCAAGGTATCCTCGACCAGGTGCTGGTCCATGCCCGCGAGGTCTTCGCCGTGGCCATCGCCGTGGCCATCGCGAAAAGGGCGTCGGGCATCGTCCTCGCGCACAACCATCCCGGCGGCGACCCCAGCCCGAGCGAGGCGGACATCCGCGTGACCCGCGATCTCATCCGGGCGGGGCAACTGCTCAAGATCGAGGTGCTCGATCACATCATCCTCGGCCAACGCACCCCCGAACGTCCCCGTGATTACTGCTCCCTGCGCGAGTTGGGCCATTTTCATTCCTGACCGGGACGAATTCCGAACATTCGCTCGCGGCGATTACCGCGAAGCAAGGCTCCGGCCGGGGTGGATTGTGGGCGATAACCCTCTTTTTAAGGAGAACCGTCTATGTCCAAACAAACCAATGAACCGAAGTCTGCGCGTCCCGTCCATGAGGTCCGCCTCGGGCTAGTCAAGGCCGCCATCTGGGCCAATGCCACCCGCGAGGGCGTCATCCACAACGTCACCTTTGAGCGCAGCTACAAAGACGGCGACGAGTGGAAGAGCACCCAGTCGTTCGGCCGTGATGACCTCCTCAAGGTGGCCAAGCTCGCCGACCAAGCTCACTCGTGGATCACGCTGCTGCCTCCTCCGCCCAGTAAACGGCCGGAGGCTTTCCGGAATCGCGTGCCCAAGGTGTCTTGATCGACGCCGTCCTTGGTCCCTCGGGGTGAATGACCGCACACCCGAGGACTTGGTCTGCATAACACCGGGAATGGATCAGCAGTCTGGTCCTCAGGAGTTGTGCCATGAGTCGTTCCCCAGTTCTTAGCGTCCGAGATTCACGTCAGTTGGATTTCTTCGGCTTCGCGTCCCCGGCCAGCCCGGCGGACCGCAGTCGTCCATATCCGACAGACGCCACCGCCCTGCGGTTGATTCCATTCCCGGTGACGCCGGTCATCGAGCTTCCGGAAATCCAGTTTGAACCGGAACCAGTCCGCCCCACGGAACCCATCGTTCCCCGATCCACCCGTTTCCAGATCACCGTAGCCGACCACCTCGGCGAAGGTTCCTTGCGGCAGAAATGCGAGGGCAACCTCACCGCCATCGCGCTGCTCAAGCGGCTGGAACCGGAAGGCCGTGGAGCCACCGGGTCCGAACTGCGCGCGCTGGTGCGCTATGTCGGTTGGGGCGGACTGCGGCAGGTCTTCAATGCCGCCAACGCGGGCTGGCAGGATCAGCGGCAACGGCTCGAAGAGCTGCTGACGTCTGATGAACTCGCCTCGGCCCGAGCGACCACCCTCAACGCCCACTACACGTCACCCACCATCATTGGTGCCATATATGGCGCGCTGGAACGCTTCGGGTTCTTGAGCGGCCGTGTGCTCGAACCCGCCTGCGGGTTGGGGCACTTCCTCGGTCTCATGCCCGATGGAATGCGGTCCCGCTCGATCTTCACCGGCATCGAGATTGATTCGCTCACCGCCCGGTTGGCCAAGGCGCTCTACCCCGATGCTGACCTTCGTCATTCCGCCTTCGAGGACACGAAGCTGGCCGATAACTTTTATGATGTGGCCATCTCGAACGTCCCCTTTGGCGACCACCGGCCTTTCGACCCACGCTTCCCGCGCTTCCTGATCCACGACTACTTCTGCGCCGCAACATTGGCGAAAGTCCGCCCCGGCGGACTGATGGCCTTCATCACCTCACGGGGAACCTTCGAGAAAAAGGAGTTCGCCCTGCGCGAGTTCGTCGCGCGTCAGGCCGACCTGCTCGGTGCCATCCGCCTCCCGGACGATGCGTTCAAGCGCAAC
>JBDNHZ010000439.1:0-11807 GCA_041688515.1 Verrucomicrobiota bacterium
CCGCGACCGAAACGGAATTTCCGGAAACCTCGTTACGGATGGTCTTCAAACCGCTCGCGCCAAGCAAAACCCGGTCCACTCAGATTCCACCGGGTCAGGATGTCTGAGCCTGGACGCGTCGATGAACTCCGTGACCGCCTCAATCGCCTCGCCCAGGCCTCGCTGACTTCAGATCAGCTCATTCCCGGCCTGCGCATCGATGCAACCGCTCCCTTGTCCGAGCTGGACGAGGCGGCGGTGGTCGAGTTGGCCCGGCTTGAACCGTTCGGTCAGGGGAATCCCGCCGTGCAGGTGCGGATCCCCGGGTTGCGTCACGCCCGCCCGCCTCAACGGATGGGCAAGGAACAGAAGCACTGGCGGTTTCAGCTCACCGACGGGCGGACGACCGTCGACTGCGTCTGGTGGAGTGCGGGCACCCGTCCGGTTCCCACCGGAGATTTCGATATCGTGGCGGTTCCTGAACTGAACGAGTACGCAGGCCGCCGGAGTGTCCGACTCAGATTCCTCGACTGGAGGCCGCACTCGTCCCCCGCGCCATGATCGCCGCCGGCCTTTTGAATGCCTCCCCAAGCGCTTGCCCATGGTTGTTCGCCTGCGGTCGAGCCATGCCGGATCCGGGGCCCGATCGCTTGATGTTCCTGCGTCCCGACAAGAAACCAGTGGCCTTTCGGACGCACCTGCGCTACCCCGTGCCCACATGATTGAACGTCGGGCGCGCCTGAAGCGCGTGACCAAGGAGACCGCGATCCAACTTGAGCTCGTCGTCGATGGACGCGGCACATCGAAGGTGCGCACCGGAGTGCCCTTTTTTGATCACATGCTGACGCTCTTTGCCAAGCACTCCACCTGCGACCTGAAGCTGACTTGCAAGGGAGATCTGGAAGTCGATGCGCATCACACCGTCGAGGACTGCGGCATTGCGCTGGGTCAGGCATTCCGCGAGGCGCTAGGCGAAAAGCGGGGCATCCGACGCTACGGGACCGGGTTCGATCCCAGGAACCCCTTCACTGGCGAGGCATTCGTTCCGATGGATGAGTGTCTCGGTCGATGCGTGATCGATTTCAGTGGGCGCCCGTACCTGGTGTGGAAGGGGCTGGATCAGCATTCCCTCCGCCGCATTCCCACCCAGGACCGGCAGCAGGACATGTCGTCGTCCTTCCGGTTCGGTCTGGCGCGGGAATTCTTTCAAGGGTTCACCAACGAAGCTCGCTGCAACCTTCATCTGGAACTCCTCTACGGGGAGGAACCGCATCATGTCGTCGAGTGCCTCTTCAAGGCCTTCGCCCGTGCGGTGGACTTTGCCTGTCAGCACGACCCCCGGATTGCCGGTGAGATTCCCAGTTCAAAAGGGGCACTGTAACGTTTCAGAAGCATCAATTTTGAACGAGATGTGGCAATGTTTCAAAACGGTGAAACCGGGTTGGAAGGAAGCTGAATAGTTTCCAGCCAGTCCCGTCCATGCCATGTCGTTGAAATCAGATTATCCTTCCGCAGCAGATGAGCAGTTGGTGGCTTGGGCCAAGGACGGCGATACTGAAGCGTTTGAAGAGTTGATTCACCGGCACCGGGACAAGATCTATGCCCGGGCTATGATCATGATGCGCAATGAGGTGGATGCCGTCGACCTGTCCCAGGAAGCCTGGGTCAAGTCTTGGCAACGTCTCCATCAGTTTCAGGGAGAGAGCTCCTTTGCGACCTGGATGACGCGGATCGTGATCAATCTCTGTCTGGATCAGATCCGTCGCCAGAAACGCACCCGAGCCGAGTCCATCGAGGAGATGCAGGAGGAATCCGGTGGCGTTGAGCGGCAGATGCCGGTGGTGGAGAATAATCCAACTGAGGGCCTTGAATCTGAAGAGGTTCGACGTCGAATTGATGAAGCGATGGGCAAGCTGACCGATGCCCACCGGGCCGTGCTGGTCCTGCACGAGTTCGAAGGTCTGGAGTACAAAGAGATCGCCAAGCGTGTTGGGATCTCCATCGGGACGGTCATGTCCCGGCTCTTTTATGCACGGCGGCGCCTGGCGTCGCTCCTTCAAAGCCTCAAGCGAGAACGATCCGAATGAAAACTACCGAGTTCACCCTGGACCTTCAGGCCTATGTGGATGGCGAACTGGATGCCAAGCACCGGGCAGAAGTGGAACGTGTGCTGGCCAACGATGCGGACGCCCGCTCCCTGGTGCAGGGACTGCGCCAACTCGGCGATCTGGTGCGGACCCATGAACCGATCGCTCAGGTTCCGGAGTCCCGTGAGTTCTACTGGTCCCAGATCCAGAAGCGCATCGCCGCCGTCGAAGCGAGGGAGGCCCGCAGCAATCGTGAGGCTTCCAGCGCGGTCCAGTGGTTGCGATGGCTGGCGCCGGCCTTGGGTGTCGCTGCTGTGGCCGTCATGGTCGCCTTGCCCCGATGGGATGCTTCAGTCGCTGAATTCGCAGCGGGCGGCGTGTCGGAAGATACCGTCAGCATGACTTTCCGGTCCGATGCCGACGGGGTCACGATCCACTGGATTAACTAGTCTTGATTTTCAACGACTTACATCTTTCCTCAGTCAACCGCCCTTCCATGACGACCCTATCTCGAACCATCCGGTGGTTCGTTCTTTTCCTGCTGGTCACACTCTCAGGCTGCGCCGCGGAATCAAAGTATCAGGTTCAATTGGTATGGGGCACTGATGAGCCTAAAGCCCCTGCTTCGGAGATGAAGGAGCTGGAGCCGGATGTTCGGGAGCGGCTCAGGCAGTTGCGGTGGAAGAACTACTTCGTCGTCAAATCGGAGTCCGCCTCGGTCGGGTCGAAAGAGGCGAAAAAGGTCACTCTCAGCGAGCATTGCGCTGTGGAACTCAAGGAGTTGCCGGACGGACAGTTGGAGGTTCGGATGCACAGCATCAAGGCTGGAGGCGAGGTGAAGCAGGTCGCCAATCGAACGATGTCCCTCAAGGATCTGGCCGCCGGCAAGCTGATCATCTACGCAGGCGATTCGAAGGACAGTTGGGACGATGCTTGGCTGGTGATTGTTCGGGCTGAGAAGCCCGCTCCGGCGAAGCCGTAGACTGTGGATCGGAGTTCCGACGTTCAGGTGGAAGTCACAGCGTCCCACGCGCAACGCATCCGGGCGTCCCCACAAGCCGTGGGGATGGGAACATGGTTGGACCCCATCCAGTTGGGTTTCCTCAATCCGCAGGCCTAGTTTGGCATTGTCGCATCCGGCCCGACTGATAGTCTTTTCCCATTCGAAACACCCTCCCGGCAGCGCCCGGGGGCAACGCTTTTCACATGTCAGATTCCACGAAAAACTCCGGGTCGGATTACGATTCATCCAAGCTGGGAAAATTGGAGGGTCTTGAGGCGGTGCGGAAGAAGCCCGGAATGTATATCGGCGGCACCGATGAGCGTGCCTTGCACCATTGCGTTTCCGAGGTGCTGGACAATTCGGTGGACGAACATCTGGCAGGCCATTGCAACCACATCGACGTTACCATCCACAGTGATGGATCGATCTCCATCCGGGACGACGGCCGCGGCATTCCGGTCGACATCCATCCCCAGTACAAAATCCCTGGCGTGGAAATGGTCCTGACCACCCTGCACTCGGGCGGTAAGTATGGTCAGGGTGGCTACAAGTTCTCCGGAGGCACTCACGGGGTCGGAGCCAAGTGCGTCAACGCCGTCTCCGAATGGTTTGAGGTCGAGGTCTCCCGGGATGGCAAGGTCCATCACATGGCCTTCGAACGCGGCAAGACGGTCAAGAAACTCGACGTCATCGGGAAGGCCAAGGGCACCGGTACGCTCATCACGTTCAAGCCGGACGCCGAGATTTTCCGCGACAGCACGGAGTTCAAGGTCGACCGCATTTCGCAGCGATTGCGGGAGTTGGCCTTCCTCAACTCGGGATTGCAGATCGTTTTCCTGGATGAACGCGCGACGGAGCCGAAGCCGGAAACCTTCTTCTTCAAGGACGGCGTGGAGGAGTTTGTCCGGCAGTTGAACAAGGGCCGGGTCGTGCTCCATCCCAAGCCGATTTCCATCCTCAGACAGACCGAGATGACCACCTCGGAGAAGCCGGTGGAGGTCCATCTGGAAGCGGTCCTGCAGTACAACGACAGCTTCAATGATCAGGTGCTGTGCTACACCAACACCATCCACAATCCGGATGGCGGTACCCACCTGACCGGGTTCCGCAGTGCGCTGACCCGGGCGATCAACCAGTATTCGAAGGCCAACAACCTTCTCAAGGACAAGGATCCTCAGATCACCGGGGACGATGTCCGTGAAGGCCTCACGGCGATCATCTCGGTCAAGCACTCCGATCCCAAGTTCGAGTCGCAGACCAAGGTCAAACTCATCTCCCCTGAGGTGGATTCCATTGTGGGCTCCGCCGCGTACGAGGGGTTGATGAACTATTTTGACGACAATCCGCCAGTGGCCAAGCGGATCGTCGAAAAGTCCCTCACCGCCGCCCGCGCCCGCGAAGCCGCCCGCAAGGCCCGCGAAGCCGTGCGAAAGACGGCCCTCACGGGCGGCGGCCTTCCGGGCAAGCTCGCCGATTGCTCCGACCGCGACCCAGCCAACACCGAGTTGTACATCGTCGAAGGTGACTCGGCAGGTGGCTCCGCCAAGCAGGGGCGCGACCGGAAGTTCCAGGCGATCCTTCCCATCCGCGGCAAGCTGATCAACGTGGAGAAGGCCCGGTTGGACAAGGTGCTGCAGAACACCGAAATCCGGACCATGATCACCGCGGTCGGAACCGGCATTGGTGACGGGGAAGGGGAGGGAACCTTTAACCTCGAGAAGCTCCGCTATCACAAGATCATCGTGATGACGGACGCCGATGTGGACGGGTCGCACATCCGGACCCTGCTGCTGACCTTCTTCTATCGGCAGATGCCGCAATTGATCGAACAGGGGTTCGTCTACATCGCCCAACCGCCGCTCTACCAGCTCACCCGTCGCAAGCGCGTCGAGTACGTGGACGACGACGCCGCGCTGAACCGGATCCTGATCCAGCTGGGGACCGAGGATGTCCGTCTGAGAAACCTGGCGGACTCCAAGGAACTTGCGCCGAAACAGTTGGCGGAGATTCTGGAACTGTTGCAGTCGCTCGAGAAACTGGCCGCCGGCATCCGACGCAAGGGCGGAGACTTCGAGGCGTACATTGACGCCCGTGACCACAAGACGGGCGACCTGCCGCGCCACCTCGTTGTGGTCCGTGCTGGGAATGTGGAGACGCTCCACTATTTCCTCACCGACGAGCAGTACTCCGCCTTTTCGGTGGCCAATGCGGATCTGGAACTGAGCGTGGGTGCGGCCACTGCCGTTACGATCGCCACGGAGCCTCCGGAGAAGTTGACGCCGGCGTCCCGAAAGGATGGGCCCTCCCGGCGCGCACGGCACGAAGCTCTGTTCGAGAGCCACGCCATCCATGAACTGCTCTCCCGTCTCGCGAAGAAGGGTTTTGCCATTGAGCACTACTCGGCACAGGACAAGCCGTTGTTCGAACTGATCGAAGGGGAGGGCGAGCGCCAGCTGGTGCGTCCGCTGTTCTCAATTTCGGAGATCCTCGCCAGCGTGACCGAAGTCGGCAAACGCGGCATCGAGATCAAGCGATTCAAGGGACTGGGCGAGATGAATCCCAAGCAGCTGTTTGAAACCACGATGAACCCTGCGGGCCGCAAGCTCCTGCGCATCGACCTGACCGACGCGGTGGAGGCGGAGGCGATGTTTTCCCGGCTCATGGGGGAGGAGGTTGAACCTCGACGCCAGTTCATCGAGGACAACGCCCTCAACGTCCGCAATCTCGACGTCTGATCCCGGGCTCACCGCCAGATCCCGACTCCCGCACTTTCATCCGTTCCACCTTCCTTCGAATCCATGGCCGACGAAATCATCCCACCCGGCAACGCCTCGATCCCGGCCTACGCGACCAACGAGAAGATCGGAAAGATCAATGTCGCGGACGAGATCAAGAACTCGTTCCTCGACTACTCGATGTCCGTGATCATTTCACGGGCTCTGCCGGACGTCCGTGACGGCCTGAAGCCGTCCCAGCGCCGCACGCTGTTCGCCATGCATGATCTGGGGGTCATGCCCAACCGCAAGCATCTGAAGTGCGCGCGCATCGTGGGCGAGACGATCGGTAAGTATCATCCGCACGGCGACCAGGCCGTGTACTCCACGATGGTGCACATGGCCCAGCCGTGGGCCATGCGCGAACGGTTGGTGGATGGTCAGGGCAACTTCGGTTCCGTCGAAGGCGATCCCCCCGCAGCCATGCGGTACACTGAGGCGCGGTTGACGCACCTCGGGGCTGTCCTGATGCAGGACATGGATCAGGACACCGTCGATTTCGCTCCCAACTACGATGAGTCGATGCACGAGCCGGTGGTCTTCCCGGCAGCCTTTCCCAATCTGCTCGTCAACGGCGGCACCGGCATCGCCGTCGGCATGGCCACCAACATGGCTCCCCACAACCTGGGCGAGACCATCGATGCCATCTGCGCACAGATCGACGATCCGGGGATCACCATTCCGCAGTTGATGCGGTTCATGAAGGGGCCGGATTTCCCCACGGGTTGCACCATCTGTGGGATGGAGGGGATCAAGCTCTATTTCACCACCGGTCGCGGTTCGGTCCGGATTCGCGGCAAGGTGGGCATCGAACAGTTGAAGGGGAACCGTGAACAATTGGTCGTCACGGAGATCCCGTACAACGTCAACCGCGCCACGATGGTCGAGAAGATCGCCGACCTCGTCAACGAGCGCACCCCGGGCTTCACCGAGATCACCGCCATCCGCGATGAATCCGACGAGAACACCCGGGTGGTCATCGAGCTGAAGCGGGATGCCATCCCCAAGGTGGTGATCAACAACCTCTACAAGCACACCCAGCTCGAGACCAGCTTCTCGGTCAATGCCCTCGCCATCGATCGTGGCCGGCCGAAGACGCTCAATCTCAAGGACCTCATCAATTGTTACGTGGAGCATCGCCGCGAGGTGATCCTTCGTCGTACCCGCTTCCAGTTGCGCAAGGCCGAGGAACGGGCCGAGATCCTCGAGGGCTACATCTGCGCCCTGCGCAACCTCGACGATTTCATCCGGGTCATCCGCAACTCCAAGAATCGCGAGGAAGCCCGGGGCAAGCTGCTCGATTTCGGTTGGACCAAAGACCAGGTCGAAAAGTGGGGAGTCTTCCTGCGGTCCGACGGGCGCTTGGTCGACGGCAAGTACTCGCTGACGGAGCGTCAGGTGGATTCCATCCTGGAGTTGCGCCTGTACCAGCTCACTGGCCTCGAAATCGACAAGGTCGAGGAGGAGTACCGTGGCTTGCTCGAGCGGATCAAGGACCTGCTCGACATCCTCGCCCGCGAGGCGCGTGTCCTCTCCATCATCAAGGCCGAACTGAAGCAGGTTCGGGACAAGCACGCCACGCCGCGCCTGACCCAGATTGTTCCCGACGAGGGCGATATCGCCATCGAGGACCTCATCGCCAACGAGGGTGCGATTGTCACCCTGACCCATAACGGACTGATCAAGCGGACCAATGTGGCTTCCTACCGTTCCCAGAAACGGGGGGGCAAGGGCGTCATCGGCATGTCCACGCGCGAATCCGAGAAGCCCGAGGATGCCGACTTCATCGAAAGACTCTTCACCGCATCCACCCACGACTACCTGATGTTCTTCACGAACCTGGGACGGGTGTATGTGGAGCGGGTGCATGAGATCCCCGACATGGGTCGTGCCGCCAAGGGCCGTTCCATTGCCAATCTCCTGGAACTGCGGGCCGACGAAAAGATCCAGACCTTGGTCCGCGCGGGCGCCAAGTACGGAGCCAACAAGGAGGAACAGACCTGGCAACAGACCAACGAACTGTTTTTCGTCACCCGTCAGGGCACCGTGAAGCGCACCGCCCTGTCCGATTTCCAGAACGTCCGCAAGGGCGGCATCATCGCCATCAACATCGAGGTCACGGATGCCCTCGTGGATGTGAAACTGACCTCCGGCAACAACGAAGTGGTCCTCATCACCCGGGAGGGAATGAGCATCCGCTTCCATGAGGAGGGAGTCCGCTCCATGGGCCGTTCCGCCACCGGCGTGAAGGGCATCGAACTCGAAGCCACCGATGCGGTCGTCGCCCTCGCCATTGTCGATCCCACCGCCACCCTCCTGGTGGCCGGGGAGAACGGCGTCGGCAAGCGCACCGAATTCGAGGAGTACCGTCTCCAGTCCCGTGGAGGCAAGGGCGTCATCACCATGAAGACCGGCGAGAAGACCGGTGCGCTCGTGGGTGCCCTCACCGTGGCCGACGGCGATGAACTCATGCTCATCACCGTGGGCGGTCAGATGGTTCGTATCCCGGTGAAGGGCATCCGCGAAGCCGGACGGAATACCATGGGAGTCAAGTTGATCAATCTCGCTCCCAAGGATCGCCTCCAGGCCATCGCGCCCGTGATCACCGAGAACCAGGAAGACGAGGCCAGCGGAGACGCCATCCTGCCGATGGAGTGAGGGTCGAGGGAGCGCGCATCTTGATGCTGCCCCTCCTTGGGGCCGCGGGCGTCCTCGCCTGCCGCTTCACCCCCCACGCCCGAGCGGGTTCGGTTACTTCGCCCCCTGCAGGATCCATTTTTCGATCTGGGCCACCTGCTTGGGGGGGAGTTTGTGCTTCTCGGGTTCCGGTAGGTCTTCGTCCTTCCCGGCGAGGATGGTCAACAGCGAGCTCTTCGCTGGGTTGCCTGGGGTAATCACCTTGCCGTAGCCGGATCCCCCCTGAAGCACCGCTTCGGCGGTGTCCACGGCAAACCCGCCTTTGGCAGAAGCGCCGGTGTGACAGGAACCGCAGGCTTGGGCGAACATCGGCCGAACATCGTCGGCAAAGGTCACCGGCCTGATCACCTCCTGAATCGGGCCGTCGGGCCAGACGGCTCCCTGGTCGATCCAGGCCCGCAGGATTCCAATCTGCTCGGTGCTGAGCTTCTCGGATTGCCCCGGTTTGTCGGAGGGCGGGGGCATCAGCATCTCGTCGATGAGATTGCCCACCATGTGGATGATGGCGCTTCCCTCGCTCTTGCCGGCCTTGATGGCGGGACCGTAGTCGTCGGTCACCTTGAACGCTCCGTCCCGGGTATCCATGCGATACTTGCCCTTCTGCTTTTCCGGGCCGTGACAGGAGAAGCAGGACTCTTTGAAGATCGGATAAACTTCCCGGGTAAAATCCACCTTGCGTGGCACCGGCAAAGGGAGCTTCGAGGGGTCGATCTTGGCCTTGTCCGCCGCCAACGCGACGGGAACAGCCACCAGAAGGGGCAGCAGCGCTTTCATTGGATGCGGTCAGGCTAACAGCAGGGCTGGGATTTGGGAACAGAGTCTCCTGACGTCGACGCCTACGTCGGCGACGAGGTGACGAGGTGACGAGGTGACGAGGCTCATTCTGGATGGGCAGGGAAAGTTCACGGACTCGTGGAACTCGCCCCAGGAAGTCAGAGCTGCCTGCCGGGCGCATCTTGACCCTGCCCCCGCGGCGTCACGCGACCCGGGAGGGCGATCACACTTTGCAAAGTGTGATCGCGATCGGGACGCCGTTGAACGCGGGAACGGGCAGTTCGCCCGCTCCTGACTGCCCGTGGATCCAAGGCTCGCGCCCAGGGCCGGCGCGGGGCACGTTTCCAGAAAGTCCGTCCGTCGCCATTCATCTCATGATCCGACCCGTCCTCCAGGATGACGCCTTTGACACCGATGTTGCCTCCGCTCGGCACTCGAGCCCGGGCCCGCATGTCTGGTGGTTGGGGCAGTCGGGCTATCTGGTCCATCTGGCGGGACGCTCGGTGCTGTTCGATCCGTACCTGTCGGATTCCCTGACCCGCAAGTATGCGGCGACCGACAAGCCGCACGTGCGCATGACAGAGTTGGTGGTGGCACCAGAACGCCTGACCGGGATCAGTCTGGTGACCTCCAGTCATCTGCATACCGATCATCTCGACGCGGAGACGTTGGGACCGTTGGTGGCGTCGAATCCGGACATCCGAATGGTCTGCCCTGAATCCCAGCGCGATCTCAGTCGGACCCGGTCGGGACTACCCGATGCGCAGATCCTGGGGTTGGATGTCCCTGAGCCTGGCGCAGGGCAGGCGGGTGCCGCGCAGAGCGGCGAATGGGACGGAATCCAGTTCGCGGCAGTACCCGCCGCGCACGAATCCCTCCAGCGCGATTCGGGAGGGCATCTGTTGTACCTGGGCTTTCTGGTCCGCTGGGGTGGATGGACGTTTTATCACTCCGGAGACACGGTGCTGTATCCGGGGATGGAAGATCGTTTGAAGGGGCAGGGGATCGACGTGGCGTTCCTGCCGATCAATGGGCGCGCCCCGGAGCGACGGGTGTCGGGGAACCTGTGGGGTCGTGAGGCGGCGAGGCTGGGTCGGTCGATCGGGGCGCGGTACGTGGTTCCCGGCCACTATGAACTGTTCGAGTTCAATACGGCGACGCCCGATGAGTTCGAGAGCGAATGCCACACGGTGGGCCAAGAATACCGGGTCCTGCGGGCGGGTGAACGCTGGACGCTCCCGGGGCATTGATCCGGAAACCGCAGGCGTTTCGTTGCAGAGGACGTGGATCTCTCCGGGCTACGGCTGCTGGGTTTCGCCCGGCAGCACCTGCGGGACCAGTGGGAGTGGCCCCAGATCGAGGGTGGACCCGGTCTCTGCGCCTTCGGGGACGGTGAAACTTTGCATCGCCGTGAGCCCCTGTGTGGTTTTGCCGTTTTTGGATTCGAAGACGGAGACCTGGAGGTCGTAGGAGCCAGCGGGAACGTCGTCGGCAATGACGGAGCCGTCGGACCGGAGGGTGCAGGGGAAATGTTTGACGCGTTTCATCGCCTCCATGAATTCCGGGTTGGCCACGAGGGTTTCGATCTCTTTCTGGGTCATGCCAGGCTTGACGCGGAACGGGGTGGCAGACTGGAGCGAGGCATGGCGTTGGAAGCCGGTGATGTCGAGGCCGGGCGGGCTGGCGATCTGTGCGAGCACACGGATTCCTTCAATCGTGATGTCGACGGTGGTGGTCTTGCCGGGTTCGACCGGTGCGTCCTTGAGGGGAGCGTGGGTCCACGAGTTGGCACCCGCCTGGACCAGGCGGACAATCTGGTGGTCGCCGGCGGGCACACGGGTGAATGAGAAAGTGGCTCCGGAAGCGACCGGGTTCTGGAAGCCGCCCCAGTCGCCGGAGACGCCGATGGAGCTACCCCCTGTGCCGGTGAAGAGTTGGAGGCTGATTTTGGCGGTGCCGTTGTCGTCCACCCGCCCGCGGTGCGTCCCCTCGACGCGTCCGTACGGAAGCAGACGGATGCGACGGGTGGTGCGGAACTCGTCCACGGTGGCGACGCCAAAGCCGTCGGGAGACGCGGCGACGACGGCGATCGGATTCTGGACGGCGTTGAGTTTGAAGCTGCCATCGGGACCGGAGAGGACGATGACGCTGTCCGAGTGGGATTCCAGTCGGCCGTTCTGGAGGGATACGTTTCCGAAGTTGCCGGACAGCGCCACGCTGGCCCTGGCAACCGGGCAGCCGGAGGCATCCACGACCGTGCCGGACCAGTCCTCGGATTTCTTCAGTCGCAGCGTCATCTGGACGACGCCGCTGATGGCGGGAGGAATCGGTTCGTCGCGGGGTTCGTGCGTGGGTGAGGTGACGTCGGCTACGCCACTGCCATTGGCGGTGTAGGAACGTTCGCCGGAGGCCTTGTCGCCGCGGACCACGGCGACGACGGAGGCGCCGCCGATCACATTGCTGGTGCCGGCGTCGATGACGTTGACCCCGAGG